>DATBGW010000221.1:0-5946 GCA_036557765.1 Actinoplanes sp.
GGAGAGCGTTTGTACCAACCACAACTCCAAGATCTCGAGGTCGTGGGAGTGGGTCGCGGAGGCCGTACGGGTGAGAAGTTAGACGGGGACGACGGCGGCCCACCGTTCGGCGAACTGCCGCCGGCGGCAGGCGACGAGATGGCTGGCCAGGATGGCCGCCTGGCCGCCGCGGACGCAGGCGTCGGCGCCGGCGGTGAGCACGCCGGCGACCAGCTCGGCCGGCGCGTCCGGGTCCAGGAGCGCGACGATCCTGGTACGCCGCGGCAGCACCGCCCGTGCGGTGTGGACCACGCCGACGCCGGCGTCGCCGAACAGCACGATCTCGTCCGGCCGGATGTCGTCGAGGTCCCGGGCGATCCGCACCGTCCAGTTGGCCGGAAGGTGCGCGGGCAGGCCGGCCACCCGGCCCGGGCGGCCCAGCACTGCGACCACCGGCGGCGGCGTGGCGGCGGCAGGTCCGAGCGGCAGGTCCGTCGCGGTCGCGGTGAACGGCCGGTCCTCCCGGCGGTCGAGTTGCACGAGCATCGCGGTACCCCCTCGGCTGGTCGGCGTCGTCACCCCAGCCAACGCCGCCGCCCTGTACCGCCGTTGTGCCGTGCCTGTGCGTTCCGTGTCAGCCTCCGCCCGGCGCCCTTCCACCCCAGACAACCCACGCGATCTTGGAGTTGTGGTTGCCTTTTCGCGGCTTGACGCCCGATTCGTTCCAACCACAACTCCAAGATCGCGGGAAGGAAGGGGCGATCGCGGGGAGAACCGCGGTATCTCCGTACTGGCACGTATCCGTTGGGACGCCGTCGGCGCCTACCGTGAGTCCATGCAGGTCAGAAGACTCGTCGCGATCGGCATCGCGGGCGTGGCGGTGGTCTGGTGCGCGGTCGGCTGGTTATGGGTGGCCATCGCGGGGCAGGCGGGTGACGCGGTGTACTTCGCGATCGCCACCGTGCTGGGTCTGGCGTCGGTGGTGCTCGGCGTCGTGGTGGCGGTGCACCGGCCCGGCAACCTCGTCGGCGCGCTGCTCGTCCTGGTCGGCCTGGTGCCGATCGCCATGGTGGCCGGTGACGTCTACAACGACGCGTACGCGGCGCGGCCCGACCTCGTACCCGCGTCGGCGCTGCTCACGTCGCTGGATCCGGGCACGTGGATGTTCCTGTACGTGCCGCCCGCCTTTCTCGCCCTGATTTTCCCGGACGGCCGGCTGCCCGCCGGACGGCGCTGGCGTGCCCTGGCGGCCGCGCTGCTCGCGGTGCCGGTCGCGTTCGTGATCCTTGCAGCGTTCGACCCGACGCCCTTCGAGCCGCCGTTCGCCGATGTGCCGCACGTCTTCGACGCCGGCCGGTTCACGCCCATCCTCCTGGCAATCGGCGTCGCGTTGCTGCCCATCTTCCTGGGCCTGTTGATCGCGACCGCGGTGTCCGTCGTGGTCCGGCACCGTCGGGAGACCGATCCGGTACGCCGTGCGCAGGTGAAGTGGTTCGCCCTTGGTGCGCTGTTCGTCCCGGCCACGCTGCTGCTCTGCTGGCTCAGCTACCTGCTCACCGACGGTCCCGACCTGGTGCTCGTCGGGCTGGCCGCTACGTATGTCGCGATCCCGACGGCCACCGCGATCGCGGTCCTGCGGCACGATCTGTACGACGTGGACCGCGCGTTCAGCGCCGCGGTCACGTACGGCATCGTCACCGCGGCGCTGCTCGCCGTCTATACCGTGGCGACGTTCCTGGCCGGCGTGGCGCTGGGCCGGCAGTCGACGGTGGCGGCGGCCGCCGCCACCGCACTGTGCGCCGCGCTGCTGGCGCCGCTGCGGACCCGCCTGCAGCGCTGGGTGGACCGCCGCTTCTACCCCAGCCGACAGCGGGCGCTGGCCGCGATCGACGACCTGCGCACCCGGACGCACGCCGGCACGGCGCGCCCGGAACAGCTGGAAGACGTCCTGCGTACGGCGTTGCGCGACCCGGACCTGCGGATCGGGTACCGGGTGCCCGGCCGGGACGGGTTGGTCGACGCGGACGGCAGGCCGCTGGCGATCGAGGCGGCGGTGCCGGTCCGGCTCGGCGGCGCGGAGATCGGGGCGCTGGCCGCCCGCGGCTCACGTGAACTGTTGCGCGAGATCGCCGCCGCCTCCGCGCTGCTGGTCGAGGTGGTACGGCTACGGGTGGAGCTGTCCGGAGCTCTCCGCGAGGTGGAGTCGAGCCGGACGCGGCTGCTCAGCGTCTCGTACGCCGAACGACGCCGGCTCGAGCACGACCTGCACGATGGCGCGCAGCAGCGCCTCGTGGCGCTCGGCATGGCGATGCGGCTCGGGCAACGGCACCTGACCGACGGCCGCACCGACGTGAACGGCCTGCTGGACCAGGCCGTCGCGGAGATCGGCACGGCGGTGGCCGAGCTACGCCAGATCGCGCACGGCCTGCGTCCGAGCAGCCTGGACGACGGGCTGGTCAACGCCCTGGCCATGATGGTCGGCCGGGTCCCGGTGCCGATCACGCTGGACGTGCAGCCCGAGACGCGGTACGACGGCCTGCCGGACGTGGTGGCGACCACCGCGTACTACGTGGCGAGCGAGGCGGTGGTCAACGCGGTGCGGCACGCGTCCGCGTCCTCGATCGGGCTGCGGCTGGTCCGGGACTCGGACGCGCTCACCGTGCAGGTCCGTGACGACGGCCCCGGCGGCGCCACTCTGCGGCCCGGCGCGGGCCTGGCCGGGCTGGCCGACCGGGTCGCGGCCGCCGGCGGCGGACTGCGGCTGACCAGCCCGGCAGGCAACGGAACGCTCGTCGAGGCGGTGCTGCCGTGCGCCTCGTGACCAGCCGCCCGGCGCTCGATCGGGCCTTGCGGATCGTGATCGGCGAGGACTCGGCGCTGTTCCGCGAAGGCCTGGCCAGCCTGTTGGCCGACGCCGGCCACGAGGTCGTGGCGAAGGCGGGAGACGCCCCGGCACTGGTCGCCGCCGTCGAGGAGACCGATCCGGACCTCGCGGTGATCGACATCCGGATGCCACCGGACCACACCGACGACGGTGCCCGGGCCGCCCGCGAGATCCGTGCGGGCCGGCCGGACCTCGGCATCGTCCTGCTGTCCCAGCACGTCGAGACGCGGCACTCGGTGGAGCTGGTGAGCAGCGGCCGGTTCGGGTACCTGCTGAAGGACCGGGTACTGGACGTGGACGACTTCCTCGACGCGCTGCGCCGGGTGGCCAGTGGCGGTTCGGCGCTCGATCCGGAGGTGGTCGGCCGGCTGATCGGCAGCCACCGGGCCGACGACCCGCTGGGCACGTTGACGCCGCGTGAGCGGGAGGTGCTGGCGGCGATGGCGGAAGGCCGCACCAACGTCGGCATCGCCCGTCGACTGTGGCTGACCGAACGAACCGTGGAGACGCACGTCGCCTCGATCATGGCCAAGCTGGGCCTGACCGCCGACGAGGAGACCCACCGCCGCGTCCAGGCCGTCCTGCTCTACCTGGGCCGCACCGCCACCCCGTAGCCGCTCCCCTCCCCCGCGATCTTGGAGTTGTGGTTGCCGGCCGCCTCACCCTCTCCGCGATCTTGGAGTTGTGGCTGCCGGCCGCCTCACCCTCTCCGCGATCTTGGAGTTGTGGTTGCCTTTATGCCCGTTCGGCGGCAGTTCGTGCCAACCACAACTCCAAGATCGCGGAGGAGGCGAAGGGGCGTGAGCGACGGGCTCGCGCGTGCGCCATCAGCCGCAGGGGGCGTTCCAGGTGTCGATGACCTGGTCGACCTCGTGCTCGAAGCCAAGGGAGCACAGCGTCGCCGTGTCCAGCCGGAGGCGGCCCCCGTCGGCCGGTGGCAGACCGACCCAGCGGGCACCGCACACGCGCAGGCAGTGCCCGTGCCCGACGAGCGCCACATCGCCGCGTTCGAGCAGGGCCCGCGCCTGTGCCAGCACCTTGTCGACGCGGGCGCCGACCTGCTCGGGCGTCTCGCCGCCCGGACAGCCGTCGGTCCACAGTGACCAGTCGGGGCGGGTCCGGCGGATCTCGGCGGTGGTGATGCCCTCGTAGTCGCCGTAGTTCCACTCCACCAGGTTCTCGGTCGTCTCGGTGACCCGCAAACCGGCCAGCTCGGCCGTGCGGATCGCCCGCCTGCGCGGGCTGGACAGCACCGCGGCGAAGGTCCGGCCGCCGAGTCGCCGGCCGGCCTGGCGTGCCTGCTCCACCCCGGCGTCCGTCAGATCCAGATCCGTGAACGACGTGTGCCGGCCGTTCGCGCTCCACTCCGTCTGTCCGTGCCGGATCAACACGATCTCCGCCATGGCCCTGTTGTACCCCATGGACCGGGTGGCCGCCGCGTTGATCGGATCGCGGCATGACCCGGAACGGTCGGCGTCAGGCGACCGTTTGACCCGCGCTCACCACCGGCCGCAGGTCGGCCAGATGCTGCTCGGTCAGCTCGGGCCGGCCGTGGAACTGCGCCGGCGTGTTCTGGAACAGCACGATCCGCCATTCGCCGCCGGTTCGAGTGGCGAGCATGGTCTGGAGCGTGTTGACGGCCGGATTCAGATCATGGCCGCCGGGCGGCACCATGCCGGCGGCGGCGCGCAGCAGCGCCACGCCGGGCGCCAGCGAACGGACCTCGCGCACCCGCGCGACGTACGCGGCGGTCGGGTGGCCGGCGAAGACCGCCTGGAGGTGGTCCCGGATCTCGGGGCCGGCGGCCTGGCTGCCGTCGAATCCGATCATGGCGCCGTCATCGCCGAACAGCGCCGCGAACGTCCCGGCGTCGCGCTCGTTCCAGGCTCCCAGTAGCCGGGTGTAGAGATCCCGGACCTCGCCGTCGGTCATGGTGCCATTGAATCAGTCCGCGGCGAGAAGATCCTCGAACGACGTCGTGAGCGCGAACGGATCGGTGACCGTCGCCGGCCCCCGGCGGTCCACCTCCCGGACCAGTTCGGCCGCCGCCCGTTCGATGCGGTCGCGCAGCGCCCCGTCGGTGGTGTCGCCGCCCCAGTCCTCGCTCGCAGCGAACACCGACGTCGGCACCGGCACGGCTCGCAGGTACGCGAACAGCGGCCGCACCGCGTGCTCCAGCGCGAGCGAGTGCCGGGCGCTGCCGCCGGTGGCCGCGATCAGCACCGGCTTGCCGGCCAGCACATCGGCATCCAGCACGTCGAAGAACGACTTGAACAGCCCGCTGTAGGAGGCGGTGAAGATCGGCGTGACGGCGACAAGCGCGTCCGCGCCGGCCACCGCGTCGAGCGCGTCCCGCAACGCCGCCGGCGCGAACCCGGTGAGCATGGTGTTGGTGATGTCGTGCGCCAGATCGCGCAGCTCGATCACCCGCGTGTCCAGCAGGACGCCGAGGTCGCCGGCCGCGGCCACCACCGCCGCGGACAGCTGGTCCGCGAGCAGACGGGTGGACGACGGCTGACTGAGCCCCGCGGAGATCACGACCAGGGTCCGCCGCTTCATGCGGTCACCTTCTCGTCCCGCTGCTTGGCCAGCAGCGACGCGTGGGTGGGCGCCTCGGGAACGTGGGCGGGTTTCCGGGCGGCGAACTCCTTACGCAGCACCGGAACCACCTCGCCACCGAGGATGTCCATCTGCTCCAGCACGACCGACAGCGGCAGGCCCGCGTGGTCGACCAGGAACAGCTGGCGCTGGTAGTCGCCGACGTACTCGCGGAACCCGAGCGTCCGGTCGATGACCTGCTGCGGACTGCCGACGGTCAGTGGCGTCTCCGCGGTGAACTCCTCCAGCGACGGCCCATGGCCGTACACCGGGGCGTTGTCGAAGTACGGCCGGAACTCGCGCACCGCGTCCTGACTGTTCTTACGCATGAAGACCTGGCCGCCCAGCCCCACGATGGCCTGGTCCGGGTCGCCGTGACCGTAGTGCGCGAAGCGTTCGCGGTACAGCGCCACCATCCGCTGGGTGTGCGAGGCCGGCCAGAAGATGTGGTTGGCGAAGAAGCCGTCGCCGTAGTACGCGGCCTG
>DATBGW010000222.1:0-3052 GCA_036557765.1 Actinoplanes sp.
GGCATCGCCGTCGGCCGCGACCACGTCCCCGCGGGTGGGACGCCGAACAGCTGCTGAGCGAGCCGGTTGACTTCGGTGAAGGGTTCGCTGCGCATCAACATGGCTGGAGCACCTCCTGCGATCTCGACGGAGAAGTCAATGCGCGATACCGTCTTTGTAGCACGTCGTCTCGACGATGACAAGTTCAATGTCGTCGTAAGGACGACATTGAAGGAAGCAGACCTGATGCAGCCCAACGAGATCACCGCGGCGTTCCAGCGCCTCACCGGAAGCGACAGCTCGCCGGATCTGACGACGGCCATGGCGGCGATCACGGCTGTCGCGGGCGCGAAATCCGGCGCGCAGCGCCTTCTGGACGCGTTGACGGTGCTGCGCTGGGCCCAGTCGGTACTCGCCGGTCTGGAGCCTGAGCTGATCACCGCCGCACGCCGGACCGGCGTCTCCTGGCAGGCGCTCGCGCCGGCGCTGGGCGTGGCGAGCCGCCAGGCTGCCGAACGCCGGTACCTGCGCCTCGTCCCGGCCACCGCCGACCAGGAGGGCAGCACCCGCGACGGCCGGGTCCGGGCCGAACGGGATCGGCGGGCGGAGCACCGCGCGGTCACCCGGTGGGCGAACGACAACACCGCGAACCTGCGGCGCCTCGCCGGTCAGGTGACCGCGCTGACCGACCTGGACGACTCCGCCGCCGCCGACATCGGCCGGCTGGACGAGGCCCTGGCCGGCCCCGACGCCGGCGCGCTGCCCGCGCTGCTGGCCGGAGCGCAACGGCATCTCAGCGGCCATCCGGACCTGGCCGATCAGATCGACACCGTCACCGAGCACACCGATCGAGTCCGCCGCCAGACTCAACGACGGCGGGACGGCGCGGGTCAGGCCGGTGGAGCGGACGCCGCCGCGCGGTAGACGTGCGGCGCGAGCACCGCCGCGCAGCGCAGATTCCGGTACCGCCCGCGATAGTCCAGGCCGTAGCCCACCACCAGGCCCGGTCCGACGTCGAAGCCGATGTACGTGGGCGTGCCCGCGAACGCCGGTGTGTCCGGCTTGCGCAGCAGCGCGCACACCGCGACGGACGCCGGCCGCCGCTGCGCCAGGTACGCGATCAGCCAGGACATGGTGAGCCCGGTGTCGATCACGCCGTCGACGATGACCACATGCCGCCCGGCGATGTCGACGTCGAGGTCCTTGAGCACGCGCACGGAACCGGACCCGCGGTGCAGCGTGGTGTACGACCGGATCGCCATCCAGCTGACCTCGACCTGGCCCGGGAACGCCCGGGCGAGGTCGACCGTGAACGTGGCGGCGCCGCCGAGCACCCCGACCAGCAGCGGATCGCGACCGGTGTAGTCGTCGGCGAGCTCGACGGCCAGCGCGGCCACCCGGTACAGGATCTGCTCCTCGGTGAGCAGGACCGACTCGAGATCCTCCGCGACATGGCTGGCTTCCACCGTCACCCCCTTGTGTACCCGCGCATCCTGGCACAGCGTGGCGTACGTCCAGTCCCCAAAAGGCTGACATTCTGTTCCCCGCACCTTTCCCACCCGGCAACCCGAGGAGTACGGCATGGCCCCACAGTTCACGCTGGACGAGGTCCGCGCGCGTACCTGCAAGGATCGGGACGCCTGGTGGACCGTGCTGCTCGTGGATCCGGTGGCGGTGCGGCTGGTCCGGCTGGTGGCTCCGTACCGGTGGATCACGCCGAACCGCCTGACCACCGCGGCGTTCGTGGTCGGCCTCGGGGCGGCGGCATGCTTCTGGCAGCAGAGCCGGGTGTGGCTGATCGCCGGCGCGCTGCTCTTCCACGTCAGCTTCGTGCTGGACTGCATGGACGGCAAGGTGGCCCGGCTCACAGGTAACGGCTCGGTGTTCGGCGCCTGGATGGATTACGTCTTCGACCGGCTCCGCGTGGTGGCCTGCACGATCGGGCTGATGGGCGGCCAGTACGTGCGCACCGGCCGGATCGGGTACCTCCTGGTGGGTGGCCTGGTGATCTTCCTGGACATGTTCCGTTACCTGAACGCGCTGCAGATCGCCAAGGCCAAGGACGCGATGCGGGCCGGGCTCACCGTGGCCGGCGGCATGGCACCGGTCTTCCTCGAGGAAACCGGGCACGCCGACCCGGAGCGGCCGGTGGTCGACGTCTATCGCGGTTTCCGCAGCCGATTCCGGCGCTTCGTCAGCGTTCGTGACGCGCTGGTGCGCCGGCGCATCCGGCCGCACCTGATCAGCGGCATCGAGTTCCAGATGGCGGTGTTCATCGTCGGCCCGCTGACCGGCTGGATCGCCGGCACGGCGCTCGTCGCCGCGGCGCTGCTGGCGGCGTTCGAGGCGTTGCTGATCTACAAGCTGTGGATCGCTACCCGGGATGCCGCATCACAGATACCGGTGCAGCAGGGCCACGTCGCCGACCGGCTCGAACCCGGTCTTGGCGTACAGCTGTAGGGCTCCGGCGTTGCCGGCCTCGGTCTGGAGTGACAGCCGGTGCGCGCCCGCGGCGCGCGCCGCGTCCGCCACATGCGCGAGCAGAGCCCGGGCCACCCCGCCGCGCCGGACCTCCGGATCGACGTAGAGGTCCCGAAGCAGCCACACCGATCGCATCGTCAGCGTCGCCGGGATGACGGCGACCGTGCAGATGCCGTCCACCCGGCCGCCCGGTCCGGCCACGTAGATCCGCATCCGGTCGCTCGTCACCAGGTCGGCGATCCAGTCGGCGAGCGCCTCCGGCGCCGGATTCGCACCGTAGTGCTGGCGGTACTCGTCGAGCAGCTCCGCCGCCTCGGGAAACAGCGGATCCCCGGGCGCCGTGAGCCTGATCGTCACCGTCATACCATGATGATCGCCTAGAACGCCACGGAGGCGGCGGAAACGGTGCATACTGCCACGGTGGCTTCGCCCGTTCTGGGATCCGCCGACGACACGGTGAGTTTCGTGCAGCCGCGCGGCATGGTGTTCGTGACCGTTCTCTGGGTCGTCGCCGTGATCTGGGCGGTGTGCCGTGGACTGTACGTCCTGACGCTGCTGGCGTTCGGGATCCGGCCGACCGCGGCGGACATCG
>DATBGW010000223.1:0-12511 GCA_036557765.1 Actinoplanes sp.
AGCAGTTCCTTGCTGCGCTGGCCCGCGACTGGGACAGCCGGCTCGACGCGTTGAAGGACCACCTCAGCCGTTGACCGCCACCTGGTTGGCACAATGCGGGCAGAGTCCGCACAAGGCCAACCACAACTCCAGGATCGCGGAAAGGGAGGGCAGATGACCGACGGCAGCGTGGTTCTCGACCTCAACAGCGACCTTGGCGAGGGGCTCGGGATCTGGACCCTGGGCGACGACGAGACCATGCTCGGCATCGTCACCAGCGCAAACGTCGCGTGCGGGTTCCACGCGGGCGACCCGACGATCATGCGGCGCGTGTGCGCCGAGGCGGTCCGGCACGGCGTGGCGATCGGCGCCCAGGTGGGCTATCGCGACCTCGTCGGATTCGGCCGGCGCCGCATCGACGTCGACCCGGTCGAGCTCGCCAACGACGTGATCTACCAGATCGGCGCGCTGGACGGGTTCGCCCGCGTCGCCGGTGACCGGGTGCGGTACGTCAAACCGCACGGCGCGCTGTACAACACCATCGTGACCGACGCCGAGCAGGCGGCCGCGGTGGTGGAGGCGGTCAGCCTCTACGACCGGACGCTTCCGGTGCTGGGCCTGCCCGGCTCCCAGTGGTTGCGGCAGGCTGCCGCCGCCGGACTGACTGTAGTGCCGGAGGCGTTCGCCGATCGGGCGTACACCCCGGAGGGGCACCTGGTGTCCCGGCGACAGCCCGGCGCGGTGTTGCACGACCCCGATGTCATCGCCGCGCGATGCGTCGAGCTCGCCCGCGGCGGAACGATCCGGGCCCTCGACGGCAGCCGCGTGGAGGTACCCGCCCGTTCGCTCTGTATACACGGCGACACCCCGGGCGCCGTGGAGATCGCTCGGCGGGTACGGGCGGCGCTGCTCGACGCCGGCGTGGTGCTGAGTCCGTTCGCCGGGAGTGGGTGAGCTTCGTGCGCGCCATGCCCGCCGGCGGCGGCGCCGTCCTCATCGAGCTGGACAGCCTGGAACAGGTGATCGGCCTGGACGCGGCGCTGCGGAGCACTCCGCCGGAGGGGACGGTGGATCTGGTGCCCGCGGCGCGGACCGTCCTGGTGGTCTTCGACACCGCGGCGACCACGGCCGACCGGGTCGTCGCCGACGTCTCCGGACGCCAGATCGGTCCGGTCGTCGAGCGTGCGGGGCCGCGGGTGGAGGTGCCTGTTGTGTACGACGGCGAGGACCTGGACGAGGTCGCCGCGATGTCCGGGCTGTCCCCGGACGAGGTCGTCGAACGGCACCTGCGACCGGAATACCGTGTCGCGTTCTGCGGCTTCGCGCCCGGCTTCGCGTACATCGTCGGTGGCGATCCGGCGTTGCGCGTACCGCGGCGCAGCAGCCCCCGCACCGCCGTGCCGGCCGGATCGGTGGCGCTGGCCGACGAGTTCACCGGCGTCTATCCGCGGCGAATGCCGGGCGGCTGGCAGCTGATCGGTCGCACCGACGCCCTGCTGTGGGATCTCGATCGGGATCCGCCCGCCCTGCTGCCGCCGGGCACGAGGGTGCGCTTCGTGGCGGCGCGACCATGATCGAGGTCGTACGCGCCGGGGCGCTGACGACCGTGCAGGACCTGGGCCGGCCCGGGCTGGCGCATCTGGGTGTCGGCCGATCCGGCGCGGCCGACCTCGGCAGCCTCCGGCTGGCGAACCGCCTGGTCGGCAACGCCGAAGGCGCCGCCTGCCTGGAGATCACCTTCGGGAACTTCGAGGCACGGTTCGACCCGGCCGCCACCGTGGCGCTCGCCGGGGCACCGTGCCCGGTGTCGCTGTCCGGACGGGACAAGTTCATGTACGGACCGATCCAGCTCATCCGGAACGACCGGCTGAGCGTCGGCGTGCCCACGGCGGGGGTACGGACGTACCTGGCCGTACGCGGCGGTATCGCCGTCGAGCCGGTGCTCGGCGCGCGGTCCACCGACGTGCTGTCCGGAGTCGGACCCGAACCGGTGGTGACCGGGATGCGCCTACCGGTGGGCGACGACGCGATCGATGCGCCGTGCGTCGACATGGCGCCGGTTCCCCCGATCCCCGCGGAGATCGTTCTCCGGGTGCTGCCCGGACCGCGCGACGACTGGTTCACCCCCGAGGCATTGACCACGCTCACTTCGCAGCCGTACGCGGTCAGCCCGCAGAGCAACCGGGTGGGGATCCGGTTGACCGGCCCGGCGCTCGACCGCGCCCGCGACGGCGAGCTGGCGCCGGAGGGGCTGGTCTCCGGTGCCGTGCAGGTGCCGCCCAGCGGAGAACCCGTGGTCTTCCTCGCCGATCATCCGGTCACCGGCGGATATCCGATCATCGCGGTCGTGGCCGAACCGGACATTTGCCTCGCCGCACAGGCCCGGCCCGGTCAGGTGGTCCGATTTCGTCGGGAACGCCGCTGATCAGCCGTGTATTGATCGCGCGGGACGAATCATGCAGTGTGGCCGCATGGCTCAATCCCTGGGTGTGGCGGTGGTCGGATTCGGCTGGATGGGCCGGGTCCATACGCAGGCGTACGCTCGCGTTCCGCACCATTTCCCGCAGCTTCCGGTGCGTCCCGAGCTGGTGGCCGTCGCCGACGAGGCGCCGGGCCGGGCCGAGGAGGCGGCCGCGCAGTTCGGTTTCGCGTCGACCCGCCGCGACTGGCGCGAGTTGGCCGGGGACCCGCGGGTGGCGGCGGTGAGCATCACCGCGCCCAACTTCCTGCACCGTGAGATCGGCGTCGGCCTCGCCGAGGCCGGCAAGCACATCTGGATCGAGAAGCCGGTCGGACTCACCGCGGAGGACGCCCGCGCGGTCGCTGACGCGGTCAAGGCCGCCGGTGTGCAGAGTGCGGTGGGATTCAACTACCGCAACGCGCCGGCCGTCGCCGCCGCCCGGGAGCTCATCGCGGGCGGCGAGCTCGGCACTGTCACGCACGCCCGGTTCCGGCTGTTCAGTGACTACGCCGCGCACCCGGAAGGCGCGTTGACGTGGCGCTATCAGCGGGATCGAGGCGGCAACGGCGTGCTCGGAGACCTGGCCGCCCACGGCGTCGATCTGGTGTGGTACCTGCTCGGCGACATCGACGCGGTCGTCGCCGACACGGCCGTCTTCCTCACCGAACGCGCCCGTCCGACGGGCGCCACGGCCGGCCACGCCCGCGCCGCCGGCGGCGAGATGGGTCCGGTGGAGAACGAGGACTACGTGTCCAGCCTGCTGCGCCTCGCCTCGGGCGCCCGGGTCGTGCTCGAGGCCAGCCGGATCGCCGTGGGCGAGCAGAACAACTACGGCTTCGAGGTGCACGGCACCCGCGGAGCGGTGTTCTGGGACTTCCGCCGGATGAACGAGCTCGCCACCAGCCTGGGCGACGCGTACCAGGACCAGGCGGTGAGCACCGTCTACGTCGGACCCGCGCACGGTGAATACGCGGCGTTCCAACCCGGTTCGGCGATCGCCATGGGATACGACGATCTCAAGGTGATCGAGGCGTACGCGTTCCTCCGATCGATTGTGGAGGGTGCTCCGTACGGTACGAACCTGCAGGACGCGGTCCGTGCCGCAACCGTGTTGGACGCGATGACCCGGTCCGCCGAGAGCGGCGCCTGGGTCACTGTCGCGTCGTGAGCGTGGAGGTGGACATGGCGGTACGGGTCGGGGTCGTCGGCGCTGGGATCATGGGCGCCGACCACGCCAACACGTTGCACCGGTACGTCTCGGGTGCGACGGTCAGCATGATCGCCGACGTCGATCCGGGCCGGGCGGAAGCCGCGGCGGCGGGTATGACCGGCGTCCGCGTGACCGCCGACGCGTTCGCACTCATCGGCGATCCGTCGGTGGACGCTGTGGTCGTCGCCTCCCACGACGCGACCCATGCCGACCTGGTGATCGCCGCCATCCGGGCGGGCAAGCCGGTGATGTGCGAGAAGCCCCTGGCGCCCACAGTGGACGAATGCCTCCGGGTGCTCCGGTCCGAGGCGACGGCCGGCGGGGCACCGCTCGTGTCGGTGGGCTTCATGCGCCGCTTCGACCTGGGATACGAGGAGCTCAAGGCGGCGCTGAGGGCGGGCGCGTGCGGCACACCGCTGCTGCTGCACTGTGTCAGCCGGGGTGTGCGCTCCGGGCCGGGAGCCACCAGCGAGTTCAGCATCGTCGGATCGGCGATTCACGAGTTCGACGTGGTGCCGTGGCTGTTGGATGCGCCGATCACGGAGGTCAGCTGGCAGGCGCCGCGTTCCGCGCCGGCGGTCACCGGCCTGCAGGACCCCCAGGTCATGCTGTTGCGGACGGCCGACAGTGTGCTGACGACGCTCGAGGTGTTCCTCAACGCCGGGTACGGCTACGACATACGGTGCGAGATCGTGGGCGATCACGGCACGGTGGCCCTGACCGACCCGGCCCGCACGGTCGCCGACGCGAACCGGCAGCGGTTCACCGGCTATCCGGCGGACTGGCGGCCGCGCTTCGCCGACGCCTACCGGCTGGAGCTTCAAGCGTGGATCGACGCGGTCGTCGCCGGTGAGCGGTCGCCCCTGCCGACCGCGCAGGAGGGAATTACGGCGGTCGCGGTGGCCGAGGCCGCCATCGCCTCCATGAACCGTGCCGGTGCGTGGACCGCGGTCCAGATCCCGTCCGGGTAGGGAGACTCGTATGTCCATTCCCGACGCGCTACCCGCCGCCCGCACCGCGGACGCCGCCGCGGCGCCGGCGCTGCGCTGGGGTGTGCTCGGTCCCGGGTGGATCGCCGAGCGCTTCGTCCGGTCCGTGCAGCGTCACACGCGCCAGCAGGTCATCGCGGTCGGCTCCCGCAACGCCGACCGTTCGGCCGGCTTCGCCGCGGAGTTCGGCATACCTGGATCGCACGGGTCCTATGCGGAGCTCGTGGCCGATCCGGCTGTCGATGTCGTCTACGTGGCCACCCCGCACACCGCCCACCTTGCCGGTGCACGGCTGGCCCTGGAGGCCGGCAAGCACGTCCTCGTCGAGAAGCCGCTCGCGTTGAACGCCGCGCAGGCCGGCGAGATCGCGCAACTGGCCGCCGGCAAGGGGTTGTTCTGCATGGAGGCGTTGTGGACGCTGTTCCTGCCGAAGTTCGACGTCATCCGCCAGATCCTCGACTCCGGCATGCTGGGGGAGATCCGGACGGTGTTGGCCGACCATGGCGAGTACTTCACCGCGGACCACCGCATCCTGCGGCTCGACCTTGCCGGCGGACCGTTGCTGGACCTCGGCACCTATCCGGTGTCGTTCGCCAACTGGGTCCTTCCGGAAGCCACCGACGTCCGGGCCGTCGGACAGCCGCATCCCGCCGGTGTGAACGGCCAGGCGGCGGCCGTCCTCAGCGACCCGAACGGTAACCAGGCGGTCCTGCACACCACGTTGTTCAGCAACACTCCGACCACCGCGACGGTCGCCGGCACCCGCGGCACACTGACCCTGCCGGGCCCGTTCTACCAACCCGGCGACATCGTCGTCACGTCCGCGGCCGGCGACCGGCTCACCTACACCGAGCCGCAGACCGCGCACGACGCGCTCTACTTCGAAGCCGCCGAGGTCGCCCGCTGCATCGCAGCGGGCAAGCTGGAGTCGCCTGTCCGGCCCGTCGCCGACTCGATTCGCACGCTGACGGTGATGGACGAGATCCGCAGGCAGGTCGGTGCCGCCTTCCCCGACGAAACTTAGAACTCGTCCGTGGTGTTCAGCTTGCGGTAGAAGGAGATCTGTGGGACTCCGGTCGCGCCGCCCTCTTGCATGAGCCGCGGAATCTCCGGCTGGCTGTCGAAGAAGCGCTGGAACGAACCCTCATCGGGCCATTCGTCAATCACGATGATCTCGTTGTCGCCGCCGCCGAATGCGTGCCGGATGGCTCCGGCCGCCTTACCGGCTTCCGCGATCCGCTGCATCATCTCCGCGTTGCTGGACGCGTACCGCTCGAGCGTGTTCGGGTCACCCTGCACACGCAGGATCATGAAGACGGACATGACCACCCCCGGTTGATCTATAGCGACGCCGAGATCGTACGACGGTAGACGCGGGCCCGTTCAGGGATCGACCGAATGATCCCGTGGCACTGTCCGCCGTCTTGGGCGCATGCTGACCGGATGGGCGAATACCAGGCGGCGTACGAGCGCAGCGTGCGGGATCCGGCCGGATTCTGGCGAGCGGCGGCCGAAGCGATCCATTGGGACAAACCACCAGAGGAGGTGCTGGACGCCGGCGCGGCGCCGATCTACCGCTGGTATCCCGGCGCGCGGCTCAACACGTGCCACAACGCGCTGGACCGGCATGTCGAGGCGGGCCGTGGAGAGCAGGCGGCGCTGATCTACGACAGCCCGGTGACCGGCACCGGGCGTACCTACAGCTACGCCGCCCTGCGTGACGAGGTCGCGGTGTTCGCCGGAGCGCTGCGCCGGCTCGGTGTGACGGCCGGGGACCGTGTGGTGATCTACATGGCGATGGTGCCCGAGGCGGTGATCGCCATGCTGGCCTGCGCCCGGCTCGGCGCGGTGCACTCAGTGGTGTTCGGCGGCTTCGGCGCGCGGGAACTGGCGGCCCGGATCGACGACGCCCAGCCCAAGGTCATCGTGGCCAGCTCGTGCGGCGTCGAGCCGACCCGGGTGGTGCCGTACCAGCCCATGCTGGACGCGGCCTTGTCCGAGGCGGCGCACAAGCCGCAGCGGTGCGTGATCCTGCAGCGGCCCCAGCAGCCGTTCGACCTCGTCGCCGGCCGCGACATGACCTGGACGGACGCGATCGCCGGCGCGGAACCGGCGGAGTGCGTTCCGGTCGCGGCCACCGATCCGCTGTACATCCTCTACACCTCCGGCACCACCGGGAAGCCGAAGGGCGTGGTACGCGACAACGGCGGGCACGCGGTGGCGCTGCGCTGGTCGATGGAGAACATCTTCGCCACCGGTCCGGGCGACGTGTTCTGGGCGGCGTCCGATGTGGGCTGGGTCGTCGGCCACTCGTACATCGTCTACGCGCCGCTGCTCACCGGCGCCACCACCGTCCTCTACGAGGGCAAGCCGGTCGGAACGCCGGACGCTGGGGCGTTCTGGCGGGTCGTCGCGGACCACCGCGTCAACGTGATGTTCACCGCGCCCACCGCGATCCGTGCGGTCAAGAAGGAGGACCCGGAGGCCAAGCTCGCGGCCGGGTACGACCTGAGCAGCCTCAGACTGCTGTTCCTGGCCGGAGAGCGGCTGGATCCGGAGACGTATTCCTGGGCCGGCGAGCGGCTCGGCGTACCGGTCGTGGACAACTGGTGGCAGACCGAGACGGGGTGGCCCATCGCCGCCAGCCCGCGCGGTCTCGAGGAACTGCCGACCAAACCCGGCACGCCGTCGGTACCGGTACCGGGCTATCAGGTCCGCGTGGTCGACGGCACCGGCGACGACGTACCGGTGGGGGAGGACGGTTCGATCGTGATCCGCCTGCCGCTGCCGCCCGGCTGCCTGCCGACGCTGTGGGGTGACGACGAGCGGTACGTGCGGTCGTACCTGTCCGCGTTCCCGGGCAACTACCTGACCGGCGACGGTGGCCGCTTCGACTCCGACGGATATCTGTACGTGATGGGCCGCACCGACGATGTGATCAATGTGGCCGGTCACCGGCTGTCCACCGGCTCGATGGAGGAGGTGCTGGCGTCCCATCCCGCGGTGGCCGAGTGCGCGGTGATCGGCGTGCACGACCCGATGAAGGGCCAGGTCCCGCGTGGACTGGTGGTGCTCAAGTCCGGTGTCGAGGCGGAGCCGGAAGCGCTCGCCGCCGAGCTGGTCGCGTTGGTGCGCGAGCAGATCGGAGCGGTGGCCGCACTGCGCCGGATCGACGTGGTGGCCGGACTGCCGAAGACCCGCTCCGGCAAGATTCTGCGCAGGACCATGCGCGGGATCGCGGACGGGCGCGAGGAACCGGTGCCGTCCACAATCGACGACCCAGCCGTGCTGGACGCCCTGCGCCCGATCCTGCGCTAGCGGACACTCCGCTCCGCCGCGATGGCGTCGCCGAGCTCCACGAGCCGGTCGGCCAGACCGGCCACGTCCTCGTCACCGTGCCGGACACTGATGTAGCACGGCCGGATGGCGAACCGGCCGGCCACGACGGTGCTCGTGGGGATGTATCCGGTGGTCCGCCACAGGCGGCGCAGCAGCTCCTCGTTGAGCTCGTCGAGGTCGGCGTCGCCGAGCGGCCGCGCCGGCCGGTACCGCACGCACGCCACCGACAGATCCGGCTCGGTCAGCGCCTCCAGGCGGGGGTGGCTGCGGGCCAGGTCGGTGAGGCGGCGGGCGTACTCGACGTGCCGGCGGACGCGCTCGTGCAACCCTTCCAGGCCGATCTCGCGGAGCACCGCCCAGACCAGCACGCCGCGTGGCGGAGCCGACAGTTCCACGCCCATGTCGTCGTAGTGGACGCCGAACTCCTCGAACGGCGAGGACACCGGGCCCTGGCCGGGCATCGCCAGATACGCCGCAGGCGTCTGGGTGAACGTGCGGTGCAGCATCTGCGCGTCCCGTACGTACGTGGCGGCGCAGCCGACCCCGGTGGCTAGCCACTTGTGCGGGTTGACGATCCACGACTGCGCGCGCCGCATGCCGGCGAACCGCTCGGCCAGCTCGCCGACGCCGGCCGCCGGCAGACCGTACGCGCCGTCGACGTGGAACCAGGTGTCGTACCGCTCGGCGAGATCGGCGAGTGCGTTCAGCGGGTCGATCGCGCCGGTGTTCGTGGTGCCGGCCACGCCGACGATCGCGACCGGAACGTCCCCGGCCGCGACGTCGGCGGCGATCACCTCGCCGAGCCGGTCGACCCGGATGCGCTGGTGCTCGTCGACCTCCACGGATCGGACCGCGGCACGGCCGAGACCGAGCACTGCAGCGGCCCGTTGGATCGTGTGATGCGCCTCGGAGCTGGCGTAGACACGGCCCCGCACTCCCGGCGGCAGACCGTCGCGACCGACGTCGACGCCGTGCCGCTCGAACGCGGACTGCCGGGCCGCCCCGAGCGCCAGCAGGTTCGCCACCGAACCGCCACTGCTGTACACACCGGCGACCGGCTCATCCAGCCCGCATGCCTGCGCCAGCCAGCGGAGCGAGACGTCCTCGAGCAGATTGAACGCGCTCACCGCGTAGCGCTGCGGGCTGGACAGCGCTGCAGCGAACTGGGCGACGGCCGGGATCGTCGACGGGGCGGTCGTGATGAAGCCGGTGAATCCGGGTGATCCCACCGGCAGCCCGTTCGGCACAACCCATTCGGCCAGCTCCGCCAGGGTCGCTTCGGCGCCGGCGCCCTTGTCGGGCAGGGGCGTGTCCAGCACCGTCCGCCAGCTCTCCCGCCGGCGTGCCGGCCCGGTGACATCCCTGAACTCCAGCCAGCGTTCCAGCGCCGGAAGAACCGCAAGTGTGGCGTCGGTGAGGCCGCCGGTCTCCGCAGAATCGGTGGTCATGCTGCGATGATGTCACGCCCGCTGACCGGCCAAGCCTCCAAATATCCCCCCGCGATCTTGGAGTTGTGGTTGCCCTTTCACGGTCTATCGCCCGATTTGTTCCAACCACAACTCCAAGATCGCCGCAGAGGGGGAGTTCGTCGGTGTCACCGCCTTCCCACTGGCGGGGTGGCGGCGGTCGATTCCCGCACGATGAGCCGGGGCGCGATGAGGTGCAGCCCGGGGCGTGGATGGCCGTCGATCGCCGCGAGCAGATGCTCGGCGGCCACGCGACCCACGCTGTGCAGGTCGGGGTCGACCGATGTCAGCATGGGCCGGCGGCCGGTGGCCATGACGTCCCAGTTGTCGAACCCCACCACCGCTACGTCGTGGGGCACGCGGCGGCCGGCTTCCCGCAGACCGTCGATCACCCCGCGGGCGACCTGGTCGCTGCCGCAGAACACCCCGTCCAGATCAGCCACCTCGGCGGCGAGCACGACGGCGGCTTGACGTCCCCATTCCTCCGACCACGCGCCGAACGCCAGGTCCGGCCGGACGCTGGGAAGTCCGGCGTCGGCGACCGCCCCCTCCCACCCCCGGAAGCGCGCGGAGGCGGCGAAGTGGTGCCGCGGGCCGGTGACGTGGGCGATGCGGCGCCGGCCCATCGCGATGAGATGGTCGACGGCCACCCGGCCGCCGGCCTCGTCGTCGTAGGTCACGGAGATGTCGGACTCGTTCGCTGACCGGATCACCGCGTACACGACGGGGATGGACGGCGGCACTTCGATGGGCGGGCGGACGTCCGTGACGCGGCCGGTGACGATCAAGCCGTCGACGCGTCGTGTGACGAGCATCGAGACGTAGTGCCGTTGCCGGATCGGGTCGTCCCGGCTGTCGCAGAAGATCAGTGCCATCTCGCCGGCGCCCAGAGCGTCCTCGGCTCCCAGCAGCACCGGGATGCTGAACCGGCCGAAGCGGTCGTCGGTGATGAGCCCCACCGTGAACGTGCGTCCCCGCACCAGTCCCCGGGCGTACGGGTTCGGTTGGAAGCCGAGCGCCGCCGCGGCCTCGCGGACCCGTTGCCGGGTCTCCGCCCGGAGCTTGCCCTGACCGCTGAGGGCCTTGGACGCGGTGCCGGGCGACACCTTGGCGAGGCGGGCCACCTCCGCCAAGGTCGGGGCGGTGTCCTTCGCCGCGCGGAGCCGGCCGGCCGTGCTGCTCATGGTGCTCCCGGGTCGAGGCAACGAGCTGGAAACTTTCCGAAAGTCTTTCCTGACCGATTTCTGGCCATGATCCGGCGACAGGCAAATAATTCCGGGTATCCCCGGGCACCGACAAGACAAGAAATCAATCGTTTTCATCGGGAGCGATCATGGCAGAGGCGACCAGACGCGTGCAGGTTCCGGCAGGTCCGGTCGCCCCGACCGCCGAGGCGGCGGGCCGGCTGCGCCCGGTGCCGCTCGGGGCGGTCAGCATTACGGGCGGCTTGTGGGCCGCGCGCCGTGCGGTGAACGGCGAGGTGGCGGTGCCCAACGGCGCGAAGCGGCTGGAGGCCGCGGGCAACCTGGAGAATCTGCGGATCGTCGCCGGCACGGCGAGCGGCGAGGCCCGTGGGCCGGTGTTCATGGACTCCGACGTGTACAAGTGGCTGGAAGCGGCCGCCTGGGAGTACGCCCGCGAACCGTCGCGACAGCTGCTGGACACCCAACGGGAGATCACCGCGGTGGTGGCGGCGGCGCAGCAGCCGGACGGCTACCTGGACTCGGTGGTGCAGCTCCGCAACGGCGGTGAGCGGTACCGGGATCTGGTGATGGGCCACGAGCACTACTGCGCGGGTCACCTGTTCCAGGCGGCGGTGGCGCAGGTCCGATGCACGGGCGACCGGGGGCTTCTGGATGTCGCGATCCGGCTGGCCGACCATCTCGTCGCGACATTCGGCCCGGATCGGCATCAGGGGCTGGACGGCCATCCCGAGGTCGAGATGAGCCTGGTCGAGCTGTACCGGGAAACCGGCAACCGCGACTACCTCGAGCTCGCACGGCACTTTGTGGACGCCCGTGGCCGCGGAACGCTTGAGGGCCACGGATACGAGCCCGCGTACTACTCCGATCGGGTGCCGGTTCGCGAACAGACCACTGTGGAAGGCCACGCGGTCCGTGCCGTCTATCTGGGTGCCGGCGCCGCGGACGTCGCCGCCGAAATGGGCGACGCTGAACTGTTGCAGGTGCTGGAGCGCCAGTACGCCACAATGGACGCGACGAAGACCTACCTCACCGGCGGGCTGGGCTCGCGATGGGACGGAGAGTCCTTCGGCGATCCGTACGAGCTGCCGCCGGACCGGGCCTACGCGGAGACGTGCGCCGCGGTGGGTGGCGTCCAGTGGGCGTGGCGGATGCTGTTGGCCACCAGCGATCCCCGGTACGCCGACGCCGCGGAACGCAAGCTGTTCAACGGATTTCTCGCCGGCGTGTCGCTGACCGGCACGGAGTACTTCTACGTCAATCCGCTGCACCTGCGGTCCGGCGCCGTGCCCGACGAGGCGCGCAGCCCGGCACACGGGCGACGGCCCTGGTTCCGGGTGGCCTGCTGCCCGCCCAACATCATGCGGACACTGGCCAGCCTGCCGGGCTATCTCGCTACTACCGACGCCGAGGGCCTGCAACTGCACCAGTACGCCGCCGGCATCCTCACCGCGGCCGTGCCGGGTGGCGAGGCCCGGCTCAGCGTCGAGACCGACTATCCGTGGGACGGCCTGATCCGGGTCCGCGTCGACGAGACGCCCGAGGGCGAGTGGACGCTGTCGCTGCGGGTCCCCGGCTGGGCCGACGGCGCGAGCCTGCGCGTGGCCGGAGCGGAACAGCCGGTCGCCCCCGGCGCGTACGTCGCGGTGTGCCGGTCCTGGCAGGAGGGTGACACCGTCGAACTCGTGCTGCCGATGACCGTGCGGGTCGTCGAGGCCGACGAACGCATCGACGCGATCCGTGGCTGCGTGGCGGTGGAACGCGGCCCGCTGGTGTACGCGGTGGAACAGGCCGACCTGCCCGACGGTGTGACAGTGGACGACCTGCGGCTGGATCCGGCCGCGACCACCACCGCCGAGTTCCGG
>DATBGW010000224.1:0-1690 GCA_036557765.1 Actinoplanes sp.
TGGCCCTTATGCCCGCCTTGCGGGCATCCGGGCCAACCACAACTCCAAGATCACGGGGGATCGATGGGCGAGGGTGAAAGCTGGCGGTGGGCGGGTAACTCAAGGGGGGTGACCACCGCCCCGGACCGCTTCGCCGGCCGCTACCGGCTCGGCGCGCCGCTGGGCGCGGGCGGCATGGGCCGGGTCTGGCTGGCCCGCGACGACGTTCTGGAGCGCGACGTCGCGATCAAGGAGATCGTCCTGCCGGCCGACCTGTCCGACTCCGACCGGAACTCGATGCGGCGCCGCACACTGCGGGAGGCGAGGGCCGCGGCCCGGCTGAGCCATCCCCATGTGGTGCAGGTTTACGACGTGATCTCCGCTGAGGGCCGGGTCTGGATCGTGATGGAGCATGTCCCGTCCCGGTCACTGCAGGAGGTGATCAGGACCGAGGGCCCGCTCGGACCACGGCGAGTGGCGGAGATCGGTCTCGCCGTACTGGCGGCGCTGGACGCCGCGCACCGTGCCGGGGTCCAGCATCGTGACGTCAAGCCGGCCAATGTGCTGCTCGCCGACGACGGGCGCGTTCTGCTGACCGACTTCGGGATCGCCACCATCGAGGGCGACAGCATCGTCACCAGCTCCGACCTGGTGCTGGGGTCACCGCAGTACATGGCACCCGAACGCGTCCGGCACGGGCACGCGTTGCCCGCCTCGGATCTGTGGTCGCTGGGCGCGACGCTGTACACGGCGGTGGAGGGCCGGTCACCGTACGAGCGGCCGTCCGCCATGGCGACACTCACCGCGCTCGCAGTCGAGGAACCCGATCCGGCACGCCGGGCCGGACCGCTGCAGCCGGTGCTGGACGGGCTGCTGCGCAAGGATCCGGCCGCCCGTATCGGCGTGGCCGAGGCCGAGCGGCGGCTCCGCGCCGCGGCCACCGGCGCGCCGGCGCAGCCTCGCCGGCCGTCCGTCTGGAGACGCCCGCGGACGGCGGGATCCGCGTCGCCCGTCATACCGCGGCAACGACGCCCGGAGCCGACGGATCCGCCCCCGGAAGCCGAAAACGCCACGGCCATCCCGGCCGAAGTAAGAGAGCCGACCGCGCCAAGAGAGCCGGCCGCACCCAGCGAGCCGGCCGCAGCGAGCGAGCCGGCCGCAGCGAGCGAGCCGGCCGAAGCAGAACGGGCGGCCGCAGCGAGAGGGCGGGCCGCAGTAAAAGCGCCCGCCCCAGTGCAAGAGCCTGCCTCGGTAAAAGAGCCGGCCCCAGTAAAAGAGCCGGCCCCAGCAAGCGAGCCGGCCGTAACAGACGCGCCGGTCGAAGCAGAAAAGCCCACGTCATCCCGCCGCCGGAGACCGCTGCTTGTGGCCGGCGCCGCGGCATGCGCTGTCGCCGCCGCGGTGGCCGCCTGGCTCGCGGTCGCGCCGGGACACAGCAATCAGGACCCGAACGCCGCCCGACCCACCGCGGTACCGTCCACCGTGCCGTCGGCGACCACACCGAGCGCGACAACCGACGGGACATCAAGCGGGACAACCGGCGGCACAACCAACGGCACAACCAATGGGACGAACGGGACAACCACCGGCACCACCGGCACCGGCACCGGAACCGCCCGCCCACGGCCGCCGCTGCCCGCGGGCTGGCGGGACTACCGCGATCCGACCGGCTTCCGGGTGTATGTGCCGTCCGGCTGGACCAAGTCGCAGG
>DATBGW010000225.1:0-3570 GCA_036557765.1 Actinoplanes sp.
GCGAACGGGCCACCGGCGCTCGGCCGCCGGTGTACTCCACGCGGAGCCAGGCACCGGCCTCGGCCAGCACGAGAAACGGCTGGCCGCGCCACGTGCACGTGGTCCGCACGTACGCGAATCCGTCGTACTCCTCCGGCTCCAGCACCCGGACGTACCGGCCGGGCCGGACCTCCTCGAAGCCCTCGCCCGGCTCGGGCGCGTAGATGCGGGCCCGGTCGCCGTCCGGCGCGGCGTCGTACTCGCGGCCACGCCAGGTCACGATGTACCCGTCCCGCATCACTGCTCACCGACCCGGCGCCACATCGGCGCGTCGGCGTCGAAGATCGCGACCATCCGCTCGGCGTCGTTCGCGTCCATTCGCCACAGTTGAGCGCCGTGCGGCAACCGCACACTGTCCACTTTGAACTCCGCGATGACGTCGCGGCCCTCGCCGGGCGCGAAACCGTTGCCCCGGAACGGCGGCCGCTCGATCACCCAGCCGTCCATGGCGCGCAGCGCCTGCTCGCTCTGGCCACCGTACGGAATCCGGTAGAGGCTCGGCCGGTAGGCGGGCCAGCGCAGGACGTACGCCTCCTCGGCGTCCGGCTGGAACGGCGAGCCCTCGTGCACCAGGCCGAGCGCCGCGAACAACTCTGCCGGTGTGCGCAGGTGCTCCACCTCGTTGGCGCGGTGCACGAAGCCGGCGACCCGGTCGTAGCCGCGGTCCAGATAGAAGTCGACCTGCGCGGGTGGCACGGTCTTTTGCATGACGGTGGCGTGCTGCGCGGCGTCGTTGACCTTCTGCGGCACCGGCATCGGCGCGGCACGCTCGTCCGTCTCGGCCGGATCGTCGCCGAGCCCGGCCTCGGCGGCCCAGCTCGCGAGCGCGATCACCTGCGGACCGGGGTACTTCGCGCCCACCGGCGATCCCGGATTCACCGCGAACGACCAGGCCGGATCCGGCCAGTTGCGGATGAGCTCGTAGAACCGCACACCGGCGGTACGGGTCGGCTCGGCGAAGTGTTCGGACAACCGGTCCCGGCTGGTGAAGACCACGAGGTACCGCTCGCCGTCGACCTCTTCGGTCCGGAACGCGAAGCCGGACTCGCCGGGTGTGCTGCCCGGGCGCGAGTTGTGCGCCACCGGCACCAGGACCGTGGCCAGCAGGAGTGTGGACAGGAAGCGGTCGGTGCTGCCGCCGTCGGCCGCTTCGTACAGCTCCCGCTCGACATCATTGGCCGGGACGAAGTCCTCGCCGGCCGTCTCATCCTCGGTGGGGCCCGGCGGCGCAGCCGGTTCGGCCGCCGTGCCGCCGGGCGTACGGGTCGGCAGTGGCGCGGCGGGCGCGCGTTCGGCGCCCTCCGAGCCGGGAATGACCGGCGGAACGATCCCCGGCTGCGCGGGCGACGTGGGTGTGGCCGGCGCGCTGGGCGGCGGTGCGGTACGCATGCCCGACAACGCCTGCGCGGCCGCGGCCATCGAAGGTGGCCGTTCCGATTCCGGGCTGACCTGGCGGCGTGGCAACGGCCCGCCGGCTTCGGAGGTGCCGGGACTGCTGGGGATTTCGGAGGACCCGGGGCGGGCACCGCCCTCGCGCAGCGCCGGGCCGGCGGCCGCGCCCTGGTGGGCGACCGCGGCAGCACCCGGGGCGTCGAGTGCGGAGACCTGCGCCGGCTGGGCGCCCGCGGGCACCCTCGAGGGCAGACCGCTCGGGCGAACGGCCCCCGGCGTCCGGATCGGGAGGCCGCCCGGCCCGACCGGCGTCGAGGGGCCGCCGGCCGGCGACATCGACGCCCCCGCGAGATCGCGCTGCTGGTCAGCACCCGCGGCGTCCGACACATCCTTGGGTTGCTGGGTTGCCGATCCGGCGTCACGCGCCGGGCCGCGGGTCGGCATCCGCAGATCGCCCCGGGCGAGCTGCGCGACGAACCACGCAGGCAGGTATCCCTCGATCGGCAGCCCGGGATTGACCGCCAGCCACCACTCGAGGTTGGGCCAGGTTTCGGCGAGCTCCTTGTACGGCACACGGCGGGCGGATCCGGTGTAGTCGGCAAGACAGGCCTGCAACGCGGACGGCGACGTGAACGCGAGCACGTGGGTACGCCCACCGGTGCTCCACGTGCCCCAGCCCAGCGGCGCCAGCCCGGCGAGAGCGTCGGCCGAGACGGGAAGAAGCAGGTCGACGCCGGCGAGAATGCGGAAGTAGGACTCCTGGTCATCGGTGCGCAAGGCGTCGCGCATCGCCACCTCGGCGTCCGTAGCCGGCTCCCACTCGGTCACGTCCACCTCTCCCTTCGCGGCGAACGGGCCATCTCAACGCGTACAACCTACAAGGTCAGGCCGCGATCACAACGGGCGGATGTGGGCAGATAACCGAGACGTCCCAGCACGCAGCGTTCGGCCGCGCAGTGATAGCGCCCGATGACCCATCGTAGTGAACAGGCATCCGGGGCCACATCACGCGCGCGGCTGACAAGGATGGCACAGATAGGGAGGAAAGCAACGGCCGGGACAGCCTGCACGGCTGACCCGGCCGTTTCGCCGATCACTCGAAGCGCTGCTGCGCCTTGCGCTCGGTGTCCTGGTAGTCCATCGCGGACTCGTCCACCGCAATCTTGATGTTGCGCAGGATGTTGGCGAGGTCCTCCGACGCCGCGGTCCACTTGCGCTGACGCTCGGCGTACGCCGCTTGCGCCGCACCCGACCAGGTGGCGACCAGGGGGCCGGCGTCGCGGTCGAGCTGACTCAGCTGCGACTGCAGCGTACTCAGCGCCTTCTGAATGTCAGCGCTGGCCTGCTGGAGAGCGCCGAAGTTGACGAGAAGCAGTCCGTTGTCCATGTGATCTCTCCTGAATCTCAGAGCGGGAGCGAGAAGCCGCCGCCACCGGACCTGGTCACGCGCGCCGCGGCGTCGCTGTCGGACACGTCGTATCCGACACCGGAGGTGCGGATCGCGCCCGCCGTCTCGGCGAGAGCCCGGTTGAGGGTGCTCAGGTCCGCCGCGTACTGCTGCTTGACCTTCTCGAACTCCATGGCGCCGAGACCCTTCCAGGCGCTGCTCAGCACCGAAAGCTCGGACATCAGGTTGTTCAACATGGACGTGAGCTCTTGGTTCACCGTCTCGAACTTCGCGGCGGTACTCTGCATCACCGCGGTTTCTGCCTGCGTCTGGGCCACCCCGGACGTCACCCCGCTTCCTCGATATGGTCCGACTGATGTCGGTCCAGTGTGGACAAGGCCGCTCTCTACGGCCACCGACACATCGACGTCAACGAAATCAGGCTAGCCCCTTTCGCGCTCGCGTGGGGGGCAGCACTGAGCAGCGACAACGTCATTCCGCCGCCGACCGTAGCGGCACTCGAGCCGCCGCGGTAGCCCGCATCCGCAAACTGTGGACAACCGCCGGGCCCCCCGCGTTCGGCGGGCGCACCATACGATGAAGCCGCCGAGGTGGGAGGGTGGTCGGGGTGACGGCAGGCGTGGCGGGAGCCCGGGGCGCGCGACCGATGTCCGGCGCGAACCTGCCCGGCGCCCGGCAACCGCTTCCCAAGATCCGGACGACACCGGTCCGGCGCGGACGACTCCTGGGCA
>DATBGW010000226.1:0-24039 GCA_036557765.1 Actinoplanes sp.
CACCACGTACCGCCGCCGCGAACGCCGGGTAGTACAGGTCCCAGCGTCCGCGCTCACTCGGAACCGGCTCCCATCGGGCGTCGCCCTGATACAGCCGGCCCCACGCCTGCTCCGGCTCGGCGCCCCACGCGTCGCCCAGCTCCGCCGGTGACCGGCCGGTCTTCAGCGCCGCCTCCTGGCCGTCGATGCCGTCAACGATGTACGTGCCGCCGGTGCCCGTGGCGCGCAGCCGCGGGCCGGGCGCGGCCTGCCGCCAGCTGCCCCACAGGTGCGACTCGACGCCGCCGGCGTGGTGCAGCGCCACGAACACGTCGTCGTCCAGGCCGCCGCTGTCGCGCATTTCCGCGTACACCCGGGTGGCCGGCCCGAACAGGAACAGCGCGCCGTCCACGAGATGTGAGCCGAAGTCGAGCAGCGAGCCCCCGCCGGCGCCCGGAGGCTGCCGGCCGGGCGCCCACCGTTCGAACCGCGACTCGAACCGGCGAACGTCGCCGAGCGCGCCGTCGGCGATGAGCTTCCGCAGGGTCCTGGTGTCGGAGTCCCAACGGCGGTTCTGGTACACGCTGAGCAGCACGCCCTCCTCCGCGGCCAGCGCGGCGATCTCGCGTGCCGTGGCGGCGTCCGGCGTGAACGGCTTGTCCACCGCGACCGCGAGCCGTAGCCGGATCGCCTCCCGGGCCAGGTCCGCGTGCGTCGCCATCGGCGTGGAGATCGTCACCGCCTGCGCGCCGGCGGCGGCCAGGTCGGCGAGCGTGTCGTAGGCGGGCAGGCCCGGATGGTCCTTGGCCAGCTCGGCGCGCCGGTCCGCCGAACGGGTTACCACTCCGACGAACTCGACGCCGGACGCCGACGCGAGCAGGGGAGCGTGGAAGACGCGGCCGCCGAGGCCGTACCCCACCAGACCGAAGCGCACCATGGCGGGAGTCTAAGGTTCGATCCATGAATCTGGAGCTGCCGGACGGGCGCACGCTCGAGTACGTGGTCGAAGGCCCCGCGGATGGGTTGCCGCTCGTGTTCCACCATGGCACGCCGTCGGCCGCCGTGCCGTTCCCGCCGATGACGGCCGCGGCGGCCGCGCACGGCCTGCGTCTGGTGTGGCATTCGCGGCCGGGGTACGCCGGATCGACGCCGCGGCCCGGACGGACGGTGTCCGACGACGCCGATGACGTCGCGGCGCTTCTGGACGCGTTGGGCGCCGAGCGGTTCGTCACGCTGGGCTGGTCCGGCGGCGGCCCGCATGCGCTTGCTAGCGCGGCCATGCTGCCGCGCCGGTGTGTCGCCGCCGGCACCATCGCGGGCGTCGCGCCGTACGCCGCCGAGGGCCTGGACTGGTTCGCCGGGATGGGCCAGGAGAATCTCGACGAGTTCGGCGCCGCGCTGGCCGGCGGGCCGGAGCTCACCGCGTACCTCGAGAAGGAGGCAGCCGCACTCGCCGGCGTGACCGGGGCGGACGTCGCGGCGGCGCTCGGCGATCTGGTAACCGACGTGGACAAGCGCGCGCTCACCGGCGACTTCGCCGAGCACCTTGCGGAGAATTTCCGGCTCTCGGTGTCGACCGGCATCGCCGGCTGGCGGGACGACGACCTGGCGTTCGTGGCGGATTGGGGTTTCCCGCTGGATCGCTTCGATGTGCCGGTCGCCATCTGGCAGGGCGAACAGGACCGGATGGTGCCGTTCGATCACGGCCGATGGCTCGCCGCACATGTGGCAGGTGCGAGCGTTCACCTGGAACCCGCGGAGGGCCACCTCTCGTTGATCGACAAGTTCGAGTCGATCGTGGCGGACCTGGCGAGGCTGGGAGGCTAACTCCTCCGCGATCTTGGAGTTGTGGTTGGCACGGATAGGGACAAAGGCCGCGTAGGGGCAACCACAACTCCAAGATCGACGAGAGATGGGGAGATGGCGGGAGGTGCGGAGAAGGACCGTCAGTGGACGACGCGGACCATGCGGCGTAGCAGCCGGTCCAGGTCGACGCAGGCGAAGCCGACCCGGACGTCGCTGGCGCCGTACGGCAGCCAGAACCGCCCGTCATGCACCACCCCGCCGCAGGAGTAGACGACGTTGGGCACGTATCCCTCGCGTTCCACCTGATCCGGCTCGAGCAGCCCGTGCGGCAGGTCGGCGATCACCCGCTGCGGCTCGTTCAGGTCGAGCAGCATCGCGCCGATCGCGTACCGCCGCATCGGGCCGACGCCGTGGGTGAGCACCAGCCAGCCGGCCTCGGTCTCCACCGGCGAGCCGCAGTTGCCGACCTGGATCAGGTCCCAGCCGCGATGCGGCACCAGCAGCGGCACCGGGTCCTGCCACCACATCTTCTCGTCGCGGGTGGACAGGCCGAGCGTTTCACCGTCGGAACGGCAGAGCGCGAGGTGCTTCCCGTTGACCGGCCGGGGGAACAGCGCCATGCCCTTGTTGCGGGCGGCCGGGCCACGTAGCGCGGTGACCTCGAAGTGCCGCATGTCGCGGGTGGTGAGCATCCGGCCGCCGATGTGCCGTCCGTCGTACGCGGTGTAGGTGGCCTGGTATAGCGGCCGCCCGTCCGGCTCGGAGACATGGACGAACCGGGCGTCCTCCATGCCGTTGCTCTCCGCCGGCGTGGCCGGCCAGAGCACGCGGTGATCCAGCGGAACGGTCGCCGGGAACGTGACAGCGTAGTCGGAGGCCACGATCCGCCGGATCGCCTCGAGCGTCTCCTGCGTAGTGGCCCGGGCCAGCAGCTCGCCGGGCAGGTGCCCGATGATGTCCTCGAACTCCTCGTCGTCGTACCGCTCGGGCAGCGCGGACAGCACGTACGCCGAGGCCTCGTTGTCGATCTCCTCCTCGGCGAGCCCGGCGGCCAGCAGGTCCCGCTGGTGCTTGGCGCCGGTCCGCTGGCCGATCATCAGCGGGCCGGTGCGGTCCTCGATCCGGATGGCGGGACCGGGGCCGAGCACCGCGGTGCAGAAGCCGATCGACGAGATGTGCCCCTCACCGATCTGGCGCAGGCTGATAGCGGTGCGCAGCTGCCCGAGCGCGAGATCGCTCTGGTCCGGGTGCGGCACCATCGACGGGTTGCACAGCGCGGCGGCCTCGACCGAGAACTCGTGGCTGAAATACGCGCCGATCAGCGTCCGCGCGGCGGGGGACAGCTCGATCTCGGCCGGCACGCGGTGGCTGACCAGGTCGTAGTGGTGCTGGAACACGCCAAGGATGTCGTGGTGCCGATCGGCGAAGCGGCCCAGCACGTCCTCGAGCAGCCGGCCGATCTCGTCCTCGTCCAGCTGCAGGATCCGCTCGATCAGCCGGGACGCCCGGTTCTGCACCAGCTGGGCGTCCTCGCCGGGAACAAACAGCTTGATCACCACGCGCCGGTCGTCCGGCGCCATTGTGAGATCCAGCCGGGTCATCAGCTCGGTCGAGTTCATCGTTGCGGTCACGCTAGGCCGCCTGAGGGTCGGGTCGCACTCCGGGTGGCCAGCGCGCGGGCGTGCTGCAGCGTGGACAGGAGGGCGAGGCTGGATTCGGCTCCTTGGTTCAGATTAGGGCCATCCGGCTTCAAACCGTCATAACCACCACCCGTATGCGGGTCGTACATGACCGTTCCGGTGTCGTTGTCGCCGAGGAACCAGGCGATCGAGGAGAACAGCGGCGCGTCCCACCGCTCGTCACCGGTCACAGCGGCGGCGGTGGCACACGCATCAGCGGTGGCGGCCGCTTCGATCGGCTGTTGGTCGTGGCGGTGCTTGGGCACGCCCGGGCGCCAGCCGCCCACCGGAACGGTGGACAGATGCCCGTCGTGCTCCTGCGTGCGGCACAGCCAGCCGAGCATCCGCAGTCCGTCGGTGAGCAGCGGCTCGTCGCCGAGCAGGTCACCCGCGGCGATCACTACCTCGGCGAGTGCGGGATTCGCGTACGTGAGCTCGGGCTCCGGCCACACCCAGTCGGGATCCGTCCCGGGCATGCCGATCACGGTCGCCGCGTCGCCGAGCAGTTGTGCGGCCGGGCCGTGGCGCGGATCGGATCGCAGGATCTCGGCGGCGCCCAGCCCGGCGAACGCCATCGCCCGCGGCCACGGCGATCGGCGGTGCGCGCTCAGCTCGAACGCGCCGCGTGCCTCGGCCCGGATCCACGGCACGGTGCTGCGGGCCGCCGCGGTGCCGAGGCCCCACAGGGCCCGCCCCCACCAGTCACCCAACGTCGGCTCGTCCAGCCAGCGCCGGTCGTACGTGAGCCGGTTGCGGAACGCGCCGTCCGCGCCCTGGGCATGGGTGAGGAACGCCAGGTAGCGCTCGGCCAGGGCCACGACCTGCTCGGTCGGCTGCGGCTCCCGGCTCGCGACCACCAACCCGCGGGCCACGTCGTCGACGCAGTAGCCGTGCTCGCGCCGGACGATCGCATTACGGGCGTGCTCGAGCAGGCCGGTGTCGTCGGAGAGCCGGGCGATGTGCGCCCAGTCCGGGGCGGGCGCGTCGATCAGCCGGACAGGCGGCGGTACCAGCCGCAGGCTCGTGCTCAAGGGGTCATTACCTTTCGGTCGCGACGGCGGAACTCAGGCCGGGATGGAGGTGCTGGTCGACGGCACCGGCCGGCGCTCGGCCAGCAGGCGGGAGGCGAGCGCCTGGTACCGCGCCGCCACGGCCGGCCACCGCAGCGTCGGACCACCGGCCAGCCCGGTGAGCCGGCCGGTCACCTCGGGCGCGGCGAGCAGGTGCCGGATGCCCGCGGCCATCGCGTCGGGGTCCTGGTGCGGTACGAGCAGGCCGGGCCCGTCCGCCAGCAGTTCCACGGCGTGCGGGAACTCGGTGGCCACCACCGGCACACCGGCGCCCACTGCCTCGATGAGTACGCCGGAGGTGACCTGCTCGGTCGAGTCGTACGGCAGCACCACCACATCGGCGGAACGGATCAGCCGGCTCAGCGACGCCTCATCCAGGTAGACGTCCGCCCACGTCACGGCGTCCGCGACGCCCAGGTCGGCGCCCAGCTTCCGCAGCGAGTCGCGGTAGACGTCGCCGTGCTGCTCGAGCACCTTGGGATGGGTCCGCCCGGCCACCGTGTACCTCGGCATCGGGTCCATGTCCTGCAGCCGGGCCAGCGCCCGCAGCGCCCATTCGATGCCCTTGCCCGGCCCGAGCAGGCCCCAGGTCAGCAGGTGCGGCCGGTCGTTCCGGTCACGCGGCGCGCTGGTGTGGCTTGCCGCGCCGTGCGGGATGACCGAGATCTTGGCGGCATCCACCTGGTAGCCGGTGATCAGCCGCTGGCGGGCGGTGTCGGTCATTGTGACCACGGCGTCGGCGGCCCGCACGATCCGTTCGAGCACCGATCGCTGCAGCGGGTCCGGTGTGCTCAGCACGGTGTGCAGGACGACGATCGTGGGCACCTTCAGCGCCCGCAGCAGCGGCAGGATCTCTCCGCCGGCGTCGCCCGGGTAGATGCCGTACTCGTGCTGCACGATCGCCACGTCGAAGCGGTTGAGCGCGTTGGCCGCGGCGGTCCAGCCGCCGGGTGTGTCCGTGGGCCAGGTGTGCACCACCCGCGGAGCGTTCCGGTCGATCTCCAGACCGCCCTTGTCGTCGCCGGCGACCAGCCGGACCACACCGCTACCGCCGGACACCGTGTTGAGGTGCGTGGCCAGGGCGGCATTGAACGTAGCCAACCCACATTGGGTGGGCGGGTAGGTGCTGAGAAAGCCGTACGTCGCGGGCATGACTGGCCTTTCTAACTCGGCGGCTGCCTCCCCGCAGCACGGTCTTGTCGCGCTCGGTCACCTATCTGGAAATGGACGGCAATTGCGCGCAATTCCCTTTGCGACGTTAACCGAACGCGAATGTTCATCGGCCCAGTTTTCGATAAATGCGCAGGTAGTCGTCGACCATGCGATCCGCGCCGAAGCGCTGCCGGGCACGGGCGCGGCACGCCCATCGGTCGATGCCGGAGATGCCCTCGACCGCCTCCACCGCCTCGTCGACCGTGGTCACCAGCCGCCCGGTCACGCCCTCGTCGACCACCTCCGGCATCGATCCCTTGCGGTACGCGACGACCGGCGTGCCGCAGGCCATGGCCTCCACCACCGACAGGCCGAACGGCTCGGCGAACGCGATCGGGTGCAGCAGTGCCGCCGCGGTGCCCAGCACCCGGCCGCGTTCCTGCGGTCCCACCGACCCCAGGTACACCACCCGGTCGCCGTCGATGTGCGGCTCGACCGCCTCGGCGAAGTACCGAGGGTCCTGGACGATGCCGCACAGGATCAGCCGGCGCCCGGCCCGCCGGGCGATCTCGATGGCGGCGTGCGTGCCCTTGTCCGGGTGGATCCGGCCGAACGCGACCAGATCGGTCCCGCTCTCATCGGTGAACGGCAGACTCTGGATGTCGATGCCGTGGTACACGGTCGCGACGTAGTCGAGCTCGGGGGACCGGTCGCTGTCGGAGATCGAGACGAACGCCGAGCGCGCCCGCGCGTACGCCGGCAGGATGGTCGGCCCGGAGAAGCCGTGCACGGTGGTGAGCAGCGGCGCCGCGCAGTGCTCGGAGAACGCCAGCGGCAGCCAGTCCAGGTGGTTGTGCACGAGGTCGAACTCACCGGAGCGCCGCAACGCGTACGCCACATGGATGGCCTCCCACACCCGCCCGTCGATGTCGGGGTTCTCCTCGTAGCCGGTCGGGCAGACGCCGTCCAGCGTGGCCTTCGTGACGGAATCCAGCGTGGCGAACAGCGTGACGTCCACGCCGCGGGCGGTCAGGCCCTCGGCCAGCAGACTGGTGATCAGCTCCCAGGGTCCGTAGTGCCGCGGCGGCGTACGCCAGGCGATCGGGCCCAGCAGGGCTACCTTCATGACAAAAAACCAATAGAACGACAAATCACGCGCTCAGTATGCGACCGTTTCCGAGTTGCGGCGGCCGGTTCGCGTGTTAAAGAGAACGCATGACGGATCTGTGGTGGAAGCGCGCGGTGGTCTATCAGATCTATCCACGCAGCTTCGCGGACGCCGACGGCGACGGCATGGGCGATCTGCGGGGCGTCATCGACCACCTGGATCACATCGCCGGCCTCGGCGTCGATGTCATCTGGCTCTCCCCGGTCTATCCCTCACCACAGGACGACAACGGGTACGACATCAGCGACTATACCGACATCGACCCGGTCTTCGGGTCGCTGCCGGTCTTCGACGAGTTGCTGGCCGGAGTGCACGCCCGGGGCATGAAGCTGGTCATGGACCTGGTGGTGAACCACAGCTCCGACGAGCACCCGTGGTTCGTCGAGAGCCGGTCGTCGACGGACAACCCCAAGCGGGACTGGTACTGGTGGCGGCCACCCCGTCCCGGCATGACCCCCGGTACGCCCGGCGCCGAGCCGACCAACTGGGGCTCCGCGTTCGGCGGGCCGGCGTGGGAGTACGACCCGGCCACCGGCGAGTACTACCTGCACCTGTTCTCCCGCAAGCAGCCGGACCTCAACTGGGAGAACCCGCAGGTCCGCGACGCCGTGTACGCGATGATGCGCTGGTGGCTGGACCGGGGCGTGGACGGCTTCCGGATGGACGTCATCAACATGATCTCCAAGGACCCGGCCCTGCCGGACGGCCGCCTGCCGGTCGGCGCCGCGTACGCCGACGGCTCCGCGTCGTACGTCGGCGGGCCGCGCATCCACGAGTTCCTGCACGAGATGTACGAACGGGTGTTCGCCGGCCGGGCCGAGACGCTCACCGTCGGCGAGATGCCCGGCGTAACAGTGGACGAGGCGGTGCTGTTCACCGACCCGGCCCGGGAAGAGGTCGACATGGTGTTCCAGTTCGACCACGTCTGGGTCGACCGCGGGCCCGATCCGTGGCTGCTCTATCCCGTCCAGCTCACCGCGCTCAAGGGCATCTTCGGGCGCTGGCAGACCGGTCTGGCCGACGTCGGGTGGAACAGCCTCTACTGGAACAATCACGATCAGCCGCGGGCGGTGTCCCGGTTCGGCGACGACGGTAAGTACCGCGTCGAGTCGGCCAAGATGCTCGGCACGGTGCTGCATCTGCACCGCGGGACGCCGTACGTCTACCAGGGCGAGGAGCTCGGGATGACGAACGCGCCGTTCCACACGATCCACGACTTCCGCGACATCGAGGCGCTCGGCCAGTACGCGCAGGCGGTCACCCGGGAGGGGCGGTCGCCCGAGGACGTGCTCACCGTGCTGCGGGCGCGGGGCCGCGACAACGCGCGTACGCCGATGCAGTGGGACGCGTCGCCGCAGGCCGGCTTCACCACCGGAGCGCCGTGGCTCGCGGTGAACCCGAACCACACCGAGATCAACGCGGCCGAACAGATAGCGGATCCGGATTCGGTCTACCACTACTACCGGCGGTTGATCGAGCTGCGGCACACCGAGCCCGCAGTGGTGGACGGTGACTTCACCATGCTGTTGCCGGCCGACGAGCGGCTGTACGCGTTCACTCGCCGCCTGGACAGCACGGAGCTGCTGGTGATCGGCAACTTTTCGGCCGACACCGTCCGGGCCGGCATCGACGACGCGGCGGCGTGGGCGGCCGCCGAGTTGCTCCTCACCAACATCGAGCCCCCGCCGCCAGACTTGACGCTGGCCCCCTGGCAGGCCGTGGTCTACCGCCGCAGCCGCTAACTCCGCGATCTTGGAGTTGTGGTTGCCCTTACGTCCGGTTTATACGCCTTTCTGTCAACCACAACTCCAAGGTCGCGGAGGACCGGAGTTGGTCCGCTTAGCATGGCGGCGTGGCCGGCTACTCAGGGACGCCGTTGGCGCGCAAGCTCGGGATCGGGCCGGGTTCGTCGGTGCTACTTGACGGTGCCCCGCCGGCGTTCGACCTGGGCGAGACCGCGCCCGGCGTCACGATCCACCGGCGTGCCGGCTCCCGCCCGTACGATGTGATCCTCTGCTTCTGCCCGACGGCGGCCCGGCTGGCCGACCGCTGGCCCGCGCTGCACCGGCGCACGACGCCCGCCGGCGCGCTGTGGATCGCGTGGCCCAAACGGTCCTCGGGCGTGCCCACGGACATGAACGAGAACCTGGTCCGCGACCACGCGCTCGCGCACGGCCGGGTCGACGTCAAGGTCGCGGCGATCGACGACACCTGGTCGGGTCTGAAGAACGTCATCCGGGTCGCCGACCGTTGATTCCCTCCCCCCGCGATCTTGGAGTTGTGGTTGGCACAAACCGGGCGGCAAGCCGCGTATGGGCAACCACAACTCCAAGATCGGCGCGAAAGTGATCCTCAGGAACGGAGGCAGATGTCGAAGGGGTGGCCGCCGGGGTCGAGGAGCACCCGCCAGCGGTCGGGGCTCGGCTGCTCGTCCGGCTTGGTGGCGCCGAGCGCCAGCGCCTCCTGCTCCGCCTTGTCCAGATCATCGACGTAGAAGTCGAGGTGGTACCGCTTTGGCGCGCTCTCGGCGGGCCAGCCGGGTGCCGAATAGCCGGGCAGCCGCCCGAAGCCGATGCTCGTCGAACCGTCGCCGATCATGGCGTAGTCGTCCTCGCTGTGCAGCACCTCCCAGCCGAGGACCTGCGAGTAGAACCTGGCGAGCGCCGCGGGATCCGTCGCGTCGAGGTTCAGCATGGCAAGCGTCGCGAATCCGGGCATGTCTCCAACCTTTCAGTCGTCGTGTGGTGCCGATCCTGCCGTCAGCAATTCCTACCGCAGTACGACCAGGCCGTCCATGATCACGCCCGGCCGTCCGCGGGTGCCCTCCAGCACGAACCGCAGCGTGTGCGATCCGGCGCTCGGCCAGTTGACCGCCCACACCGCCATCCGATGTACGGTCGCGGCCGACCGCAGGTCGACGATCCCCGCGTACCGCCCGTCGACATAGACCCGCAGCCGTCCGGACCCGCGCGTCTGGCTCACCGCGAGCTGCGCGCCACGCCCGGTGATCGAGTACGTCATGGCGCCGCCGGCGGCCACGCTGATCATCGCCCGGCCGCCGAGATAGGCCGGGTTGGTGAGGCTGCGCCAGCTTCCGGTCCGTAGGGCCGCGGCTTCGGCGATCACCATCGGCGTACGGGTGACGGACGCTCCGGTCGCGTTGCCGGCCCGGTCGATCGCCCGGACGGTCCAGGTGGTGGCCGTTCCGGCGGCAGCGAAGCCGGGCCAGGTACGCGGCGCAGTGCCGAGCTGAGTCGCGGCCGGGCGGGTCAGCGCCACCGAGCGCAATCCGCCGTTGTCGGTGACGGCCCACGACAAACGCATGGGTACGGCTGCCTTCAGCGACCCGCGCCGCAACGCCACTTCGGGCGCCGACCCGAACACCGGCGCGGTCGCGTCCGAGAAGATCCGCGCGGTGACGATGGCCGTACGCCCGGACAGGTGGACCGCCCGTACGGTCACGGTGTGCCATCCGGCGGCCAGGTGCAGTGGCGCGGTGCGGTGCGTGTTCGGGGTCGAGGCGACCAGCGTGCCATCGACGATCACGTCGAAGCGGTACAGCATCCCCGACGCGGTCCGTAGTGTCCACAGCGGACTGACAGCGCCGCGCGTGAAATACGAGTTGCCGAACCGGGTGGCACCCGTCATGCGCAGGAAGCCCAGCCCGGCCGGTCCGGCGCTCGCGAGAGCCCGGATGCCGCCGAGCTGGCCGTACAGCGCGGTGCCCGGGCACGCGGTCCGCCCGGTGTCGCGGTGCCCGGAGATCCGGTTGAGCGCGACCCGGGTACCGGCGCGGTAACGGTCACTGCCGTTCGAGGTCAGCACGACCCGGCCGGCCGGGTTGTTGCCGTACGCGCCGAGCTTGTACGCGGCGACCTGGGCGATGACCGAACGGACCCGGGCCGGCGCGCCGCGGCCGGTGTAGTCGCCGATCACCGCGATCGCCGCGGCATTGGAGTTGAAGCCCAACGTGTGCGCGCCCAGCACGGGCTTGTCCACGCCGCCGGCCCGGCCCTCGAAGAGCGTCCCGCACTTGTCGACGAGGAAGTTGTAGCCGATGTCGTTCCAGCCCTTGCTCCGCACGTGGTAGAGCTCGATGCCCCGGATGATGCTGGCCGACTGGCCGCACGCGTAGTTGTTGCCGGTCGCGGTGTGGTGCACGAACACCACCTGCACCGCGCCGGTGTACTCCGGCGCGTGCTTGACGATCGCCTCGTTGGCGCGCCATCCGGCGCGGGTGACCAGCCGCGGCACCGGTCGCCGTGGCAACACCATGGTGGCCGCGGCGGCCCGTTGGGTGGTCGCCGCCTCCCCGACCTCAGGCCGGTCCGCCCCGCGCGGTTCGGCAGCCTGCGTTGGTTCCGGCGACCGTTCGTCGGCGGTCACCGGTGCCTCGCCAGCCGTCGGCCGCTCGACCCCGTCCGTCCGGATCGCGGCGGCGTCCTCATCCGGGTTGATCAGATCCAGGCGGAGACCCGCCGGAACCGGATGGGTCCGCCCGTCGGCGGAGGCCAGCCGCGCCTCGACGCCGTCGGATGGGCCGGCCCACAGCGGATCGGTGCTTCCCCGGGCCGGACGATCGGCGCTATCGGTTTCAGCGGCGTCCGGCCCGTCACTGTCCAGCGCACGCCAGGCGCTCCACCGCCGATCGGCAGTCGAACGGGTCCGTACTTCGACCGCGCCGTCCAGCGGCGCGTGCGGATCCGTCCACGTCGCCCCGACCAGGCTGAACGGCCGGGTGGCGCGCGGCGCGACACCGAGCGCGCCGGTGGCCGCCTCGGTTCGCGCCGTGCCTGGCGCCGACGACAGCTCGATGGTTTGCAGCTGCGGACCGGCTCCGATCCGGTCCGGCACTGCCGGCCGGGCCTGCGCGACCGGGCCCGCGGCCACCATGGCGGCTCCAGTGACGGTGGCCGCGAGGCCTGCGATGACTCGGGTGCTCGTTCCCACGCGCATACTCCGGAGGTCGGCGAACAGTCAATTCAGGATGAAACGACCCGACAGCCCGTGTCCGCCGTTGCCCATTCCCGTGACCCCCGTCACGCCGACGGCTCCACATCCCCGCGATCTTGGAGTTGTGGTTGGCACGAAAGCGGACAAGGACCGCATAAAGGCAACCACAACTCCAAGATCGCGGGAACGGTCGGGGGCTGCCAAGATCGCGGGGAACGGTCGGCGGCTGCATGTCACGTGCACTCGGGGTGCACGCGCGGGGCGAAAGGGTGAGCGGCATGACTGAATCCAGTGCTTCTGAGGCCCTTGCCGGCCGGCTGCTCACCGCCCTCACCGGCGCCGCCGAGCTGGTGACCATCGAGCTGGGCCGTGAGCTCGGCCTGTACGACGCGCTCCGCGGCCAGGAGCTGACCGCCGCCGAGCTGGCCAAGACCGCCGGCATCGACCAGCGGTACGCCCGCGAATGGCTCGAGCAGCAGGCCGCGGCCGGGATCCTGGCCGTTGCAAGGAACGCGCCGGATGCTGACGCCCGCTCGTTCACGTTGCCCGAGGCCACCGCAGCAGTGCTGCTGGACGCCGGCGGCCCGTACTACCTCGGCACGGCCGGGCAGTTCGCGGTCGGGCTGGGCATCCTCACGCCCAAGGTCGTCGCGGCGTTCCGCACCGGCGAAGGCGTCCCGTACGCCGACTACGGCGTCCACTTCCGGCACGGCATCGCCGAGTTCAACCGGCCGATGTTCAACCACCAGCTGACCAGCGAGTGGCTTCCGGCCGTTCCGGAGATCCATGACCGGCTGCGGTCCACTCCGTCGGCCCGGGTGCTGGACCTCGGCTGCGGGGTCGGCCACTCGTCGGTGACGCTCGCGCTCGCGTACCCGTCCATCTCGGTGCGCGGCGTCGACCTGGACGAGCCGTCGATCGCCGAGGCGCGCCGCAACGCCGCCGAGGCGGGCGTGGCCGACCGGGTCAGCTTCACGGTCGGCAACGCCACGTCGCTGGACGGCTTCGGCCCGGTCGACCTGGTCACCATCTTCGAGGCGCTGCACGACATGGCCGAGCCCGTTGCGGTGCTGACCGCGGCACGGGCCCAGCTCGCGGACGGCGGCAGCGTGTTCATCGGCGACGAGCGGGTGGCCGATGAGTTCTCGCCGCCCGGCGACGAGGTGGAACGGCTGCAGTACGCGTTCAGCGTTCTGCACTGCCTGCCGGCCACCCGCGCCGAGGGCACGGACGCCGCGAACGGCACCTGCCTGCGCGCACCCACGCTGGTCGGATGGGCGACGGCCGCCGGCTTCGGCAAGCCCGAGGTCCTCGACATCGAGAACGATTTCTGGCGCTTCTACCGGCTGCACGACTGACTCGCCGGCCACCGCCACACGGCCATCCGCGATCTTGGAGCGTCAGACGGCCCCGGTGCGATGTCACCTTCCCGATCTTGGAGTTGTGGTTGGACCAAACAGGTATGGAACGGATATAAGGGCAACCACAACTCCAAGATCGGCGGGAGGGTGGGGACTCCAAGATCGGCGGAGGTTGGCTAGGGTCGGGGGGTGTTGGTCCGGCTGCTCGGGCCGTTCGAGGTGGTCGGACCGCGCGGTTCGATCGCGATCACCAGCGCGCGGCAGCGGGTGGTGCTCGCCACGCTGGCGCTGGACGCGGGACGCCCGATACCGGTGGCACGGCTGGTCGACGCGGTCTGGCGGGACGATCCACCCGCCTCGGCCCGCAACAGCCTGCAGTCCCACGTCGCCCGGCTGCGCGCAGTCCTCGGCGACCCCTCGCTGATCGTGCTCGAGCCGGCCGGCTACCGGCTGGCGGTGCCACCGGACCGGGTCGACGCGCTGCGCTTCGAGGCGCTGGCCGGCGACGCTGCCGGGGCCGCCGGGCTGGACGAAGCGCTGGCGCTGTGGCGGGGGCCGCCGCTGCCGGAGTTTACGGACGAGCCGTTCGCCGGACGCGCCGCGCGGCTCACCGACGCGTACCACAGCGCGCTGGCGCGGCGGGCCGACCTGCTGCTGGCGGACGGGCGCGCCGGGGACGCCGCCGCCCGGCTCGCGGCCGCCGTGGACGCCGACCCGTGCTGGGAGCACGGCGCGCTCATCCGGGCGCGGGCGCTCGCTGCCGCGGGTCTGAGCGCCGAGGCGGCCGCGCTGCTGCGGCGGCATTCCGACGCGGTGGTGGATCTGCTCGGCATGGATCCGTCCGGCGCGGTGCGGCGGCTGCAGGTGGCGTTGCTGCGCGGCGAGATCGGCTCGCGCGGCGAGATCGGCTCGCGCGGCGAGATCGGCCCGCGCGGCGAGATCGGCCCGCGCGGCGAGATGGGGGCGGCGGACGTGGGCGGGCCCGACCCGCGGTTCCGCCCGGCGCCGGCGCAACGGCCTGGACCGGACGTGGTCGCCGCCGGGCGACGGCGGGAGCCGGCCGGACGCGTACCACTGCGATTTTCGTCGTTCGTCGGTCGCGACGCGGAACAGGCGGAGCTGGCCAAGCTGCTCGCGGACCCCGGCCTGGTCACCGTGGTCGGGCCCGGCGGCGTGGGCAAGACGCGCCTGGTCGCGGAGACCGTGCGGGCCGCGTCGCGGGTCGCCTGGGTGGACGCGGCCGACGTGCGCGGCGGCGACGATCTCCGGCAGGCGGTCGCGGTCGCCGTGGGCGCGGCCGTCGGTCCCGGCGCCGACGTGGCGGCTGCGGTGGCGGCCGCGGCCGCGCGCTGGCGGCCGCTGATCGTGCTGGACAACTGCGAGCACCTCGTCGACGCGGCGGCCGAGCTGGTCGAGGCGCTGCTGGGCGCCGGCGTGCGGATCGTGGTGACCAGCCGGGAACGGCTACGCGTGGACGGCGAGCGCGTCCTGACGCTCGGGCCGCTGGCGCCCGCGGCGGGCGTGCGGCTGTTCCGGGACCGGGCCGCCGACGGCTCCGGCGCCGGCGATCCGGCGGTCGCCGAGATCGTGGCCGAGCTGGACGGGCTGCCGCTCGCCATCGAACTCGCCGCCACCCAGGCCGCGGTGCTCGGGGTGGCGGAGGTGCGCGCCCGGCTGGGAGATCGGCTCGACCTGCTCACCCGTGGGCGCCGCACGGCGGACGCCCGGCACCGGACGTTGCGCGCCGTGCTGGATTCGTCGTTCCGGCTGCTGGACGACGAGGAGCGGCTCACGTTGCGGCGGCTCGCGGTGTTCGCCGGCGGGTTCACCGTGGCGCTGGCCGAGGCGGTCGTGGCCGACGAGCGGCTGCCGCGGGCGCGCCTCGCCGCGGTGATCGCGGCACTGGTCGATCGGTCGCTGGTCGCCCGGCACGGGCCGCGGCGGTACCGGCTGCTGGAGACCGTCCGGGCGTACGCCGCCGGGCCGGATGCGGAGGCGGTGCGACCGCGGCACGCGGCGGCCATGGTGACGGCGGTCGAGGAGCAGGCCGAGCGGCTGCTCGGGCCGGACCAGGCCGCCGCGGTCCGCGAGATCGACGCGCTCCTGCCCGACCTGCGGCAGGTGGTGGCGCGGGCCGACACCGAGACCGCCGGCCGCATCGCCGGGGCGCTGTACCGGTACGGATACCGCCGGCAGCACTACGAAGTGCTCGCCTGGGGACGGCACGCCCGGCAGCCGGCAGCGCTGGCGGCCGCGGCGAACCACGCCTGGGGTCGCGGCGATCTGGCGCTCGCCGAGCAGCTCGCGCGGCAGGCGGTGGCCGCGGCGCCGGACACCTACCCGGCGCACGAGGCGCTCGCCGATGTCTTCCTCGTGGCGTGTGACCCGGACGGTGCCACCGCCCACTACCGGGAACTGGCGCGGATCGCCCGGGGAATCGGCCGGCCCGCCCTCGAGGCGTCGGGACTGGTCGGTGAGGTGCTCGTGCTGGCGTATTCCGGTTCCAGTGAAGCGGCGTGCCGGCTGGCCGGGACCGCGCTCGAGGTCGCCGACGCCTCCGGCAACCCGAGCGCCCGGGCCGAGGCGCTGTACGGCTTGGGCGAGGCGCTCGCAGACACCGATCCGCCCCGCGCGCTGGCGCTGCTCGACGAGGCTGCGGAGCTGGCCGGTGGGGTACAGGACCGGCTCTTCGAGGCGGCGGCGGAATCCGCCGCGGTGGCGATCCGCAGCCGGCACGGCGACCCGGTCGCGGCGCTGATCAGCTTCCGGGCCGTGCTCACGCTGTGGCGCCGCGCCGGGAACGACATGCTGCAGGCCGCCGCGCTGCGCAATCTGGTCGTGCTGCTGGCCCGGATCGGCGCGGACGAGACCGCCGCGCTGGTCGACGCTGCAGTGCCGGCCTCGCCGTTGTACGCGGCCGAGCGGGAGCGGCTGGACCGCGCCCGTACGGCGGTGGCGGAACGGCTCGGGCCGGACCGGCTCGCCGCGACCAGGCGCCGGGCCGGCCGGATGTCGGCTAACGCGGTGGTGGACGCGGCGCTCGAGGCGATCGACGCGGCACTCAACCGCACTGCGGGATAGTCGCTACCGTGGTCGGGTGTCTGCGATCCCGTGGTGGGGGCTGCCCCTCATCGCCGCATTGTTCGCGCTGGGCGGCGCCGCCGCGGCGCTGCTGGCCACCGGCCGCCAGGATTTCGGCCGGTCCCGCCGCACCCGCCGGTGGTACGACGAGCGCAAGAGCGCGTACGTCGATCTGATGGCGGTGTTCGAGCGCGCGTTCTACCGGCTGCGCACCACGCTCGCGGCGGAGAACGCGCCGGATCCCATGACGTACCTCGACGAGGTCGGGCCGGCGCTGATGCAGGTACGGCTACTGGCTTCCGGGCCGGTGCGCAGCGGAGCGCTTGCAGTGCACAAACTGCTGGAGCAGTTGTACGGCGGGCTGAAGCCGGCGCAGGTGCCCGGGGTGGAGCCCGGGAAACACGCCCGCGAACTACTCGTGCAGGTGCCGCTGGTGATGCAGCAGTTCGAGGCCGCCGTCCGGGAAGAGCTCGGCATCAGCACGTCGCCACCGCGGCCGGCCAACCCGGCCGACCCGGATCTGCGCGCCCGGGCGCGGGCACTGCTGCGCCGGTGAAGAGCTACCGGAAGAGGCCGGGCAGCCCGCCGGTGTGCAGGAACACCGTGCGTCCCTCGCGCGGCACCGACCCGGCGACCAGGCTGGCCATGGCGCGTCCGGTGTAGGTCGGGTCCAGGAACAGGCCCTCGGCGCGGGCGGCCAGCTTGATTGCTTCGCGGGCCCGTTCGGTGAACGCCCCGTAGCCGGGACCGATCTGCCGCCGGTCGATCTGCAGGTCGGCCGGGGCGACGTCCGTGACCAGCGCGGCCACCGCCGCGTGCGGATCGGCGACCGCGCCGGTGTCGACGCCGAACACCCGCTCGACGCCGAACGCCGACACCAGCCCCGCCATCGTGCCGCCGGACCCCACCGCCACGACGATCCGGTCGAACTCGCCGAGCTGCTGCTCGATCTCCCGCGCACAGTCCACATAGCCCTGCGCGGACGCGGGCGACGAGCCGCCGAACGGGATGATGTACGGCCGTGCGCCCCAGCCGCGCAGCTCCGCGGCGGTCGCCTCGGCGCACTGGTCCAGCGGCGTCCGCCCGGCCCAGACGATCTCCGCGCCGGCCAGGCTGTCCAGCAGCAGGTTGCCGCGATCGGGCTCGAGCGGGCCACCGGCCAGCACCAGCACGGCGCGCAGCCCGAGCCGGGCCGCGGCCGCGGCGGTAGTCCGGGCGTGGTTGCTCTGCGGTCCGCCGGTGGTGATCAGCGTGGTGGCGCCGGCGGCCAGCGCCTCGGCGCAGGTGTACTGCAACTTGCGGACCTTGTTGCCACCGCCGCCCAGTCCGCTCAGGTCGTCCCGCTTGATCCACAGCTCGTTCAGCCCCAGCGCGGCGGCCAGCCGGGGCGCCGTCTCGAGCGGGGTGGGCCACGTGCCCAACGAGATCGGGGAAGCCACGATCGGACCTTAACCGAGAACAGCCGGATTCAGGTGGCTGTACCCAGACGTCTCCGGTGCCGCTCCCACGCCAGCCGTTGGATGAGCAGCGTCAGCACGCCGGCGACGACGATCGCCGTGAGGTTGATCAGTAGTTGCAGCGCCGAGCCGGCCGCCTCCCGGCCTACGCCGTACGCCGCGGCAACCGCAACGTTCGCCGCGGCCGGCACGGTTGTCACGGATATGAGTACGCCGACCAGCGTGCCGACTTTCGCCGACGTCAAGGACAGCATGCCCGCGATGCCGGCGAGGAATCCGATCACCCAGCTCAGCGCGTCGGGTTGCCAGATGAAGCTCGTCAACGGGCGGGGCCCGAGCAGCATCTGCTTGTTCACGAGTCCGAGTGCGTCGAGCAGCCACGTGGTGAGCACAGTGGTCACGATGGCAACCGAGAAGCCGACCAGCAACGCGACGAGACCGCGTCGGACCAGCCATGCGCGGCGCCGCACGAGTCCGACGCACAGCGCCGCGAGCGCTCCGAATTCGGGCCCGACCACCATCGCGCCGACGATGAGGATCGGCTGGTCGAGCAGCACACCGATGCCGGCGATCGCGGTCGCCACGATCATGAACGTGAGGAACGCCCCGGACAGCTCCGCTTCCTCGCCGGTGGTCTGTTCGATCTGCTCCCAGACGACGGCGTCGACACCCAGGCCGGGAACGCGTTTCTCGGCCCGGTCGGCGCTCCGGGACAGCATGGTGTCGACGTGTTCCACCGTGATCGAGCCGTCCCGTTCGATGCCGAGGTCGCGAAGGCTCTCGATGAGATCACTCGCGCCCTCCCGGACGACATCGCACAGGATGAGGTCGCCGACGGGGTCCCGGGAAACACCGGGCAGCACGACCACGTGGGTGACCGATGTGCTCTCGCTCAACAGCCGCTCCACGTCAGCGTTGCGCCCGGACGGCACGATGATCCGCAGATGCAACACGGCGTCATCAGATCACGGACGGTCCATGTCCGCGTCGTCCGCGACGTCGCCGACCGGCACGATGTGGACGAGATCGGCGTGCGCCCGCAGGTAATCCCGTGCGCCATGGTCGCCGGTGGCGGCGCCGGCCGCCCCGGCCCAGTGGTCGCGGCCGAGCAGCACGGGATGGCCGCGCCGGTCGCCGTAGCCGCCGATCACGAGCGCGTCCGGTGCGGCGTGCGCCATGACCCGCCGTACCGCGGCGGCCGTGACGCCGGGCATGTCGACCAGCAGGATCACCGCGGCCACGGCGTCCGTGCCGGCCAGCGCCGCCAGGCCCACGCGCAATGACGACGCCATACCGGTCGGCCAGTCCGGATTGTCGACATAGGGCAACGCGGGCGCGGCGGCCCGGACGCGATCGGCGGCGGCGCCCAGCACGACGACGATGTCGTCGCATCCGGCGGCGGCCAGCGTGTCCGCGGCCCGCTCCACCCAGAGCCGGCCGCCGCCGGACCGCACGAGCGCCTTCGGCATGCCGTAGCGCCGCCCGCCACCCGCCGCCAGCACCAGACCGGCGATTCCCACCCGGCGAGCGTATCCGCTGGTGACGGCATCCCGACTCAGCCTGGGCGATGCCCCACTTCCGCCATAGCCTCGGCGTCATGCATGCCGCCATCGTCGGCGCCGGCCCCACCGGGCTGTTCAGCGCCATCGCTCTCGCCCGCCGTGGACACCGTGTAACGGTCGTGGACCGGGACCGGGGCCCAGCGCCGGACGGCACGTGGGAGCGACGCGGCGTCATGCAGTTCCACCATCCGCACGCGATCCGCCAGCAGATCCTGGACGCGCTGGACGCCGAGATTCCCGAGATGCGGCAGGCGCTGCTGGCCGCCGGGGCGCAGTGGGCCGAGATGCCGCCGGGCGGTGACCAGGCCGGCCGGTTCGTCGGCATGCAGTGCCGGCGCAGCACGTTCGAACGCGTCCTGCGCGCCGCCGCGGTGGCCGAGCCCGGCGTGACGCTGCTACCCGGCCACGTGGACGGCATCTTGAGCGAACGGGGACTCGCGACCGGCCTGCGGGTCGATGGGCAGGAGCTGCGCGCGGACCTGGTGCTGAACGCATCAGGGCGGTCCGGGCGCATCGGTGACGACCTGCGCGCGCCGGAGGAGGGCGCCGACTGCGGGCTCTCCTACGTGACCCGGCACTACGAGCTGCTGCCCGGCGCCGGCAACGGCCCGATCAACGCGCCGATCGGCTTGATCCAGCGGATGCGCGGCTATCTGATCGGCGTCTTCCAGCAGGACAACCGCACGTTCTGCGCGCTGATCGCGCGGCGGAGTACCGACCGGGTGCTCGCCGACCTGCGGTTCGCCGACGCGTTCGAGGCGGCCGCCCGAGCCGTGCCGGGGCTGTCCGACTGGACGTCACCGGACCGGAGCCGGCCGATCACACCGGTGCTGCCCGGTGGCCACCTGTTCAACACCTACCGCGGCCAGCTCGATGAACGTGGCCGCGTCGGCCTGCCCGGCCTGATCCACGTCGGCGACACGGTCTGCACCACCAACCCGACCGCCGGGCGTGGCATCGCCACCTCCCTGCTGCAGGTGCGGCAGCTGCTGGCGCTGCTCGACCGGAACGGAGACCCGGTCGACGTGACGCTCGAGTTCGACGCGTGGTGCACCGAGTGGATCCGTCCCTGGTACTCCGACCACATGGCCTGGGACGCCGACGAGGTCCGCCAGTGGGACGGCGAGGACGTCGACCTGTCCCGGCCGCTCACCTCGGGGCACATCGTCGCCGCGGCCCAGAAAGACCCGTCGCTGATGCGTGTCGTGGGACCCTACCTGGGGATGAACGCGCTACCGGCGTCGCTGGCGGAGGTGGAGCCGCGGGCACACGCCATCTACGCCGGCGGCTGGCGGGCGCCGGTACCGGACGGCCCCACCCGGGATGACCTGGTCGAGCTGATCACACCGCTCAGCGCCGCCCGCTGACCAGACCACGGACCGCGGCCAGCCCGAGCGCGCTGCGCGGCTGGTAGGCGGCCCGCCACAGTCCACCGTGGACGGCCGCGACGGTCTCATCCCGCCAGGCGGCCGGGGCCGCCGCCCGCGGCCGGCGGATCTGGTGCACCAGCAGCACCGCCATGAGGCGGTTGGCGGTGGCCGGCGCGAACACCTCGACGTCGAAGAGATGCGCCGCGGTGTACGCCGCGGCGAGCAACCGGTTGCTCAGCACCGACCGGGTGCGGGTGGGCGGTGCGACCGCGAAGCTCGCGACGCCGTCGCGGCGGCCCAGCGACGCCCGCCAGCGGTGAATCCGCTTGGCGAGCGCGTAGTTGGGTCCCTGCTGCGGGACCAGGCTGTCGCTGATGCCGGGAGACTCCGGGTCGGCGTCCGGATAGTTGGGCCGCAGCAGTCGTCCGCCGGAGAGGGTGCGTGTGACCCGGGCGCGCCGGCCGCGCCGGCCGTACCGTTCCGTGGCCTGCGCTACAGCGTCCGGCGGCACGGCGAACACGTCGGTGGGGGTGGCCAGCACCGCCAGCGCGACGTCGTTCCGGCGCTGACTCAGGTAGACGCTGAGCGCGTCCACCGCCGCCGACAGCCGGACGTAGTCCGCGCCCGGCGCGTACACGTAGTTGCCCAGGATCAGCGGCTGGTCCATGCCGCCCAGCCACTGGGCGACGGCGGCGAGATCGCTGAACAGGTCCGCACCGGTCCCGCGCGGCGATCCGGGCGCCAGGAGTCGGCCACCACCGGCCTCCGCGACCGCCGTCAGCCGCTCCCACAGCTCCGGACGCGGCAGATCCACGCCGACGACGGTGCCGCCCCAACCCAGGACGGCGGGCAGCGGGCCCATCTCGGCCGCCGCGCCGAGCACCACGAGACGCTGGTCGGAGAGGTCGAGCCAGTCCGGGTTCGCGGCCACCTCGCGGACCGCCTCCGCGCAGGACGGTTCGATCGTCCCGGCGGTCACCCAGGCGTCCAGCCGCCGCTGGAGCGCGCCGCCGTGCAGCATCTCCCCGCGGTACGGCAGCAGCAGCTCCCGCTCCGGCTTGCCGGAGCCGACTGTTTCGACGGTGTCCAGTGGCCGGCCGGTGTCTGCCCGGAACGCGTCCGCCAGCGGCACCTCCGCGCCATCGCGGGACAACCGCATCCGGGCGTGCAGAGCCGCTAGTCCCGCTTCGGCGATCCGGTAGCCGGCGGCCCCGCCGTCCGCCAGGCCGGCCTCGACCAGGCGGCGGAAGTGCGGCAGATAGCCGCGCCGCCAGTCGGCCTCCCGCTCGGCGGCCGTGGCCGCGGTCGGATCGACGGCCCGCAACGCGTCCGCCACCACGGCGCGGCCCAGCTCCGTGCTGCTGCGCCGCCCATCCGGCGTGCGGGGAAACACCACGTCGTCCACCTGATCAGTATCGCCACCTCCTCCCTGAGTAGGAGAGAGGGCTCGGACCAGCGGTCGCGACTCGGGCTTGCGGTCGGGCGACCCGCGGCGTTCCGGCGGCGAGCATTCGTCCCATGACAACCACGCTGCTCGGGGCGGCACGCTGGCACCGCCCTCTGATGATCTTCACCGGAATCATGGGCGTCGTCGCCGCGGTCGCCCTGGTCGGCATCTTCGTCGACCCGCGGATCCTGACCGGCGTGCCGATCTGGATCAAGCCGTTCAAGTTCGCGATCTCGATAGCGATCTACGGGATCACCATCGCCTGGATGCTGTCGCTGCTGCCGCGCCGCAGCCGCGTCGCGGAGTGGGCGGCCACCGTCATCATCGCCATGTTCACGATCGAGATGATCGTCATCGTCGGTCAGGTGATCCGTGGGCAGACCAGCCACTACAACGACACCACACCGCTGAACTCGGCGCTGTGGAGCGCCATGGGCATCGCGATCTCGGTGCTGTTCGCCGCCCATCTCGTCATCGCGGTGGTGGCGGCACGGCAGCGGATCGCGGACCGGGCCGCCGCGTACGCGGTGCGGCTCGGCCTGGGTCTGTCGCTGCTGGGCATGCTCGCCGCCGTGCCGATGGTGCTGCCGAGCCAGGCGCCCGCGGGCGGCGCCGAGGGGATCAGCGGCGCGCACACCGTCGGCCTCGCGGACGGCGGACCCGGCCTGCCGCTGGTCGGCTGGAGCACGGTCGGCGGCGACCTGCGGATCGGGCACTTCGTCGGCCTGCACGCGCTGCAGGCGCTGCCGCTGCTGGCGATCGCGCTGTACGTTCTCCGGAACCGGCTGGACGAGGCCACGCGGGTGCGGCTGCTCGTGGTGGCGGGTGCCGCGTACGCCGCTTTCACCGTGTCGCTGACCTGGCAGGCATTGCGCGGCCAGTCCCTGGTGCACCCGGACATGATGATGCTGGCCGTGTGGGGAACGATCGCGGTGGCGACCGCGGCCGCCGGTGCTCTGGTGGTCCGCCGGCGGACCGCGGCGGTGCCCGTCCTCGCCGTGCCGGCACCGGTGGCCGAACGCATAGGGTGATCTCATGGGCTGGGCCGGTCGGCTGTTCGACGTGCGCGACACGTTCGTCCGGATGCTGCTTCTGGACGCCAGCGGCGTGCTCTACCTGGTGTTCGGGACGCACGCCGCCGGGCACAGCCCGACCGGCCCGCAGCTCCTGCTGGCCGGCCTCGCGTTCGCCTCCGCGCTGGCCTTCCACCGCCGTCCGCTGGTCAGCATGCTGGTCCAGACCGGGCTCCTGGCGGTCGCGATCTGGACCATCGACGACACGACGATCAACGTGGTGGGCTCCAGCTGGATGCTGCTGGAGGTGGCCATGTGGGCACCCCGGCTGCGGACCGTCTGGCTGGCCGCCGGGGTGCTCGCCGCGGTGAGCCTGACCGACGCCATCGGTGACCCGTGGCGTCAGCTGCCCGGTACGGTCTTCGGGCTCACCGTCTCGATCGGCCTGCCGCTGCTGCTCGGGCTGGTCATCCGCACCACCCGGGAGCTCGGCGTCCAGGCCCAGGAGCGGGCGGCGGAGGAGCAGCGGCGCCGGGAATCGGAGGAACGCGCCGCCCGCGCGGGCGAGCGCGCCGCGATCGCCCGCGAGCTGCACGACGTCGTGGCCCACCACGTCGCCTCCATGGTTCTGCGCGCCGGCGTGGCCCGGCATGTGCTGCCCGGTCTGGATCCGCGGGTGGTCGAGGTGTTCGACGATGTGCACCGCACCGGCACCACGGCGCTCGCGGACCTGCGCCGGCTGGTCGCGCTGCTGCGCGACCCCGAAGGCGTACGCGGCGACGCGGCGCTCGCCGCGATCGAGCCGTCGGCGCTGCCGGCCGCACTCGGGGCGGCGGTGGACACCGCCCGCCGGTCCGGTCTCGCGGTGGACGCCGACATCTCACCCTCGGTGGGCCGGCTCGACGCCGCCCGCGGGCTCGCGATCCTGCGGCTCACCCAGG
>DATBGW010000227.1:0-5220 GCA_036557765.1 Actinoplanes sp.
CCTCGTCGTCGGCGGTCAGCTCGCCCCGCTCCGGGATGGCGCCGAAGTTCTTGGCCGCCATCGAGACCGACCGGTTGACCAGGTTGCCCCAGCCGGCAACCAGCTCGTCGTTGTTGCGCCGGACGAACTCGGCCCAGGTGAAGTCGGTGTCGGTGCTCTCCGGGCCGGCCGCGGCGATGAAGTAACGCAGCGCGTCGGGGTCGTACCGGTCGAGGAAATCGCGGACGTAGATGACCACCCGCCGGGACGAGGAGAATTTGCGGCCCTCCATGGTGAGGAACTCGCTGGATACCAGCTCGGTGGGCAGATTCAGCCGGCCCAGCTCGCCCGGCTCGCCACCCTTGTCGCCCTCGCCGGCGTAGCCGAGCAGCAGGGCCGGCCAGATCACCGAGTGGAAGACGATGTTGTCCTTGCCCATGAAGTAGTACCCGATCGCGTCCTTGCCATCGCCGTCGGCGGACCACCACCGCCGCCACGCCTCCGGATCGCCGGACCGGCGGGCCCACTCGATGGACGCCGACAGGTAGCCGATGACCGCGTCGAACCACACGTAGATCCGCTTGTCGGCACGGTCCCGCCAGCCGTCCAGCGGGATCGGCACACCCCAGTCGAGGTCCCGGGTGATCGCGCGGGGCTGCAGGTCGTCGAGCAGGTTCCGGGAGAACTTCAGCACGTTCGGCCGCCAGCCCTCACGCTGATCCAGCCACTGGCCGATGGCCTCGGCGAGGGCGGGCAGGTCCAGGAAGAAGTGCTCGGTCTCGACGAACTCCGGCGTCTCCCCGTTGATCTTCGACCGCGGATTGATCAGCTGCTCCGGGTCGAGCTGATTACCGCAGTTGTCGCACTGGTCGCCGCGGGCGCCGTCGAAACCGCAGATCGGGCACGTGCCCTCGATGTAGCGGTCCGGCAGCGTCCGTCCGCTGGACGGGGAGATCGCGCCAAGCGTCGTCTTCGCGACGATGTAGCCGTTGCGGTACAGGCCCGCGAACAACTCTTGAGTGACCGCGTAGTGGTTGCGCGTGGTGGTCCGGGTGAACAGGTCGTACGACAGGCCGAGGCCGCGCAGGTCCTCCACGATGACGCGGTTGTACCGGTCCGCCAGCTCCCGCGGCGTGACACCGTCGGCGTCCGCCTGCACCGTGATCGGCGTGCCGTGCTCATCGGTACCCGACACCATGAGCACGTCGTGGCCGGACATCCGCATGTACCGGCTGAAAACGTCGGAGGGCACCCCGAAGCCGGAGACATGACCGATGTGACGCGGGCCGTTGGCGTACGGCCAGGCGACCGCGGCGAGAACGTGACTCATGGCGGTCAAGCGTAGTGACCGCCCCGGGTCGGCCGCGAAGGGATTGCTGCCTATACCATTTGCCCGACACGCCGGATATTGCCGTGATCACCGCCGCGATGCGGTGTCCAATGGACCGGTGACCGGAAACGCGCCGCAACCTGGGGAAACGCCTCGTACCGAGGGCAACCCGTGGTCGTTCGACCCGGACGCCGCCTGGTGGCGTGGTGACGGCGACCGTGAGCAGGCGGAAGCGCTCGCCGAGGTGGCCGGCCGGCCGCGGGAGCCTCGCCGCCGATCCACTCCGGCCGCGGCGGAGTCAGCCGAGCCCGCCGCGGAGGCGAACCCGATGCTCGGCGAGACGCTCGACGCCCACGCCGCCGGCGCGCAGGACGCGGCCGACGAACTGCAGCCGCCCGCGGTTCCGGGCCCGGACGATGTCATGGTGCTGCCGGAACCCCAGCGCAACCGCCCGACCGTGCCGCTGGACCGCGGCCGGGCCGCCGGAAGGGATCCGGCCGAGCTCGACGTCAAGCTGTCCCGGATCGAGGAGTCACCGTTCTGGCTGACCGAGGAGGAGCGGTCGGCGGCCACGAATCCAGCGCCGGCCACCGGCACGCCCGTCGCCGAACCGGTGAACCGCCCGGGCGGCCGGGTCCGCCGGACCGGACGCTCGCCACGGCGGGCCGCGCCCGGCCTGGTCGGCCTCGTCGCGCTCGCGCTGATCGCGACGTTCTTCTCCTGGGTCAGCGCCGAACCGTTCTGGCTCGCAGTGGGGCACGGCGACCGCGGCACCGCCACCGTGGCGCGGTGCATCGGCTCCGGCGTGACACAGCGCTGCACGGGCTCGTTCGCGGCGACCGACGGCGCCTTCGCGGTGCAGAAGGTCACGGTGCTCGGTGTCGACCCGGCGCACCGCGCCCCGGGATCGACCGCCGCGGCCCGGATGGTGGACCCGCACAGCCGGCAGGCGTATGTCGGGAACACCGGCCTGCTCGTCCACCTGCGCTGGGTGTTGGGCTTCGTCCTGGTGCTGCTGTGCGGCATCGGCATCGCCGGGCTGACCGGCACCCGCCGGTTGGAGACGCTACGGGCCCGGCGCACCGCCCTGCTGATGAGCCTCGCCGGACCATTGATCCTGCTGGCCGGCTTTCTAGCGGCGGCGTTCTAACCCTGCGATCTTGGAGTTGTGGTTGCCCTTATGGGCGTTTAGGACCCGTACGTGCCAACCACAACTCCAAGATCGGCACGGTTGTTTCAGGCGTGGATGAGGGCGTACAGCTCGCGCTTGGGGAGGCTGTACTCGGCCGCCACGGCGGTGATGGCGTCGCGCCGGGACGTACCGGCGGCCTCGCGATGCGCCACCGCCGCCCGCAGCTCGTCGTCGGACGGCCGCTCGGGGCGGCCCGCACCGGCCACCACGACGGTGATCTCGCCGCGCGGCGCCGCCTCGGCGGCCCACTCCGCCAGCTCGGCCAGCGAGCCGCGGCGCACCTCCTCGTACGTCTTGGTCAGTTCCCGGCACACCGCGGCGGACCGCTCCGGGCCGAACGCCGTCGCGAGGTCGGCGAGCGCGCCCGCGATGCGATGCGGCGCCTCGAACAACACGAGCGTCCGCGGCTCGGCGGCGAGCAACCGCAGCCGCGCCCGGCGCGCCGACCCCGACCGGGGCAGGAAGCCCTCGAACACGAACCGATCGCTGGGCAGCCCGGACACCGCGAGCGCGGTGGTCACGGCACTCGGCCCCGGCACGGCACTCACCGGGAAGCCGGCGTCCAGCGCGGCACGCACCAGGCGGTAACCCGGGTCCGACACGCTGGGCATGCCGCCGTCGGTCACCACGGCGACCACCCCGCCCGCGCGCACGGCCTCGAGCAGCTCCGGCGTGCGGCGTTCCTCGTTCCCGTCGAAGTACGAGACGATCCGGCCGGTGACCGCGACGCCGAGGTCGCGGGCGAGCCGGGCCAGCCGGCGGGTGTCCTCGGCCGCCACGACGTCGGCGGTGCCGAGCAGCTCCCGCAGCCGCGCCGACCCGTCGCCGGCGTTGCCGAGCGGCGCCCCGGCCAGCACGACGCGTCCGCCGCCCGTTCCCGCCATCAGCAGAGTCCATCACATCCGCGGTGCACCGCCTCGGGCGACCGGAGCGGGCTGCGGCGGCCTACGATCGCGAGGTGACTTCGGCGACAGCTGAGACCGGCATCGCGGTCGTGCCGCCCGGCCCGGCCGAGCCGGCGCCGTCCGGCGTCCGGCGGGTGCCCGTGGTGGTCCGGCGCCGGTTGGCGACCCTGGACGACGGGCTGAATCCGTACTCGTGGCTGGTCACCGGCGTGATCGTGGCGATCGCGGCGATCCTGCGGCTGGTCGGGATCAGCCGGCCGAAGGGCTACATCTTCGACGAGGTCTACTACCCGACCGACGCCTGGGACATGTTGCACCACGGCGTGGAGTGGGACGAGAAGACCCACGGTCCCGCGTACGTCGTGCATCCGCCTCTCGGCAAGTGGCTGATCGCGCTCGGCGAGAAGGCGTTCGGGAACAACGAGCTGGGCTGGCGGTTCCCCACCGCGATCGCCGGCACGCTGATGGTGCTCATCCTGATCCGGGTGGCGTACCGGCTGTTCCACTCGATCGTGCTGGCCGGCACGGCCGGGCTGCTGATGACGCTGGACGGCTTCCAGCTGGTGCTGTCCCGGACGTCGCTGCTGGACATCTTCCTGGGCCTGTTCATCCTCGCGACGTTCGCGGCGTTGCTGCTGGACCGGGACGACTACCGGCGGCGGTTGCGGCGGGCGGTGGAGGCGGGGTGGGATTCGCGCGCCGCGCCGCGGATCGTTCCGTGGTGGGGGCTCGTCGCCGGCGCGCTGTTCGGCCTGGCCTGCGGCGTCAAATGGAGCGCGCTGTTCTTCGCGCCGTTCTTCGGCGCGCTCGCCGTGTGGTGGCGGATCCAGGCCCGGCGATCCGCCGGCGTTCGGCGGCCGGCCGGCTCCGGCATCATGGCCGACCTGGGCTGGATGGGCCTCAGCTTCGTGCTCACCGCCATCTTCTACCTGGCCACGTGGACCGGGTGGTTCGTCACCAACGACGGCTACTTCCGGCATTACCGAGCGGCGAACGGTCTGAGCGAACCGCCGATTCTGGGCGCCCTGCTCAACCTGATGCACTACCACCACGAGGCCTACAAGTTCCACAGTGGACTTACCGACAAGCACGTCTATCAGTCCTGGCCCTGGCAGTGGCTACTGCTCGGCCGCCCGGTGGCGTTCTACTGGTCGGCGAAGGGCACGTGCGGCAGTTCCAGCTGCGCGGCGGAGATCCTGCTCCTCGGTACGCCGGTGCTGTGGTGGTCGTTCCTGCCGGCGTTGGGCGCGCTGGTGTGGTTCGGCATCGCCCGGCGGGACTGGCGTGCGCTGGCGATCGGCACCGGCGTGGTGGCGGGGATGCTGCCGTGGTTCTACTACGCGGTCGCCGACCACCGGACGATGTTCTCGTTCTATGTGCTGCCGGCGCTGCCGTTCCTCATCCTCGCCGTGGTGTACGCATTGGGGGCGATCATGACGCCGCGGGGCGGCATGGCCACCGGCGCCGCGCGCACCGACCGGCAGCTGATCGGGGTGGTGGTGGCCAGCGCGTACGTCGTCGTGGTCGCGCTCTGCTTCCTGTACTTCTATCCGGTGTTCGTCGGCAAGACCATTCCGTACGAAGCGTGGCAGGCCCGCATGTGGCTGGGCGGCCGCTGGATCTAGCGCCGGTCCACATCCCGCGCGATCTTGGAGTTATGGTTGGAACGAATCGGGCGTAAAGCCCTATAAAGGCAACCAAAACTCCAAGATCGAGGGGAATGTCGGTGGACAGACAGGTGCGCGCCCCGATCGCCTGCCACGGGGGAAGCGGGCGATAGGGGCGCGCAAGAAGAAGCTTAACCAGCCTGGATG
>DATBGW010000228.1:0-17485 GCA_036557765.1 Actinoplanes sp.
GTCGGTGATGGTGACCGACGAGGCCTCCTGGGCGAACCCGCCGGCCGAACCCCTCGCTTTCGGTCCGCCCTTGCTCAGCTGGGACGCGTCCACGCCGATGGCGATGTCGGTGAATACCGCGTCGCCGCGCAGCTCGGTCAGTCCGATCAGGAGGTTGTCCGCCTCGGCCGGGTGCTTCGCGTCGGTGCCGGCGTGGATCGTGAGGCTGACCGGGGACCCCTTCGGGCGTACCGATTGGCAGAGGTTGTACAGCTTGGCGTGCCGGATCCCGGAGACCGCCACCGGCACCGCCTCGCCGTCCACGGTCGTGTGGGCGTCGCTGTACTGCGTGAAGCCGTCGCCCACCAGCTTGTCGGCCGTTATCTTGAACGCCTGGCCGGAGACGGTGAGGCTGGCGGCGAACGCACCGTGGGCCAGGCCGATCACCAGTCCGGCGACGATGACGGCCGGTATCCCGATGGCGGCGGCGAAGTGGCGCCAGTTCGTCCGCCCGTACGCCGGATCGGCTTGGACGTCGGTCACGGATCCTCCCCCGGCGCCGACGCAGCGGAATCCGTCGATGCCGCGGGCCATGTTGCTCTTACCGGCCGACCTGTTCAAGCCCCGCCGTACCGGCGAGTAGGTTACGGATCGGTAACAAAGATCCTCAGGCGTTTCTCAGGGCCCGGTGGTACCGAGTTGGCGGTGTCGTTGAACCCGTCCGCCAAGGCCGTGGCCAAGCTGTCCGGCGCGTTCGTCCTGATCGCCGTGCTCGCCGCGGCGGCGTCGGTGCCGGCCGCCGCGCTCCTGACCGCGGCCGCCGGTTGGGCCGACGCGCACGACGCGCCGCTGCCGGCCGAGCTTCGCACGCCGGCGCAGGCCCAGCTCACCCGCATCTACGCCGCCGACGGCAGCCTGATCACCACGTTCTACGACGAGGACCGGCACGACATCGGCCTCGGCCAGATGGCCCCGGTGATGCGTCAGGCGATCGTGGCTGCCGAGGACACCCGGTTCTACCGGCACGGCGGCGTGGACCTCCGCGGCGTCGCGCGGGCGCTGGTGTCCGACAGCCGCAGCGGAACCGCTGAGCAGGGCGCGTCGACGCTGACCATGCAGTACGTCCGCAACGTCCTCAAGGAGGATCCCCGCCTGACCGTGGCGCAGCGTTCCGGAGCGACCGCGGACACGCTGTCCCGCAAGGTACGGGAGGCGCAGTACGCGATCGAGCTCGAGCAGCGACTGACCAAGGACCAGATCCTGGCGAACTACCTCAACATCGTCTACTTCGGCGCCGGCGCGTACGGAATCGACGCCGCCAGCCACCGGTTCTTCGGCACCGCGCCGGCTCGGCTGGATCTCGCACAGGCCGCTCTGCTGGCCGGCATCGTGCAGTCCCCGGACCGGGACAACCCGCTCACCGGCGACCACGCCGCCGCCCGGGCGCGCCAGCGGTACGTTCTGGCGGCAATGGTGAAGAGCGGCGACATCACCCCCGCGCAGCAGTCCCGGGCCACCGCGGAGCGCCTGCACTTCGCCGGCGCGCCCGAACCCAACGGCTGCACGGCCGCGGCCGGCGGCGATGCCGGCTGGGGCTTCTTCTGTGACTACCTGCGCCGCTGGTGGGACAGCCAGCCCGCGTTCGGGTCCACTGTGCAGGAACGCGACCTGGCGTTGCGCCGTGGCGGCTACACCGTGGTCACCACTTTGGACCCGTCCGTACAGGCCGAGGCGGCCCGGCAGAGTCGTGCGGTCTACGGCGACCGCAACCGCAGGGCGCTGCCGATCGCGGTGGTACGGCCGGGCACCGGCGAGGTGCTGGCGCTGGCCGTCAACCGTCGCTACGGCACCGGGACGGGGGAGACCGTGAATCCGCTGATCACCGGCGGCGGCGACCTGCACGGCTATCCGACGGGATCCACCTTCAAGCTGTTCACCATGCTCGCCGCGTTGTCGGACGGGATGCCGCTGGACACCGGGTTCGACGCGCCGGCGAAGCTGCGCACCGAGTGGCCGGCGACCGGACCGCACGCCTGCGGCGGCCGGTACTGCCCGGGCAACGACAACCCACGGTGGATGGACGGCCACCGCACCATGTGGGACGGCTTCGGGCGATCGGTGAACACCTACTTCGTCCACCTGGAGGAGCAGGTCGGCCCGGCCGCGGCGGTCGCGATGGCGAAGCGGCTGGGCATCAGCTTCAGCGCGCCCGCCGACGCGGCGATGGCGGCGACCGGTGCGGAGGGTTGGGGTTCGTTCACCCTGGGCGTGGTCGACACGACGCCGCTGGAACTGGTCGAGGCGTACGCGACGGTGGCGTCCGGCGGAACGTACTGCGCACCGCTGCCGGTGTCCGCGGTCACCGACCCGCAGGGCGATCGGGTGGCGCTCGGGCCGCAGTGCCATCGCGTGCTCGATCCGGACATCGCGAACGCCGCGGCCGACGCGGCGCGCTGCCCAGTCGGGCAGCAGAGCGCGTACCACCGATGCAACGGCGGCACCGCCCAGCAGGTGGCCGCGATGTTCCGCGGCCGGCCGGTGGCCGGCAAGACGGGCAGCACTGAGGACAACACCACCGAGACGTTCGTGGGCTTCACGCCCACGATGGCCGCCGCGGGCACGGCGGCCGATCCCGCCGATCCGCGTGACCATGTGGGCAGCGCCGTCGAGTCCAGAGTCGTCGACGCGGTGGCCCGGACGCTCCGGTACGCCGTCGGCGGCACGTCTTATCCCGACTTCCCACCCCCGGCCCGCGCCATGGCCTTCGGAGATCTCCCCTGATCCTCTCCGCGATCTTGGAGTTGTGGTTGGAACGAATCGGGAGCTATTGCCGCGAAAGGGTAACCACAACTCCAAGATCGCGAGACAGGGAATGCTCAGGGACGTCTCAGCGGATTTACCGGTCGCACCAAGGCCACGCAAAGACGATGGCCGGATGATGCGGCACCACGCGGAGGCCGGATCCGCGGCGCCCTGGCGGTCGCGGCCGCCGCTGTCCCGCAACGCCGTCGCCCGTCTGGTGCAGGCGGCCGGCGCCTACAACGCGATCACCGCGATCCTGCCGGCGCGGACCGGCCGGATGGCGATGCTCGCCGAATATGTACCGGCCGCGGGGATCCTGTCGGCCCGGGCCGCGACGGCCGTCGTGGGCCTGCTGATGATCTACCTCGGCGCGGGTCTGCGCCGCGGCAAGCGCCGTGCCTGGCAGGTCGCCGTCGTGCTGGCGGCCGCGGGCGTGGCGCTGCACCTGCTCAAGGGACTCGACGTCGACGCGGCCGCCGTCTCGGCCGGCCTGCTGGCGTTGCTTCTCGCGGTCCGCGGACGGTTCCACGCCGTCGCCGATCCGCGCAACCGGTGGCGTGCGCTGGTGACGTTCGCCGGGTTCGCCGCCGCCGGGTTCGCTCTGGGCTTCCTCGAGATCGCGATCCGGCAGAACCGGCTGGTCGGCCATCCCGGGGTGGCACGGTGGGCGGAGGAGGCGCTGCTCGGGCTGGCCGGGGTCGCCGGGCCGCTACGGTTCGTGCATCCGCTCGGCGCCGAGGCGGTGAGCTTCACCACCGGCGCGTTCGGCCTGCTGGCGTGCGGCGCCGCGGCCGTTCTGCTGCTGCGGCCGGGCTCCCGCCGGCCGGAACGGACCGCCGCCGAGGACGAACGCCTGCGCGAGCTGCTGGACCGGTACGGCGACGCCGACTCGCTCGGCTATTTCGCCCTGCGCGCAGACAAGTCGCTGATGTGGGCACCGTCCCGGCGGGCCGCCGTCGCCTATCGGGTGATCAACGGTGTCAGTCTCGCGGCCGGCGAGCCGATCGGTGACCGGGCGGCGTGGCCGGACGCGATCGCGGCGTGGCTTGCCGACTGTTCCCGGCACGGCTGGACGCCGGCCGTGCTGGCCTGCGGTAAAGCGGGCGGCCAGGCGTACCTGCGCAGTGGCCTGGACGTCATCGAGCTGGGTGACGAGGCGATCCTGGACATGGCGTCGTTCTCGCTGCAGGGCCGCCCGATGCGGGTCGTCCGGCAGGCGGTCAACCGTATGCGGCGGGCCGGCTATTCGTGCACGGTGGCTCGGCAGCGCGAGCTGCCACCGGACGTGCTGGCGGAGGCGGTACGCGCGGCGGACGCGTTCCGGGACGGGCCGGTCGAGCGCGGGTTTTCCATGGCGCTGTCCCGCTTCGGCGACCCGGGGGACGGGGACTGCCTGCTGGTGCTGTGCCGGGACGCCGTGGGCCGGTTGCGCGGCGTGTTGCAGTTCGTGCCGTGGGGCGGCGACGGTCTGTCCCTCGACCTCATGCGCGGAGATCGGACCGCCGACAATGGACTGACCGAGCTCATGGTGATCAGCGCCGTCGAGACCGCGCCGGGACTCGGCGTACGGCGGATCTCGCTGAACTTCGCCGTGCTGCGATCGGTCTTCGCCCGTGCCGAGGAACTCGGCGCCGGGCCGGTGCTGCGGATATGGCACCGCATGCTGCGGGCCGCGTCCCGGCTGTGGCAGATCGAGTCGCTGTACCGGGCCAACGCGAAGTACCAGCCGGTGTGGCAACCGCGCTACCTCTGCTTTCCGACCGCCCGCGATCTGCCCCGCATCGCAGTGGCCGTGCTGAGCGCGGAGGCGTTCCTCCCGTCCGGACGGCGGCGCGCCGCGGCCGCCAGGCCGGTGTCCGCGCGAGTCGCACCATGAGGCTCACCGGCGCACCCCTGATCCTCGTCGCAGTCCTGGTCACCGCGGTGGCCGGCGCCGCAACCGTGGTGTTGTGGTCCCGGTTCGGGCGTTGGCGGCTGCTCAGCCGCACGGCCGGCGTTCTGCTGACCGAGACGCTGGTGGTCCTCACCGCCGGGCTGGTGGTCAACCGCGCCGACCTGTTCTACCCGTCCTGGGCCGCGCTCGAGGGCCGCACCGGTACGACCGCGGTCGCCGCGCCACGGCGGGCCGGCCGCCTGGACGGGCTGGTGCGCGGCACCGCCGCCGTCACGGTGCCGTGGCGGCCCGCCGACATCGCGTCGTGGCGGCTCGCCGGCACCCCACGCGTGGTGTTCCCGGCCGGCTACCGTCGACGGTCGTCGGTGGCCTATCCGACCGTGGCGTCGCTCGTGGACAGTCAAACTCAGGCCGCCGCCGCGGTGCGGGTGGCGCGGCGAGTCGCCGCGGTCGGGGTCGTGGCCGTGCCTACCGCCGGCACCACCGCGGCGGCGCTCGCCACGTTGCCCACCGACCTCGCCGCCGACGTCCGGGTGAACGCCCGTGGCTGGGCGGTGCTTACCACGTCGCGACAGGCCGCCCTGGGCGGCCGGCTCGTCCGGTCCGGGCCGCCCTACGGCGCACTGGTGGTGATCGGCGCCGCCACACCGCAGCGGCAGGCCGGCGCGGATGTCGCGGTCGTCCGGCCGGGCCGGCCGCACCGCGCCGCATCGACCGGACACGGGATCGCCGTGCTGACCGCGTCCGGCGCATCGGCCTGGGCCGTCGCCGAGAACTGGGCGGCCGTCCATACGGGCCCGCCGCTGTCCGCGCCGCTGGAGCTGCCACCGGCCGGCGGAGCCGTGCTCGCCGGCGCCGGAAAGGCGGGCCGGCGGTGAGGTTGGACGGATCGGGAATCGTTCTGCTGGGCGCCGTCGCCACGGCCGCCACCGCGGTCCTGCTGGCGGTGTCGTGGGACCGGGCCACCGGATGGCTGCGTGCCGCGCTGGCGGCGGCGTGCGTGCTCGCCGTCGTGGCCACGGCCGGGCTGCAGCTCAACCGGATGGTGGAGGCCTACCCGTCGTGGTCCGCACTGACCGGCGTGGCGGCGGCGGGGTCCGCTGCGGTGCATCCCGGATCCGCGATCGCCGCGGCCCGGCCGCCCGCCGACCCGGCCGGCGGCGGAACGCTTATCAGCGTCCGCGTCGACGGCCGGACCAGTGGACTGAATCTGCCGATGTTCGTCTATCTGCCACCGGGGTACCAGGGGGAGCGGCGGCTGCGGTACCCGGTGATCGAGGCCGCGCACGGATACCCCGGCTCGCCACGGACCTGGATCCGGCGGCTGGACGTCAAGGCGTACCTCGACCGGGAGATCGCCGCGGGCCGGATGGCGCCGACCGTGGTGCTGATGCCGTACCAGACGCCGGCGCAACTGCGCGACACCGAGTGCACCGATCTGGTCGGCGGCCCGCGGGCGGAGACGTTCCTGACCCGGGACGTGCCGGCTTACGCGAGGGCGCATCTGCGAGTGCGGGCCGACCGGGCCGCATGGGGACTGATCGGCTACTCGGCCGGTGGGTTCTGCGCCACCAACCTGCTGCTGCGCCATCCGGGCGAATACGCGGCGGCCGCGAGCCTCTCCGGATACGCCACGCCCGGCATCGCGGTCGGTGACGGCAGTGAGATGACCATGAACGACGACGCCTGGCGGCTCGCGAACCTTCCGCAACCGCCGGCGTCGTTGTTCCTGGCGTGGGCGGCCGACGATCCGCCGGCCCGCCGGAACGCGTTGCTGCTGGCCGGGCTGGCACACGCTCCGCTTGTGGTGACGACCGCGGTGGTGGCCCACGGCGGCCACAGCGATCCCGCGTGGCGGGCGATGGAGGCGCCGGCGTTCGACTGGTTGTCCGCCCACCTGATCCGGCCCGCCACCGGATGAGGCGGCTCCCGGCGGCGGTCGCGCTCGCGGTCGCGGTGTCCGGCTGCGCCGGACCGCCGCCGCCGTCCGACCTTCCCGGCGCACCGGTGGTGGTGACGCTTGGCGATTCGGTTCCGGTCGGCACCGGGTGCGGTTGCGAACCGTTCCCCGATCGGTACGCACAGCTGTTGTCGCCGGCCGCCGTCTCGATCGACCTCGCGCAGTCCGGGGACACCTCGGCCGACGTCCGGGAGGAGGTCGGCCACTCCGACGTCCGGGCCGACCTGCGGCGCGCCACCGTCGTGCTGATCATGGCGGGCGCGAACGACCTCGCCGCCGCGTTCGACGACGAACGCGACGATGCGGTGTACGAAGCGTCCGCCGACCAGGTCGAGGCGAACGTGGTGGCCACTGTGGACACCGTGCTGGCGGTGCACGGCACTCCGGTCTCCGTGCTGGTGCTCGGTTACTGGAATGTTGTAAAGGACGGAGAGGTGGGCCGTGCAGCGTACGGCGACGCCGGCCTCGCCTCCGCCCACGCCGCCACGCGCTACTGCAATCTGGCGCTACAGCGGGCCGCCCGGCAGGCCGGCGCACGGTACGTGCCGACCACCGCGGCGTTCCGCGGCGACCGCCGCACACTCGACCCGACCGCCCTGCTGGCCGCGGACGGCGACCACCCGAACGCCGACGGGCAGGAGGCGATCGCCGAGGCGGTCTACGCTGCAGTGCCCGCCGGCTGACGCCGGCCCAGCCCGTACCCGAGAAAACAGAGTGCCGCACCGGCCAGCGCGACGATCCCGGCGGACAGGTTGGCGCCGAGCATGTCCCGGTCGCCGTACGCCAGCTGCATCAGCGACAGCCCGGTGAATCCGGCGCCGGCGACCGCGAACAGCGCACCGAGCGGCACCGCGACCGCGCCCCGCGGTGGCCGCCATGCCGCCTCGCCGAACGCCGTACGCCGGCGCGCCAGCCCGAACACCGCCAGAGCGAGCAGGCCGAGAACGCCGGCCAGGACGCGGAACTGCACGACCTCGCCCCAATGGTCCATCGCGGCGGCGCCGGCGCAGCCACCGGCGGCGGGGAAGAGGCGGAGATACTCCGCGCAACGGGCCGCGGTATACGTCACACCGGGCCCGTCGCCGGCCACGAACGCCGGCCCGAGGAGCCGGCCGAACGCCTCGGCGACCAGGCCGGACACGCCGATCGCTACCAGGCCCAGACCGCCGGCCAGCCACGCGACGGCGAACGTGGGCCGCATCCAGGCGTCCATACCTAGAGAAGCTAGGCATAGCAGTGTTAGGTGTCAACCAATCATCGGTCGTCGACGTCTTGACGCTCCGCTGGTGTGACCCTAGTCTCCTTCGCTATAAGGAAAATCTTTTCCGCATCATGGATAGCAGTTCCCCTTCGACCGGCGTCCCTGCGAGGTGGCCCATGTCCACATCCACCGTGCCCCGTGCCAAGCACCCCGTCGACGAGGTTCTCCCGGTCGGCAAGCTCGCCGTCTACGGGATCCAGCACGTCCTCGCGTTCTACGCCGGCGCCGTCATCGTGCCGATCCTGCTGGCCAGCGCGATCGATCTGTCGACGGAACAGCTGATTCATCTCATCAACGCGGACCTGTTCACCTGCGGCATCGCCTCGATCATCCAGTCGGTCGGCTTCTGGAAGATCGGTGTCCGGCTGCCGCTCCTGCAAGGAGTCACATTCACCGCCGTGTCGCCGATGATCGCCATCGGCCTGGCAGCGGGCGGCGGCACCGACGGTCTCGTCGTCATCTACGGCGCCGTGATCGTAGCCGGCCTGTTCACGTTCTTCATCGCGCCTTACTTCAGCCGGCTGATCAAGTACTTCCCGCCGGTGGTGACCGGATCCGTCATCACCATCATCGGTATCGCCCTGCTGCCGGTCGCCGCGCTCGACGTCGTGGGCGGCGGCGCGAACCCCCAGCCGAGCAACGGCGGCAACCTGGCCTACGCCATCGGCACGCTGCTGCTCATCGTGCTGATGCAACGCTTCTTCCGGGGCTTCCTGGCCACGATCGCCGTCCTGGCCGGCCTGGTCGTCGGTACCCTCGTCGCGTGGGCGCTCGGGGACGCCACGTTCTCGTCGGTCGCCGACGCCTCGTGGTTCGGCGTCACCACACCGTTCTACTTCGGCTGGCCCAAGTTCAGCATCGCCGCGATCATCTCGATGATCGTCGTCATGCTGATCACGGCCGTGGAGACCACCGGTGACGTCTTCGCGACGGGAGAGATCGTTGACAAGCGCATCACCCGCCATGACATCGCGCGGGCGCTGCGGGCCGACGGACTGGCCACCACCCTGGGCGGCATCCTCAACTCGTTCCCGTACACCTGCTTCGCCGAGAACGTCGGCCTGGTGCGGCTCACCCGGATCAAGAGCCGTTGGGTGGTCGCCTCAGCCGGCATTTTCATGATCTTCCTGGGGCTGTTGCCGAAGATCGCAGCGATCGTCGCCAGCATTCCCTCGCCGGTGCTCGGCGGGGCGGCGCTCGCGATGTTCGCGACCGTCGCGGTCGTCGGCATCCAGACTCTGTCCCGGGTCGACTTCCACGATCATCGCAACATCGTCATCGTCGGCACCAGCATCGGCCTGGCCGTGCTCGTCACCGTCCAGCCCGACGTGTCGAAGGCGGTCCCGGAGTGGGCGCAGATCATCCTCGGCAGCGGCATCACGCTCGGCAGCCTGACGGCCATTCTGTTGAATCTTGTCTTCCACCACATGGGTCGCAGCCGGGGGGCTGCCGTGGCCGGCGCGCCCGGCACCGGGCAGATCCGCCTCGAGCAGGTCAACTCGATGTCGCGGGAAGAGTTCGCGGACACCTTCGGTCCGCTGTTCCAGGGCCCGCGGTGGATGGTCGAGCAGGCCTACGATCAGCGGCCGTTCAGCGACACTCAGGACCTGCGGAGGGCCTTCCAAGAGGCGCTGTTCACCGCTTCGCCGGAACAGCAGGAGGAGCTGATGAGCTTCTACCCGTCGCTGGGCAGCGACGCGGTGGCGTCGGGCGACGAGGGGGCGTACTCGCACACCGATCAGTCCACCGCCGGCCTGACCCGGCTCACCGACGAGGACCACACCGCGTTCTCCGAGCTCACCACCGCGTACCAGGAGAAGTTCGGCATCCCGCTGATCGTGGCCGTCCGTGACGCCGGGGATCGCAACCAGATCCTGGAGAGCGGGTGGGCGCGGATGAACAACTCACCCACCCAGGAGCACGCCACGGCGTTGATCGAGATAGCGAAGATCGCCAACCACCGATTCGACGATCTCGTCGCCGAGGCCAACCCGATCCACACCGCGCGTACCCAGCGCTTCGATCAGTTGCACTGATCTTTACCGCTCACCCCTTCCGTCGATCTTGGAGTTGTGGTTGGCACAAATCAGGCACTATGCCGCGAAAGGGCAACCACAACTCCAAGATCGCGGGGAGGGTGGACGGGAGGGTGGACGGAAGGGTGAACGGGGAGGAGAAGGAGGCGCATGAACAGCCTCTCGACGCACGTGCTCGACGCGACCACCGGCCGGCCGGCGTCCGACGTGCCGGTCCGGCTCGAGAGGTCCGACGGCGACCTGGTCGCGCAGGCACGCACCGACACAGACGGGCGCGTAGCGGAACTCACGACCGGCCTCGACCCCGGCGACTACCGGCTCGTGTTCTCCACCGGCGGCTACTTTCCGGACACGTTCTACCCGCAGGTCGTCGTGATGTTCACGGTGGCCGGGCCGGAGCAGCACTACCACGTGCCGCTACTGCTCAGCCCGTTCGCCTACTCCACGTATCGAGGGAGTTGAAACCCATGGGTATTACCTTGGGACCCAATCAGTACGGCAAAGCCGAGAACCGGGTGGTCCGCATCTACCGGGACACGCCGCGGCACGAGATCCGCGACGTCAACGTGTCCACCTCATTGCGAGGCGACTTCTCCGCCGCCCACCTGACCGGCGACCAGGCCGCGGTGCTGCCCACCGACACCCAGAAGAACACCTGCTACGCGTACGCCAAGGAGAAGGGTCTGGGCCCGATCGAGGACTACGCGCTCACGCTCGCACGGCACTTCGTGGAGGATGTCGCGCCGGTGGAGGGCGCGCGGGTCGAGGTGGACGAGTACTTCTGGGATCGCATCGAGGTAGACGGCGCGCCGCACGACCACTCGTTCGTCCGGCGCGGCCAGGAGATCCGGACCACCGTGGTGACCAAGGACGGCGACCGGGAGTGGGTCGTGTCCGGGCTCAAGGATCTGGTGGTCCTGAAGAGCACCGGCTCGGAGTTTCGCGGATTCCTCACCGACCGGTACACCACGCTGCAGGAGACCAGCGACCGGATCATGGCCACGTCGCTGATCGCCCGCTGGCGGTACGTGGGCACCGACGTCGACTGGGACGCCACGTACGCCGGGATCCGGGCGGTCCTGCTGGCCCGGTTCGCGCAGGTGCACAGCCTGGCGCTGCAGCAGACGCTGTGGGAGATGGGCAAGGCGGTGCTGGAACGCTACGACGCCGTCGCCGAGATCAAGTTCTCGGCGCCCAACAAGCACCACTTCCTGTACGACCTGTCGCCGTTCAAGCTCGACAACCCCGGCGAGGTATTCCACGCCGACGACCGGCCGTACGGGCTGATCCAGGCCACCGTCGTCCGTGACGACGCCGAGGATGCCGGCCTGGCCTGGTACACCGTTCCCGCGTTCGCGTAATCGGAGCCTGTCATGGATTTCCTGCAACCGACGTCATGGGCGGACGCCCTGGAGGCCAAGGCGGCCAACCCGAAGGCGGTGCCGATCCAGGGTGGCACCGACGTGATGGTCGAGCTCAACTTCGACCGGCACCGGCCACCGGCGCTGCTCGACCTCAACCAGGTCGAGGAGCTGTCCCGGTGGGAGCAGACCAACGGAACGGTGCGCCTGGGCGCCGGCGTGTCGTACACCCGCACGATCGCCGAACTCGGCGACCGGCTGCCCGGCCTCGCGATGGCCGCGCGAACCGTCGGGTCGCCGCAGATCCGCAACCGCGGCACGGTCGCCGGCAACCTGGGCGCCGCGTCGCCGGCCGGGGACTCGCATCCGGCGCTGCTGGCCGCGGACGCGGTCGTGGAGGTCGAGTCGGTACGCGGCGCCCGCCAGGTACCGGTCGCCTCGTTCTACGCCGGGGTGAAGCGCAGTGTGCTGGAGCCGGACGAGCTGATCCGGGCCGTGCTGATCCCGGTCGCCACCGGCCCGCAGCAGTACAGCAAGATCGGCACCCGGAACGCGATGGTGATCGCGGTGGCCGCCTTCGGGCTCGCGTTGCATCCCGGCGCGCGCCGGGTGGGCACCGGCATCGGCTCCGCCGCGCCGACGCCGCGACGCGCCCGGGACGCCGAGGATTACATCGGCGAGGCCCTCGACGCGGGCGGCTACTGGGACACCCGGGAGCCGATTCCGGACACCGCGGCCACCCGGTTCGGCGACCTCGTGGCGTCGGCCTCCGCGCCGATCGACGACGTGCGCGGCAGCGCACGGTACCGCCAGCACGCCCTGTCCGTGATGGCCCGCCGCGCCCTGCTCTGGGCCTGGAACGAATTCCGAGAGGGGTGACGAGCGCCATGCGCCTCAGCTTCACCGTCAACGGCCACGAGATGAAGGCCGACGACATCTGGCCGGGCGAGAGCCTGCTGTACGTCCTGCGCGAGCGGATGGGCATGCCGGGCTCGAAGAACGCCTGCGAGCAGGGTGAGTGCGGCTCGTGCACGGTGTACCTGGACGACGTCGCGGTCTGCGCGTGCCTGGTCGCGGCCGGCCAGGCACAGGGCCGCGACGTGCGAACCGTGGAAGGACTGGCCGAAGGGGAGGACCTGCACCCGGTCCAGCAGGCGTTCCTGGACGCGGGCGCGGTGCAGTGCGGCTTCTGCACGCCGGGACTGCTGGTCGCCACGCACGATCTGCTGCGCCGCAACGGGCGGCCCACCGACCCGGAGATCCGCGAGGCGCTCGCCGGCAATCTGTGCCGCTGCACCGGATACGAGAAGATCCTGGACGCCGTCCGCATGGCCGCCGACCGGATGGTCTCATCATGATCCTCGAAGGCGCCACCGTCGTCACCATGGACGGCCAACGGTCCGAGCACCCGACCGGCCACGTCGTGGTCGAGGGCAACCGGATCACCGCGGTCGGCCCGGGACCCTCCGCTGTGGACGGGGAACGGCTTGACGTCTCCGGTTGCCTGATCACTCCCGGCTTCGTCAACACCCACCACCACCTGTACCAGTGGGTGACCCGCGGGCTGGCGGTCGACGCCACCCTGTTCGGCTGGCTCACCGCGCTGTATCCGGTCTGGGGCGGCATCGACGCCGACATCGTCCGTACCGCGGCGACCGGGTCGCTGGCGTGGCTGGCCCGCAGCGGCTGCACGACCACCATGGACCACCACTACGTGTTCCCGCGCGACGGGGGCGACGTGTTCGCCGCCGAGATCGAGGCGGCGTCGCGGGTCGGGCTGCGGTTCCATCCCACGCGCGGCTCGATGGACCTCGGGCAGAGCAAGGGCGGCCTGCCGCCCGACCGGGTGGTGGAGGACCGCGACGAGATCCTGGCCGCCACCCAGGCCGCGATCGAGAAGCACCACGACGGGTCGCCGGACGCGATGGTCCGGGTCGCGGTCGCGCCCTGCTCGCCGTTCTCGGTGACCCCGGAGCTGCTCACCGACGCGGCGGCGCTGGCCCGCCGGTACGGCGTCCTGCTGCACACCCACCTCGCCGAAACCCTCGACGAGGAGGACTTCTGCCGGGAGAGGTTCGGCTGCACCCCGATCGAGTACATGGACCGGCTCGGCTGGCTGGGACCGGACGTGTGGTTCGCCCACGCGGTCCATCTCGACGACGCCGCGATAGCGACGATGAGCCGCACCGGCACCGGCGCGGCGCACTGCCCCTCGTCGAACGCCCGGCTCGGCGCCGGCATCTGCCGTTCGGCGGACATGTACCGCGCGGGCGTGCGGATCGGGCTCGGCGTGGACGGCGCCGCGTCCAACGAGGCCAGCTCACTGCTGGAGGAGGTACGCCACGCCGTGCTGTTCGCCCGCGCCCGTGGCGGGCCGGAGGAACTCGCCGTGCGGGACGCGCTCGAGATGGCCACCATGGGCGGCGCGCGAGTGCTGCGCCGGGAGGCCGAGATCGGCTCGCTCGAGGTGGGCAAGCTCGCCGACCTGGCGGTCTGGCGGCTGGACGGGCTCGGCCACGCCGACGTCGTCGACCCGGTGGCGGCGCTGGTGCTCGGTGCCCCGCCGCCGCTGGAACTGCTGCTCGTGAACGGCCGGCCCGTGGTGGCGAACAACCGGGTGGCCACTGTGGACGAGACCGACCTGGCCGCCGAGGTGACGGCCGCCAGTAAGACGTTGCTGACCCGAGCGGGGGTTATCTCATGACCACACCTGTCGGCGCGCCGACCCACCTGTCCGGCGTGACCGCCGGCGGCGGCGTCGGTGCCAGCCCGTTGCGTCCCGACGGCGTGCTGAAGGTCCGCGGGGAGTTCGCCTATGCCAGCGACCTGTGGATCGAGGGCATGCTGTGGGGGTCCACGCTGCGCAGCCCACACCCGTTCGCCCGGATCCGGTCCATCGACGTCCGCGAGGCGCTGGCGGTGCCCGGTGTGCAGGCCGTGGTCACCGCCGAGGACGTGCCGGGCACGAACCGGTACGGGCTCGAGCTCGCCGACCAGCCGGTACTGGCCGACGAGGCGGTCCGTTACCAGGGTGAGGCGGTGGCGCTCGTCGCCGCCGACCACCCCGAGATCGCCCGGCAGGCCGCCAAACGGATCCGGGTGGACTACGACGTGTGGGAACCGGTCACCGACTCGATGGCGGCGCTCGGCCACCCGACCTGGAACATGTTGCACGACACGTCCGCGCCGGCCACCGGGATCAGCCGGGAGGCCGCGAACCTGCACCCGCAGGGCAACCTGGTGCGCCACCTGCGACTGCGCCACGGCGACGAGGACCTGCAAGCCGACGTCGTTGTGGTCGGCGAGTACGAAGTGGGCATGCAGGACCAGGCGTTCCTCGGCCCGGAGTCCGGCCTGGCCGTGCCGGCCGAGGACGGCGGGGTCGACCTGTACGTCGCGACCCAGTGGCTGCACGCCGACCAGCGCCAGGTGTGCGCCGCGCTCGGGCTGCCACCGGAGAAAGTTCGGATGACGCTCGCCGGCGTCGGCGGCGCGTTCGGTGGCCGCGAGGACCTGTCGATGCACGTCCACGCCTGCCTGCTGGCGCTGCGGACCGGCCGGCCGGTCAAGATGGTGTACAACCGCGAGGAGTCGTTCTTCGGCCACGTCCACCGGCACCCGGCCCGGATGCGCTTCGAGCACGGGGCCGACCGCGACGGCCGGCTCGTGTACGTCAAGGCCGAGATCTATCTCGACGGCGGCGCCTACGCCTCCAGCACCCCGGCCGTGGTCGGCAACGCCGGCACGATGGGCATCGGCCCGTACGACGTGCCGAACATCTCGATCGACGCGTGGGGCGTCTACACCAACAACCCGCCGTGCGGCGCGATGCGCGGCTTCGGCTCGGTGCAGGCCGCGTACGCGCACGAGGCGCAGATGGACAAGCTGGCCGCCGAGTTGGGCATCGATCCGGTGGAGCTGCGCTGCCGCAACGCCATGCACGAGGGGGGCCTGGCGCCGACCGGTCAGCTCATCGACAGCCCGGCGCCGGTGGTCGACCTGCTGCGCCGGGTGCAGGAGATGCCGTTGCCTTCGGAGCGTGTCGACGGGTCGCCGGACATCCGGGAGATGCCCGGCGGCGTGTCGAACACCACGCACGGCGAAGGCGTCGTCCGCGGCGTCGGGTACGCCGTCGCGTACAAGAACGTGGGGTTCTCCGAGGGCTTCGACGACTACTCGACCGCCCGGGTGAAGCTGGAGTTGCTGGCCGGCGAGCCGACCGCGACGGTGCACACCGCCGCGGCCGAGGTGGGCCAGGGCCTGGTCACGATCGAGCAGCAGATCGCCCGCACCGAGCTGGGCGTTGAACGGGTGCTGGTGCACCCCAAGGACACCACGGTCGGCAGCGGTGGCTCGTCATCGGCGTCCCGGCAGACCTATGTGACCGGTGGCGCGGTGAAGGCGGCCTGCGAGGCGGTCCGCAGCGTCGTCCTGTCGAGGGCTGCCGAGCGCGGCTTCACCGGGGTACGGCTGTCCGATGGCGACGTGGTCGCCGCGGACGGCGGCACGATGCCGCTCACCGATCTGCTCGACGAGCCGGTCGAGCAGACCGTCGAGTGGCGGCACCGTCCCACCCGGCCGGTGGACCCGGTGACCGGGCAGGGTGACGCGCACATGCAGTGGGCGTTCAGCGCGCACCGCGCCGTGGTCGACGTCGACATCGAGCTGGGGCTCATCAAGGTGATCGAACTCGCCTGCGCCCAGGACGTCGGCAAGGCGATCAACCCGGACGCGGTGGTCGGTCAGATCCAGGGCGGCACCGCACAGGGCATGGGCCTGGCGGTGATGGAGGAGATCATCGTCTCGGACGGCAAGATCAGGAACCCCTCGTTCACCGACTACCTGATCCCCACGATTCTCGACATGCCGCCGATGCAGATCGAGGTGCTCGAGTACGCGGATCCGCATGCGCCGTACGGGCTGCGCGGCATCGGCGAGCCGCCGACCATCTCCTCCGGGCCCGCCGTGGTCGCCGCCATCCGTGCGGCGACCGGCCTGGACCTGCGGCGGGTTCCCATCCGGCCCGAGCACCTGACCGGCACCTGAAAGGTATGACCACGATGGACTTCACCGAGCTGCCCGACCTCGCCGTACGCACCCTGGGCGGCAGTGTCGTGGCGGCCAACGACGAGCTGTTCGCCGAGCGGGAAAACCTGATCAAGCCGCAGCCGGCGGTGTTCAACGCGCACACGTTCGGCCACAAGGGACAGATCTACGACGGCTGGGAGACCCGCCGCCGGCGGGAGCCCGGTCACGACTGGGCGATCGTCCGGCTCGGTGTGCCCGGCGTGGTGCGTGGCGTGGTCGTCGACACCGCGTTCTTCACCGGCAACTACCCGGAGCAGTGTTCGGTCGAGGCGACCTCGGTCGAGGGGTACCCGAGCCCGGAGGAGCTCTCCGACGCCGCGTGGACCGAGATCGTGCCCCGCTCGCCGCTCAAGGGTGACACGCGGAATCCGTTCGCCGTCGCCGCCGAGGAAAGCTTCACGCACGTGCGGCTGAAGATCTTCCCGGACGGTGGGGTGGCCCGGTTGCGTGTGCACGGTGAGGTGGTGCCGGACCCGCGGCTCCTCGCCGGCGCGCCGCTGGACCTCGCGGCACTGGAGAACGGTGGCCTCATCACCGACGCCTCGAATCGCTTCTACTCGTCGCCCAACAATCTGCTGATGCCGGGCAAGGCGGCGGTGATGGGCGACGGGTGGGAGACCGCCCGCCGCCGTGACGACGCCAACGACTGGGTCGAGGTGCGCCTCGCCGCCGAAGGGGTGATCCGCCGGGTCGAGCTGGACACCACCCACTTCAAGGGCAACGCGCCAGGCGAGTTCCGGCTCAGCGACGCCGGGGGCGCCTCGCTCGTGCCGCGGACCCGGCTGCAGCCGGACACCCGTCACGTGTTCCGGGTCGCGGCCGCCGCGCCGGCCACCCGGGTCCGCGTCGACGTGTATCCGGACGGCGGCTTCGCCCGGCTGCGGCTGTACGGCGAGCCCACCGCCGAGGGTCGCGCCCGGTTGGCGCTGAACTGGTACAACCGGCTGCCGGCCGACCACCTCGCGGCGGTCCTTGAGGCGGAGGCCGGGCTGTCCGCCGGGGACGCCGCAGCGCTCGCCGCGGCACGCCCGGTCAGCGACGCCGCGGACCTGCCGGCCGCCGTGGCGCACTTACTCCGCTAGAACCCTCCGAGATCTTGGAGTT
>DATBGW010000229.1:0-16346 GCA_036557765.1 Actinoplanes sp.
AACTCCAAGATCGACGAGAGAGCCGGGCGGCGGCGCGGCCGCTCCGGCGGCGCGGGTCCGGTCAGGCGGCACGAGTCCGGTCAGGCGACGCGGGTCCGGTCAGGCGGCGCGGCGGGCGGTCAGGCGGCGCAGCGCCACGTAGACCTCGCAGCCGACGCAGAGGCCGAACGCCGCGTTGAGGAACGCCGCCAGCAGCCCCAGCGCCGCGAACGTCACGCCGACCGCGGTCACACCGGACAGATAGCCGACCGCCGCCACCGTCAGGAACACGAAACCGACCGCCTGGGCGAAGCGCACCGGCGCGGCCGGCTCCCGTTCGGCCGGCGGCCCGATCCGCGGCAGCACCAGGGCGCGATACAGCAACGGATACGGCCCGCGACGCGGATCGGCCGCCGTCACGGCGAACACCAGCGCCTGCGCAGCCGCCAGCCAGCCCCAGCCGGTCGCCAGCACGACGACGAGCACAACGCTGGTCAGGGCGGCCGCGAACCGCTGTCCCCGCGGATCGAGTTCCATGGTCACCACGCTCCCACGGCGCCCGGCGGCGGGGCCGGTGACGCTGATCACCGGCGGTCCGGTGCAGATTCGCGCGCCGGCAGCACACCGGCGAGCGCGGCGATGAGCTGAGGCTTGGTCGGCACGCCGGTGGCCCGCTGAACGATCCGGCCGCCGGCGTCCAGCACGAACAGCGTCGGCGTACGCCACACGTTCAGCGCTCGGACCGCGTCCATGTGGGCCTCGGCGTCCACCTCGACGTGCCGTACGCCCGGGAGCAACGCGGCCACGTCGGCGCTGACCCGGCGGACCGCGCGGCACGGCGCGCAGAACGCCGACGAGAACTGCAGCAGCGTAGCGGCGGCCGGTTCCGCGCCCAGGGCGGTGAGCAGAGCGGGTTCAATCCGGTCGGGATCGCCCGCGCCGGTGTCGGGACGCGCGGCGCGCAGCCGTCCCCCGGTGCTGCGCCACCACACCCCGATGGCCAAGCCGAGGACCAGCACCGCGGCCGCGACTCCCAACCCCACCGGATCCATGGGACAACAATGTCACGGCACACGCCGTTATGCCGACTGGTAGGCGCTCGCCTGCAGCCGGAACATCTGCGCATACATGCCGTCCGCGGACATCAGCGACTCATGGTCACCTTCTTCGATCACGGCACCATGATCCAGGACGTAGATCCGGTCCGCCTCCCGCACGCTGGCCATCCGATGCGTGATCAGCACGACGGTCCGGCCGGCGGCCAGGTCGCGCAGTCGCCGGTACACCTCGTGCTCCGCGCGCGCGTCGAGATTGGCGGTCGGCTCGTCGCAGATCAGCAGCGGCGCATCGCGATAGAACGCCCGGCTCACCGCGAGCCGCTGCCATTGGCCGCCGGAGAGATCGGCGCCGTCGGTGAAGTGCCGGGAGAGCATCGTGTCGTACCGGCGCGGCAGTTCCATGACGAAGTCGTGCGCGTCGCCGGACCGTGCCGCCGCATGCACGTGCCGCATCTCGATCGAACGGTCATGGCGGCCGATGGAGATGTTCTGGCCCGCGGACAGCGGCCACCTGGTCGGTTCCTGCATCACCACCGCCACCCGCCCGCGGAGGGTGTCCGGATGGAATGCGCTCACGTCCGTGCCGTCCCACCGGACCGTGCCGTGCTGTGGCCGGTACAACCCGGCCAGCAGCGCGGCCAGTGTGGACTTGCCGGATCCGTTCTCCCCCACCAGGGCGATGATCTCCCCGCGCCGCAGCGTCATCGTCACGTCCTTGACCGCCGGCCGGTCCGCGTCGGGGTAGCTGAACGTGACGTCGTCCACGCGAATCTCGGTAAACCGCATCGGCGCGGTCCGGTCCGGCGCCGGTTCCGCACGCCGCCGGGACAGGTCGCAGAACCCCTGGTAGTCGGCGAAGTACAGGCCCTGCTCGTACACGAAGTTGACATTGTGGGTCAGCTCGGTGAGCTTGCCGATGCCGACGTTGATGGCGTACGCCGCGGCGCTGCCGACAGCCAGCTCCATCCGACCGGTGAACAGCAGACCGAGCAGCGCTGCGTAGGTGAGCCCGGTGGCCAGGCCGCCCAGCGTCTGTCCGACGAGATTCGTCCGGATCTGCTGGTTCGATACCCGGATCTGCTCGCGAGTGGACCGCCGGAGCAGCCGCCGGACCTCGGCCAGCAGGTAGTCGCGCACCGTGAACGCCCGCAGCTCCGGCGCCGACTCGCGGGCGGCCAGGAGATACGTCAGCATCCGCTGCCGGCGCCACACCGCGATCAGCCGCAGCGTAGTGCGGTAACCCAGCCGGGCCGACCGGACCGCCGCCCACCCGGTCGGTATGACCACGAGTACCAGCAGCGGCAGCAGCACCGGGTGCAGCACCGCGAGCACGCCGGCCGCGGCGGCGAGCCCGATGAGACTCGTGCCGAACTCGATGCTGTGGTCCACGAGCCGCTGGGCGGCGTCGATCCCGCGGTCCCGGGCGCGGTCCATGGCGTCCCGCCACTCAGGATCGTCGAATGTGGACAGCTCTACGCGCGTGGTGAGATCCAGCAGTCGCATCTCCGCGGCCTCACTGACCATCGGAGACAGCCGGCCGTGCGCCGCCGTCGCGGCCGCACCCAACAGCGTCCGCGTGGCGAGCGCTGCGACCATCAGCAGCAGCGACGGTACGGCCGCCCGGACGCGTTCCGGCGTCGGACCGGCCTGCAGCAGCCCGTCGAAGACGCCGACCACGCTCAGCATTCCCACGGCGCTGGCCACGCCGGCCGCGAGCTGCAGGACGAGCACCGCGGCCGTGGTGGGCCCGCTGGCCTGCCAGGCGAGCAGCCACGCGTCGCGGAGCAGCCGCGGCAGCCGCCGTACCATCCGCAGGAACGTCGTGTTGGCGGCCTCCTCCGTGCTGGTGAGCCAGTAGGGCACGGACAGCTCCGCGTCGTCAGCCGCGGCGACCGTACCGGGCCGGTCGAGTTCGAGCTGCCGTTCCGGTTCGGCGCCGGACCGATCGCCGTCCTCCGCGTTCACAGCGGGGGCGGAGTCGTTGCGATCGGCGTCCTGCATCGGTGGCTCCCGTCGCGCGGGCACGCGGCGGTGCCTGCTCCCGGCGCCTGCTCGTGTGGACGGCGAGGAGACCCAGAATTGACACCGCCCGCGGGCGTGGGCTCTCTCCGTCTTTGATACGCCAGCCGAGCGGAACGTGTCCATCCGGTAACGGAGCGACTGCTAACGGCGCCCCAACAGGCCTGCCATCCGGGCAGCCTGCGCCTCCCACCGCCAGTCGCGTTCGACCCAGGCGCGGCCCGCCGCGCCCATCGCCGCAGCCTTCGCAGGGTTGGACAGCAGGTCCACGAGCCGGTCGGTGAGCGTGGCGAGGTCGCGACCGCCGACCACGTACCCGGTCTCGCCGTCGAGCACCGCGTCCGGGGCGCCGCCGGAATCACCTCCCACGACCGGCAGGCCGCATGCCGACGCCTCGAGATAGACGATGCCGAGCCCCTCGACGTCCAAGCCGCCCGCGCGCGTGCGGCATGGCATCGCGTAGACGTCCCCGGCGGCGTAATGGGCCGGCAGGTCCGCCCAGGGCACCGATCCGGTGAACACGACGTCGCCGGCGACACCCTGCTCGCCGGCCAGCCGTTCCAGCCGCGGCCGGTAGGGGCCGCCGCTGACCAGCAGCAGCGCCGTGCCGGGCACCCGCCGGCGCACCGCGGGCAGGGCCCGGATCAGCATGTCCTGGCCCTTGCGCGGCACCAGGCGGGACACGCACACGATCACCGGCCGGTCGGCCAGCCCGTACCGCTGCCGGATCCCGCCACCGTCCACGCTGGGACGGAACGCGTCGACGTCCACGCCTGGTGCGAGCCGGCGCAGCTCGGTGAGCCCGTGCAACGCCCGCTCCAGCCGCACCCGTTGGTACTCGCCGAGATACGTCATCACGTCCACGCCCCGGGCGATGCGGCGCAGCAGGCTCCGGGCGCCGGGCAGCGCGGCCCAGCCGGTCTCGTGCCCGTGCGTCAGCGCGACCGCCCGCTCGACGCCCGCGGTGCGGCGCAGGCCGGCCGCCAACAGGCCCAACGGCGCGGCGGCGCCGAACAACACCGTGTCGCAGCCGTTCGCCCGGGCGAGGTCGGCGGCCCGCCGGGCCACGCGGGGCGTGGGCAGCAGCACCGACGTGTCCTCACGCACCACCTCGAACGGCTGCTGCGCGTCGAACGCGGCAGCGCCCCGCCAAGTGGACGCGTACACCACCACGGAGCCGGTCGGCTGGCGGACCGCCAGGTTGTGGACGAACTGCTGGATGCCGCCCGGCCGGGGCGGGAAGTCGTTGGTGACCAACAGCGTCCGGCCCATCAGCGGGCGCCCCGGGCGTACGCGCGGGCGGCCGCCATCCGTTCCACCGTGGACGGATGCGAGGCGGTCAGGACGTACTCCCACGCGGGTGGATCCGGATCGGACAGGTTCACGGCGGACAGGCGCCACTGCATGGCCTCGAACGTGGCCGGGTCGCCGGTGAGCTCGAGCGCGTGCGCGTCGGCCCGCGCCTCGATCCGGCGCGAGACGAACGCCTGCGCCGGCCCGCCGACCAGGCCCGCGATCGTTGCAAGCGCCAGCACCAGCCCGATCGCCTGCGGTTCGCCGATCGACGGCACACCGGCCAGCCGCAGGAGCCCGGTCCACGAGCCCAACAGATACAGCACGATCACCCCGGCGGCCGTGCCGAGCGCACCGATCAGCGTGCCGGTGCGGACGTCGTTGTGCCGGGTGTGGCCCAGCTCGTGCGCCACGACCGAGATCACCTCGTCCGGCGTGGCTTCGTTGAGCAGCGTGTCGTAGACGACGATCCGCCGGGTCGGACCGAGGCCCGACACATACGCGTTCACCGCCCTGGTCCGCCGCGACGCGTCCGCCACCAGCACGTCGCGCACGGCGACGCCGTCGCGCTCGGCGAGCGCCAGCAACGCGGTCCGCAACGGGCTGTCCGGCATCGGCGTGAACTTGTTGAACACCGGCTCCACGAGCACCGGGACGACGAACGACAGCAGCACCACCAGCCCGGCGGCGCCGGCCGCGGCGAATGCCCACCACCAGCCCGGCGCGAACCGGATCACGGTGTAGAAGCCGAGCAACGCCAGGCCACCGATCAGCGCACCCACCGCGTACGACTTGGCGACGTCGACCGCCCATCCGCCCCAGGACTGGGTGGAGATGCCGTAGCGCACCACAATCGTGTGCCGCCACGCGGCGAACGGCAGCGTGACCAGCTCAGCGAGCAGGACCACCGCCAGGCCGCCCAGCACCGCCTGCGCGACCCAGTTGCCACCGAACGGCCGGCCGACCATCGACACCACGCGGGCGCCCAGTGGCGTGAGGCCCAGCACGAGCGCGGCAAGCAGCCCCGTGGCGAGCCCGGCGTAGGCCGGCCGCCGCAACGCCGAATGGAACGCCCGCGCCTTGGCGACCTGCTCGCTCGGCAACTGTCCGAGCGCGGCCAGCTGGTCGGCCCGCGGCGCGGGTGGCCGGTGCCACGGGATCAGCACCGCCGCGACGGCGATCAGCGCGATCAGAAGCACGGCCAGCACGCCGGCCGCCCAGAATCGGGACGTCATGTCGGCCCATGTTAGGGACAGCCTCACGCCACGTGGCCGGGGGCGGGGAACAGTGGGACCGGGACGGCGGCCGGCACCGGGGGCGTCTCGAGCAGCTCCACGTCGAATCCGGCCAGCTCGAACGCCTCGATGGCGCTCAGCTCCCCCGGCGTGAGATCACCGATCCCGTCCGGCGTGTCCCACACCGCGCGGACCAGGCAGCCCCGGCACCCGTCGGCACCCTCGGCACAGCGCCCGCAGTCGATGATCATCGCTCCTCCTCCACCCGTTGCGCTCACGCTAGGGCGGGGGTATGACAAAACCCGGAGTGCCTCCGCGATCTTGGAGTTGTGGTTGGCACAGAGCACCATGGAACGGACATAAGGGCAACCACAACTCCAAGATCGCGGAGAAGAAGAAGGGGGTCAAGCTCGGCCCAGGCGGCGCAGAAGCGAGTCGGCGCCCATCGGGTACGCGCCGTGCCGGCGCACCCCGTCCGCGACCTCGCGATCCGACGAGATCACCACGATCGGCCGGCCGGGTGGCTCGGCGCGCACCAGCTGGCGGATCAGTTCGTCGGCGGTGTCGCCCTTGCGGGAGAACAGCACCCGCACCCCGCGCGGGGCGGGCGGCAGCCCGTGCACCCGTTCGGCGCCGTCGAAGACGACGGTCACCTCGTCCCCGGTCTGGGCCGCGATACCGCCCAGCCCGGTGATCAGCCGCTTGCGTTGCTGCTCCAGCGACATCTCGGCGAAGCCACGCTTTGTGACGTTGTACCCGTCCACGATCAGATGCGCGCGCGGCAGCGCGAGCAGCTGGTCCAGCCGCCCGGGATCGTCGGTGTCCTGGGCCCGCGCCCGGGACCGTTCCGGCGCGCCGGGACGGTCGGCGGCGCGGTCGGCGACGAAGTCCGCCGGCAGCTTGTCGGTCGGGTCGAGCGCCAGCTCCCGGCGCAGCCCGGAGGCGGCCTGACCGATCGTCTCGAGCAACAGCCAGAGACGGGCGTCGTCGACGGCGCGGGCGTCCTTGGCGGCCTGTTTGCCGGACGCGGCGATGGCCTCCGCCTCGGCGAGCCGCGTCCGCAACCGGCGCAGCTCGACCTCATGGTCGGTGCCCGCCCGGACGGCCCGGCCCTTCTCGGTGGCCAGCAGGTCGCTCGCCCGCCGGTGCGCCGCCTGCGACTCGCGCAGCGCCTTCGCCGTCGTCCGCGTCTCCTCGCGCAGCTGGCTCAGCTCCTCGCGGACCCGGGCCAGCTCGTCGCGCAGCTTGTCGGCCTCCACCCGGGCCACCGCGCGGTCGTGCTCGGCGCGGGCGGCGCGCTGCTCCGCCTCCCGGATCTGGTGCGCCACCGCCGCGCTGCCGGCCTCCGCCCGCACCGCCTCGCCGGCGGCGGCGATCAGGTCACGCCAGGCGTCCGGGCGGGTCAGGTACGCCAGCGCCGCGACCTCCACCGGGTCGGCGGCGGCCGGCACCATGCCCGCCGCCACGGCGGCGCCGAGCTCGCCGGTCTCGGTGACGACACGCTCGCCGATCCGCTGCCGGAACAGCGGATCCGCGGTGAGCTGTGTGGCGATCACCGGGCCGCCGTGCCGGGCCCGCCGGTTCGGGGCGAACCGGGCGACCCGGCGGAGCGGGACCGGGACCTCGTCGAACGGGAGGCCGGGCAGCGCCGCCGCCGCCAGCGCGGTGATCCGTTGCCGGACCGGCTCGGGCAGCGCCGGCTCCGGTACGAAGTCCACGCCGGAGACCGCCTCGTCGGGGAGGCGGTCGTCGTCCGACGCCGGCGCGGTCATCGGCTTATTCTCCCACCGCGAGAGCCGGTAAAGCTTGCCGTCGCAAGGATCTCTTACGCCGGTCGGCGTCGCATCCCGGATTTGTCGTACCCCCGTCCTAATCTGCGCGCCGTGGGACAACCGGCATACGTGCAGGGCACACTGGACACCCTCCTGAGCCCCGACGGCTCCGTCGACGCGGCCGCGTTGTCGTTGCGCGACACCACGTTCGTGGTGCTCGACCTGGAGACCACCGGCGGCGCCCCGGACGGCGGAGGCATCACCGAGATCGGCGCCGTGAAGGTGCGTGGTGGCGAGGAGCTCGGCGTCTTCGGCACGCTGGTCAACCCGGGCGAGCGGTTGCCGCCGTTCATCACGGTCCTCACCGGAATCACCGAGGCGATGCTGGCACCGGCGCCGCCGATCGAGGCGGTGCTGCCGAGCCTGCTGGAGTTCCTGCGCGGTGCGGTCCTGGTCGCGCACAACGCGCCGTACGACGTCGGCTTCCTCAAGGCCGCATGCGCCCGCCACGGGTACCCGTGGCCGCAGCTTCGCGTGCTGGACACCGCGGCACTGGCCCGGCGTGCGCTGACCCGCGACGAGGTGCCCAACCGGAAGCTCGCCACGCTGGCGCATTTCTTCCGCGCCACCACCCAGCCGGTGCACCGGGCGTTGGCGGACGCCCAGGCCACCGTGGACGTGCTGCACGGCCTCATCGAACGGCTCGGCAGCTACCGGGTTGACACGCTCGGCGACGCGATCGAGTTCGCCAAGGCGGTCACCGACACCCAGCGCCGCCAGCGGCACCTCGCCGAGGGCCTCCCGCACGTTCCAGGTGTCTACGTCTTCCGCAGCGCGGACGGCCGGCCGCTGTATGTCGGCACCTCGAAGGACATCGCGACGCGGGTCCGCAGCTACTTCACAGCAAGCGAGAAACGGGCGCGGATCTCCGAGATGCTGGCGGCTGCGGCCGACGTCGAGGCGGTGGAGTGTGCCCATGCGCTCGAGGCGGAGGTGCGTGAGCTGCGGCTCATCGCCGCCCACGCACCGCCGTACAACCGGCGGTCCAAATTCCCCGAGCGCGTGGTCTGGCTCAAGCTGACCGACGAGGCGTACCCGCGGCTATCAGTGGTCCGGGCGCTGACCGACGACCAGGCGGCATACCTGGGACCGTTCTCGTCGCGCCGGACGGCCGAGCTGGCGGCGGCCGGCGTCTACGACGCCGTTCCCCTGCGCCAGTGCTCGCACCGCCTCTCGCCGCGGGTCCGGACGCCCGCGTGCGCGCTCGCCGAGCTGGGCAGATGCCCGGCGCCGTGCGAACACGAGATCACCACTGAGGAGTACGCACGGCGCGCGGCGTCGCCGTTCCGCACCGCGACCTACGGCGATCCGGAGCCGGTGGTCGAAGCGCTGCTGGCCCGGATCTCCGTGCTGTCGGACCGGCAGCGGTACGAGGAGGCAGCGGTGATCCGGTCCCGGCTCGTCGCGCTGTTGCGCGCGACCGTGCGGATGCAGCGACTGGGCGGACTCACCCGGCTCGCCGAGATCGTGGCGGCCCGGCGCAATCAGATCGGCGGCTGGGAGATCGTCGTGGTCCGGCACGGCCGGCTGGCGGCGGCCGCCACGTCACCGTCCCGGGAGCATCCACGCCCGACGCTGGACGCGGCCCGGGCGACGGCCGAAACGGTCCGGCCCGGGCCGGGTCCGGTGCCGGCCGCGTCGGCGGAGGAAACCGAGCGCATCCTCGCCTGGCTGGAACACCCGGACACCCGCTTGGTGGAAACTTCGGGTGACTGGGTGTCACCGGCCCGTGGCGCCGCCCGGTTCACTGCCCTGCTCAGCAGGGCGGAGGCGGCAGCCACGGCGCGAGACTCGTCCGTTCGCTCATGGGTAACTGAACGTTCGGATGACGCTCGCTCGCTTAGGCTGTAAGTCACGCAGGGTTGGCCGGTCGCCGGATGGGCCTTGCGCGACGTTCGGTGAGGGGGTGTCCGAGTGGACCTCGACGCCGGCCACGGCGCCGCGCTCGGACGTGCCCTGCCGGCGCCGGCCACGCCGCGCCCGGACCTGTCGCTGTCCCAGCGCCTCCGCTCGCTGCTCAACCTCCCCGGCAACGACGACGACCCGGTCGCCATGCTGACCCGCACCCACAAGGCCATCCACCCGTCGGCGGACGCCAACATCCTGCGGCGCAGCTACGCGGTAGCGGACAACATGCACCGCGGCCAGATGCGCAAGAGCGGCGAGCCGTACATCACGCATCCGCTCGCCGTCGCGCAGATCTGCGCCGAGCTGGGCATGGACACCACCACGCTGGTCGCCGCGCTGTTGCACGACACCGTGGAGGACACCAGCTACACACTGGAGACGCTGCTCGGCGACTTCGGGCCCGAGGTGGCCCACCTGGTCGACGGCGTGACCAAGTTCGACAAGGCGTTCTACGGCACGGCCGCCGAGGCGGAGACGATCCGCAAGATGATCGTGGCGGCCGGCAAGGACGTCCGGGTGCTGGTCATCAAGCTCGCCGACCGGCTGCACAACATGCGTACGCTCGACGCCCGCTCCCCCGCCTCCCGGGCCCGGATCGCGACCGCCACGCTCGACGTTCTGGTTCCGCTGTGTGACCGGCTGGGCATCCAGGCGCTCAAGCGCGATCTTGACGACGCGGTGCTGTTCCACCTGGAGCCGACGGACTACGCCCGCATCGACGCGCACGTGAAGAACCGCCCCGGCTGGAACGAGTACCTGGCCGAGGTGTCCGCCCAGGCCCGGATCGCGTTGCGCCGCACCCGGGTGACCGCCGAGGTGACGCCACGGCCGCGGCACTACTACTCGATCTGGAAGGACACCAAGGCAGGCGACCACCACGTCCCGCTGGACCTGCCCCGCATCGTGGTGATTGTGGACGGTCCGGACACCGACTGCTATGCGGCGCTGGGCGCGATCCACGGCGAGTGGCGGCCGATGGCCGGCCGGTTCAAGGACTTCATCGCGTCGCCCAAGAACAACCTCTACCGCTCGCTGCACACCACGGTGACCGGACCGGGCGGCCGGCTGGTCGAGGTGCTGATCCGCACCGAGGCGATGCACCGGTGCGCCGAGTACGGCGTAGCCGCCGGCTTCCGGTACCCGCGGACCGAACAGCTCGGCGAGACGCCCGGCACCGACCAGCTGGCGTGGCTCAAGCGGGTGCTGGACTGGGAGCAGAAGACCACCGACGCGGCCCAGTTCCTGGCATCGCTGCGGTGCGACCTGGCCGACGGGCAGATCACCGTGTTCGCCGAGGGTGACGCGGTGGAGCTGCCGTCCGGCGCCACCCCGGTCGATCTCGCGTACGAGCTGAGTTCGGACAAGGGCGACCAGATGCTGGCCGCGACGATCAACGGCCGCCTGGCGCCGCTGTCCTCGCAGCTGTGCGATGGCGACGTCGTCGAGGTCTTCACCGAGACCGACACGCACGTCGAGGTCGAGCCGGAGATCGCGCCGCGCGGCCCGCGCCGGGAGTGGCTGGGATTCGTGAAGTCGAACCAGGCGCAGCGGCAGATCAACCGCTACTTCGCCGAGGACAACGCGCCCGGGCTGACCGTCGCGGACAAGGTCAAGCTGGGCCGGGCGACGATCGGACTCACCCTGCGCAAGCATGATCGTGGCCTGGCCAGCGAGGTGCCGCTGCGCCGGCTCGCCGAGGAGATGGGTTACCCCGACCTCGAGACGATGCTCGTCGCGGTCACCGAGCGCACGCTGGAACCGGATCACGTGGTCGAGCAACTGATCGCGCTGGTCGACCACCCCGATTGAGAGCGTTCTGGGTCCGGATAGCCTGGCGGGTGTGACGATGTCCCGGCAGGTGCGCGCGTACGCGTACCAGTTGTTCTACCGGATGCCGGGGTCGATGCGGCGCCGCCTGGTTCGCCTCGTGCTGAAGAAGTATCTCGTCGGCGCGGTCACGCTGATCTCCGATGCGGAGGCGCCCGAACCCGGGCGCCTCCTGCTGCTGCGCCAGCCGCCCGGCCGGTGCTGGGGCCTGCCGGCCGGCTTGCTCAAGCGCCGGGAGCCGCCGGTGGTGGCCGCGGCCCGGGAGCTGCACGAGGAGGCCGGCATCGCGCTGGACCCGGCGGATCTCGTGCCGGCCGTGCCGAACGCCATAGTGCACACCCGCGGGTGGATCGACACGGTGTTCACCGCCCGCGTGCCCGCGTCCACCACCGAACTGACCGTTGACGGCGCCGAGGTGCTGGAGGCCCGCTGGTTCCCCGTCGAAGACCTGCCGCCGCTGACCGGCGACACCGCGTACCTGCTCGGGATCTACGGAATCGGCCCGCGAGCGTGACCATCCCCGCGATCTTGGAGTTGTGGTTGCCGCAAACCAGGCGGAAAGCCGCGAAAGGGCAACCACAACTCCAAGATCGGCGAAATGGGTGGTGGTGATGTGAGCGACGTCTGCGGGGTCGTGCTGGCGGCAGGTGTCGGGCGGCGGCTGCGGCCACTCACCGAACTCGTTCCGAAGGCGCTGTGCCCGGTCGGTAACGTGCCGCTGCTCGACCGCGCCCTGCACCGGCTCGCCGGGCTCGGTCTCTCCGGTCCGGCGGACGTCGCCGTCAACGCCGCCTACCTCGCCGACCAGGTGGCGGCGGCCGCGCGGGATCGCGCCCACGTGTCCTGGGAACGGGACGGGCCGCTCGGCACCGCGGGTGGCGTGGGCAGACTCAAGGGCTGGATCGGCGGACGGGGCGCACTGGTGACCAACGCCGACGCGTATCTGGCCGATCCGGGCCGGGACCCCGGCCCGGACGTAGCAGCGCTGCTGGACGGCTGGAGCGGCGACTCCGTCCGCATGCTGACGCTGCCAATGCTTCCGGGCGAGACCGGCGGCTTCAGCGGCCGCAGGTTCGCGGGCTGCTCGCTGTTGCCGTGGCGGTACGTCCGCCACCTGCCGGACCGGCACGGTGACCTGGTCGGATCGGTGTGGCGGCCGGCTGAAGCGGCGGGCGAGCTGGAACTGGTCGGGTACGGCGGCGTCTATGTCGATACCGGCACTCCGGCCGACTATCTGCGGGCCAACCTCCACGCCGCCGACGGCCAGACGCTGGCCGAGCCCTCGGCCACGATCACGGGCAGCGCCGAATGCTGCGTGCTCGGCGCGCACGTGGTCGTCGCCGGGACCGCGGTGCGATGCGTGATCTGGCCCGGCGCCGAGGTACGCGCCGACGAGCGGCTGTCCGACGCGATCCGGGCCTCCGGCCACGTCACGGTCGCGGCCGATAGCATGGTGCCGATCAACCCGCCCGCACAGCCCAGGAGCCCAAGGTGAACACCGCGATCGTGCACATCGACTGCGCCACCGACTCCATCCCGGAGGTGGCCGAGGCGCTCGCAGCCCTGCCCGGGGTCAGTGAGGTGTACTCCGTCGCCGGCAACGTCGACCTGATCGCGATCGTGCGGGTACCGCATTTCGACGACATCGCCGAGGTGATCGCGGGCCGGATCTCCAAGACGCCGGGCGTGTTGGGCACCGAGTCGCACATCGCGTTCCGGGCGTACTCAAGGCACGACCTCGAGGACGCGTTCGCGATCGGCCTGCAGGCCGCGGACTGACATGACGAAGGGGCCCCCGCAGGGGCCCCTTGTCGCCGAGCTCACCGCCCGGAGGTGATCTCCTCGCGCTCCTCGGCGCGCACCGGAGGCATACCGGGCGAGACCGGGGCCTCGGCCGGCTTCTCGATCGGGAAGAAGAAGCCCTTGACCGCGGGCGCGAGCGCACCGAGCCGGTTCATCTTCTTCGGGACCACCCAGCCGGCGTAGTCCAGCTCCCGCGGATGGCCGTGCTCGTCCACCGGCGCCAGGGGCTGGTGCACCTCGTAGAACCGCCCGTCCGGGTTCCGCCGGATGATGCCGGTCTCCACGCCGTGCGCCAGTACCTCCCGGTCGTGCTGCTGCAGGCCGAGGCAGATCCGGACGGCGACGAAATACATCAGCGGTGGCCCGAGGAGCAGCCCGATCCGGCCGGCCCAGGTCATCGCGTTCAGGCTGATGTGGAACTTGTCGGCGATCACGTCGTTGCCGCCGGACAGCGTCGCCACGAGGAAGAACGTGAACGCCATGGCGCCCACACCGACCCGCTCGGGCGCGTCCCGGGGTCGCTGGAGCAGGTGATGCGACGCCCGGTCCTTCATCCATTTCGCCTCGATGAACGGATAGAAGATCGGGACCGTGGTGAGCGCGCCGAGGCCGACCACCGCGGGCCAGAACAGCGGCGGGATGCTGTAACCATGACCGCCGCCGATGTAGATCGGCAAGGTGATCTGCCACGGTGGCATGAGGCGGACCAACCCGTCCATGAACATCACGTACCAGTCCGGCTGGCTCGCCGACGAGACCTCGTACGCGCGGTACGGCCCGAACAGCCAAATCGGGTTGATCTGGAACAGACCCGCGAGCAGCGCGATCACGCCGGACACGGCGGCGAAGAATCCGCCCTGCTTGAGCGCGTACCGCGGGAACATCCGCTCGCCCACCACGTTCGAGTTGGTGCGCATCGGCCCGGGCCACTGGGTGTGCTTCTGCTTGAACACCAGCGCCAGGTGGATACTGATGAGCGCCAGCAGGCCGCCTGGGATCAGCAGCACGTGCACGATGTAGAAGCGGCCGATGATGAACTCGCCGGGGAACTCGCCGCCGAACACCGACGCGGAGAGCCAGGTGCCCACAACGGGGATCGACAGCATGATCGCGGACGCGATGCGGAGGCCGGTGCCGGAGAGGCCGTCGTCCGGCAGCGAGTAGCCGGTGAAGCCCTCGAGGAAACCGAGCAGGAACAGAATCAGGCCGATCGCCCAGTTGGCCTCGCGCGGCCTGCGGAATGCGCCGGTGAAGAAAATGCGCGCCATGTGCACGACGATCGCTGCCATGAACAGCAGTGCCGCCCAGTGGTGCATCTGCCGCAGGAACAGACCGCCGCGCACTTCGAACGACAGGTGCAGCGAAGACGCGTACGCGATCGACATCTCCTGCCCGCGCAGCGCGGTGTAACTGCCGTTGTACACCGTCTCGTGCATCGACGGATCGAAGAACAGCGCCAGGAAGATGCCGGTGAGCAGCAGAATGATGAACGAGAACAGCGCGATCTCACCGAGCAGGAACGACCAGTGGTCGGGGAAGACCTTGTTCAGCAGCCGGCGCAGCGGCGTGGAGACCTGCAGACGGTCGTCAACGCCCGCGGCGAAGTTGCCGGGTACGGCCCGGACATCCATCTTTCGACGCTTCATGGCCGCTCCCAGAAGTCAGGGCCGACGGTCTCCCGGTAACCCGAACTTGCCACGAGGAAGCCCTCCTCGTCCAGCGTGATGGGCAACTGCGGCAGGCGCCGGGTGGCCTGTCCGAAGATCGGTATGGCGTTATCGGTGATCAGGAACTGGGACTGGTGGCAGGGGCAGAGCAGGCGGTTGGTCTGCTGCTCGTAGAGGCTGGCCGGGCAACCGGCGTGCGTGCAGATCTTGGAATACGCGATGTAATTGCCCCACATCGAGCCATGGTTGATCGGCGCCGCGTTCTGCTCGGCGACCTGGGCGTCCTCGGCCCGGAGGTGGATGAGCAGCGTGGGCGAGTCGGCGTACCTGTTCGTGGCGCCGCCCGGAATGCCGGGGAACACGGTGATCTGGCCACCGACGCTGACGTCCTCCGGCCGGATCGGCGAGCCGTCCTCTCGGGTCAGACGCACCGGCTGGCCGCCGTTCGCCGCCTTGTCCCAGCCAGTGCGGAACAGCGGTGGATCCTGCCCCCGGTCCGGCCGGTGCGGGTTCTGGATCAAGCCGCCAATCAGTGGCGCGACCGCCACCAGGCCGATCGGCAGCAGGCCCAGCGCGATCGCGCCGGCCAGCAGCGGCCGGCGCGTGACACCCAGTTCCTCGACCATGTAGACCATGGTCTGGCCGGCGATTTTCTGGTCCTCGGCAGTCACCATCGACTCGTGCCGGTCCTGGATGGAGACCTCGTGCGGCAGCAGCTTCTTCGCCCAGGACAGCACCCCGTATCCGATGGCGAGCAGCGCCAGGCCGAGCGAGATGCCGAGGATCGGCGTGTAGTAGTCGCTAAGCGTATTGCCCAGCTCGTACCGCCACGGCCACCAGATGTATGCCGCTAGGAAGACGACGCCCATCAGCCCGGCGAACAGGAACAACAGCGCCATGTTGCGGACGATGCGCCGCTCGCCCTTGGAGTTCGGGCCGGGGAACTGCGACTCGTAGGTGACGATTTCGATGTCGTCGCGGCGGGCGCCCTCGCGGACGATGTCGAAGCGGGACAGCCGCGGATCGTTGAGGTCGACCGGCGGCGTTTCCGGCTTCCGATGGGCCGAGTGCTGGTCGTCGTCGAGAACCGTCATGATTTACCCGCAATCCACAATGCCGTGAACACCAGGATCGTGATGCCGACTCCGAAGATGGCCAGGCCCTCGGTGACCGGGCCGTACCCGCCCAGGTTGAACAGGCCGCCCGGAGACTTGTCCTGCTGGAGCTGCAGGGTGATGTAGGTGATGATCTCGCGCTTCTGATCCGGCGTGAGCTCGTTGTCGCCGAACACCGGCATGTTCTGCGGGCCGGTCAGCATCGCGGCGTAGATCTGTTCCGGGGTGGAGTCGTGCAGGCCGGGGGCGTACTTGCCGGACGACAACGCGCCGCCGGCGGCGGTGAAACCGTGGCACGAGGTGCAGTTTTCCCGGAACAGCTCGCCACCGCGCGACAGCGCCTCCGGGTCCTTGTCGATGTCGACCGTGTACGGCCCGGGCGGCAGCTGCGGGCCGCCGCCGAGCTCCTGGATGTACTGCGCGATCTGCTTGGTCTGATCCGGATTGAACTGTGGCGGCTTCTGCTCCGCCTGAGCCTCCTGCCGGGCCATCGGCATGCGGCCGGTGCCCACCTGGAACTCCACCGCGGCCGACCCGACGCCGATCAGGGTCGGACCCCGGCCCTCGACGCCCACGGCGTCCCGGCCGTGGCAGCTGATGCAGCTGTTGT
>DATBGW010000230.1:0-13765 GCA_036557765.1 Actinoplanes sp.
GAACGTCAGCGTGACGTCGCGCAACGCCGGCGGACGGCCGGAATCCGACTCCCCGTACCGGAACGTCAGATGGCGCACGACCAGATCGCCGTCGACCGGCGGCACCCCGCCGGTGGGCTCCTGCGGAACGCTCCGCAGCAGCAGCACGCGGCTCCACGCGCCCAGTGCGTTCTGCAGCTCGGGAACCATCCGGGTGACGTGCTCGAGCGTTCCGCCGAAGCCGATCGCGAGCAGCCACACCGCCGTGAGCCGGGCGCCGCTGATCGTACCGGTGATCAACGCCCACGCTCCGCCGACGACCAGCACCGCGATCAGCGTGCGGGTGATCGCGCCGGCGATCGTGCTCGCTGTCGCCGACAGCCGCCAGACCTTGCGTCCGCGGGACAGCACCTCGCGGGCCCGATCGGCGTAGAGCCTGCGCACGTACGGCGCGGCCAGGCTGGTCCGTACGTCGTCCTGGCCGTGGACGGACTCCTCCATCACCGCGGCGAGGTCGGACCAGGCCGCCTCCTCGGCGATCCGGGCGGGTGAGATGCGCTGGATCGGCGCGGTCAGCGCCCACACCAGCAGGAATGAGACGATCACCATGCCGACGGCGGCCGGCCACCAGACGAAGAACGCGGTGACAATGGACAGCGAGGCGACCGCGAGCGACTGAGCCAGCCGGACACCGCCGCCGCGCAGTTGTGAGCCGACCTCGTAGACGTCGCTGTCGATGCGGTCGAGGAGCTCGCCCACCGGCGTGTTCTCCAGCGTGGGCAGGTCCTGACCGAACGCCACCCGGTTCAGCCCGCGCCGGCAGGCGGCCGCCCAGTCCGCGGTGAGCCGGGCCGCCACCAGGCCGACCACGACATCGGCCAGCACGGACGCGACCAGCGCGAGCGCCAGCAGCGCGAACATCCGCATGGACCGATCCACGAGGACCGGGCCGGCCAGCGCCAACGCTCCCGCCTGCCCGGCGGCGCCGAACACGATGAGCAGGGCCACGAAGGCCGTGCGGTGCGGCGACGTGGCCCACAGGTCGCGAAGCAGACGCATCGACGATCCTCACGGGTGTTGGGGGCGGAGATTCCATCCTCCCCGGCCTCGTCGACCCGACTCAACAGAATTAGACGCCGGCCACAGTGCCAACACTCCTGCCGCGTTCCGTGAGTGGCGGCACCTCCGAAGAGAAGGAGGCCGGTCGCGGAGAAGGAGGCCGAGCGGAGAAGGAGGGGAAGGGGTCAGAGGGCGCGGAGGGTGATCAGGGTGATCTCGCTGGGGGCGAAGATGCGGAACGGCGGGCCCCAGAATCCGGTGCCCCGGCTGGTGTAGAGCTGGGTGCGTTCGCCATGCCGGCTCAGCCCTTGCAGCACCGGCTGGTCGAGCCGGACCAGATAATGGAACGGCCACATCTGGCCGCCGTGCGTGTGCCCGGACAGCTGCAGGTCAACTCCGTGCGCCACCGCGCCGGCGATCTGCCGCGGCTGGTGCGCGAGCAGCAGCACCGGCAGGTCCGGGTCGACGCCGGCGAGCGCCGCGGCGTGGTCCGCGGCGTGGCCCGGCACACCGGACCCGGACGCGGTGCGGTCGTCCACGCCCGCGACCACCAGCCGGTCGCCGCCGCGGGCCAGTATCACGTGCCGGTTGTGCAGCGCCTCCCAGCCCAGCGCCGCCATGTGCTCCACCCATCGCTGCGCGCCGCTGAAGTACTCATGGTTGCCGGTCACGTACACCCGGACCAGGCGCGCGCGGACGTCGCCGAGCGGCGCGGCCTGCGTCCGGCGTTCGGCGACCTCGCCGTCGGCGATGTCTCCGGTGTGCGCCACGATGTCGGCGTCCAGCGAGTTCACCACGTCCACGACCCGGCGGGACCAGCGCGACCGTTCGATCGGTCCGTAGTGCGTATCGGTCAGCAGCACCACCCGGGTGCCGTCGAGCCCGCGACCGAGCCGGGGTATGCGGACCTCGACGCTCCGCACGCGGGAGACCCGCATGGCCTCGGCGTACCCCCAGATCAGCAGGACCGCCGCGACCGCGACGACCACCGCGGAGACCGCCCGGGAACGGGCCGGACTCCCGACGCCGGCCAGGGCCAGAATCGCCCACAGCACGGTGCCGAGCAGCGACCACACGAACAGCGCCCAGACCACGCCGAGCAGCGTGTCGCCGGCGACGGCCGCCCAGTCACGGTGGCGCCGGCCGTGTCCGATCACCATGAGCAGCGGGAACGCTGCAAGCGCGACGGCGAACACCACGGTTCCCGTGACGACGATAGGGCGCGGCCAGGCGTTCCCGGACATGACGAGCGTCCACCACGGCACACCGAACAGCAGGAGCAGGATGAGCGTGAGGGTGAGCGTGAACCGCAGAACCCGCGCGATCCGGCGCCGCGGACGCGCCTCCACCGCCTCACCCACTGACACGGGAAAAGCATGCCACCGAAATGGCCGGTACTCCCAACGCGGCTATCCGGGCGGGGTTCCGATGGCGCGGATCAGCTCGGCCGGCACGATCAGATCCGCGGCGTTGCGGGTGGCGTTGACGACCGCGGCGTTGCGCTCGTCCGTCCCGGTGGCCCAGGCGACCGCCGCGGCCTCGTCCTTGCCGAATCTGATGTGCCGCTCGACCAGCCGGCGCATCCGCTCCGGATGGTCCAGCTCGACGTACCAGACCTCATCCAGCTGCGGCCGCACGTGCGACCATCGTGGACCGTTCAGCAGCAGATAGTTGCCCTCGGTCAGGATCAGACGGGCGCCGCGCGGCACGCCGATGGCCCCCGCGATGGGCTGCTCGATGACCCGTTCGAACCCGGGCGCGTAGATCATGTCGTCGGTGTCCTCGCGCAGCCGGCGCAACAGGTTGGCATAGCCGAACGCGTCGAACGTATCAGGCGCTCCCTTGCGGTCGCGCAGCCCGAGCCGCTCCAGCTCGACGTCGGCCAGGTGGAAGCCGTCCATCGGCACGTGCGCCATCCAGACGCCGGCCGGCAGACCGGGCGGCGGCGCGGGTTCCAGAACGGACAGCAGGTGCTCGGCGAGCGTCGTCTTGCCGGCTGCGGGCGCGCCGGTGATGCCCACGATCGCCCGTCGTCCGCCGGCGACCAGGGCACGGGCACGATCCGCCAAGGCCGCCAGCGTCAGGCTCATGGGATCAGTGTCGCAGCGCCGATCGCGTGAACGGGCGATGTCGAATGGTTGACACTTCCAGTGGTTAACCGATCGGCCCATATGGCGGAGCATCCGGGAGGGGCAAGGTCCGACCTGGCAAACCGATCATCAAGGAGGGTTGCATGCCAGTTTTGCGTCCTGTTCTCACCGCCGTCCTGGCGGCCGGCGCGCTGGTCCTCACGGCGGCTGCGCCGGCTCAGGCGGCCGGCGGGCACGATGCGCCGGTCACCGTGGCGAGCGGCCTGGACAATCCGCGCGGCTTGGCCTTCGGGCCGGACGGCGCGCTCTATGTCGCCGAGGCCGGCCGCGGCGGTTCCGGCCCGTGCCAGCCGGGTCCCGAGGGTGGCGAGGTCTGTTTCGGCCGATCGGCCGCGATCACCAGGATTGCCTACGGGCACCAGCGCCGCATCGTCTCGAACCTGCCGTCGCTGGCGTCGCCGGAGGGAACGCAGGCGATCGGCGCCTCGGACGTGTCGTTCGACCGGCGCGGCCGGCTCTACTTCACGGTCGGCCTGGGCGCCGATCCGGCGGTGCGGACCCGCGTTCCGCAGCTGGCCGGCATGGCGAAGCTGTACCGGGTCAAGCGGCACGGCCCGCGGCCGGTCGCGGACATCGGCGGATTTGAGGCGCGGGTCAACCCCGACGGCGTCCAGCCGCCCGACACGAACCCGAATGCTGTACTGGCGACCGGCCGGTTCGAGTTGGTCGCGGACGCCGGCGGCAACTCGCTGGTCAAGGTCGACTCCCGTGGCCGGATCTCCACGGTGGCGACGTTCCCGTCGCGGACCGTCCCGGCTCCGGCCATTCCGGGCGGGCCGCCGCCGGGCACGCCGATCCCGATGCAGGCCGTGCCGACCTCGGTCGTCCGGGGTCCGGACGGCGCGTTCTATGTGGGCGAGCTGACCGGTTTCCCGTTCCTGCCGGGACAGGCCCGGGTCTGGCGGGTTCAGCCGGGACACGCACCGACCGTGTACGCGACCGGCTTCACCAACATCATCGACCTGGCGTTCGGCCCGGACCACAAGCTGTACGTCCTGGAGATCGCCAAGAACGGGCTGTTGTCCGGTGACCAGACCGGGGCGCTGCTGCGCGCGAGCCGGCACGGTGCGCCCACCGAGGTGCTGTCCACGGGCCTGACCGCTCCGGGCGGCCTGGCCATCCGCGGCCACAGCGCCTTCATCGCCAACTGCAGTGTGTGCGCCGGCACCGGTTCGGTGCTGCGCGTCCGCCTGCACTGACGCAGGCCCTCGTCGATCTTGGAGTTGTGGTTGGAGCAAATACGGGCACAGTCCGCATAAAGGCAACCACAACTCCAAGATCGCGGGGAAAGGGGAGGGGATCGCGGGGAAGGGGGAGGGATCGCGGGGGAAGGGGGAGGGGGGTCAAAGGCCGAGGCGGAGGGCGGCTACGCCGGCGGGGGACAAGGGTCGCACTGTGGCCCGTAACAGGTCGGCGTGGACGCCGACCGGGAGCTGGGTGCCCAGCGCGCACAGCGCCGGATAGAGGTCCAGCACGTCGCGGTGGCTGAGCGCGCCCACCCCGATCAGCAGGCCGTTGACCGCGCTCGGATTGCGGGCCAGCTCCGCGCACAGCTCCGTCCGCCAGACCGGATCGCTGACGTGTGACGCGAACTCGCGGGCGATCCGATTGCCGGCGCTCCACCGGCTCTCCGGCGCGGCGTGCCGCCCGGACCGGGCCATCGCCGGCGCCCGCCGCACCGCCACCCCGAGCCGGGCGGCGAGCTCCCCGACGGTGAGCACGTCCAGCCCGAACGCACACGTGTCGCAGAGCCGCTGGAACGTCTCGGCGTGTACGACGCTGGCCGGGCGCGGGCAGTCTCCGGTCGAGCCGCAGGCGGTGTCCATGACGATCTCGGCGAGGCGTCCCTGGATGTCGAACCGGCCCACCCCGAAGAACAGCCCGGGCGTCGCCCGGCACTCGTCCAGCGCCGACCGTTCACTGGCGAAGCCGTCGGGGTCCACACCGATCCGGGGGAAGCCGTGCTCGGTGTGGAGTTGGATCAGTCGGAACATCCATCGCTCCCGGGGGGCTGAGCGGTCCATCATCACCGTGAGGTACGTCACCGCATCCTTGACGGTTCAACGGCGTCACCCGGTCCGCGAACCCGAAGATTGCCGGTCCGGCGACCGATATAGAACGTGACGGGACTGTCCGCGGGAGGAGGGATGCGGTGCGACTGCCGGTGCTCATGTATCACTCCGTGTCCGCCGTCGGCGGCCCGCTGCGCGACCTCGCCGTCCCGCCGAAGCGGCTGGCCGAGCAGCTTGGGGCACTGGCTGCCGCCGGATACCGCCTGACCGGGCTGTCCGAGGCGCTGGACCTGATGGCCGCCGGCAGCACCGATCCGGTCGTGGCGGTCACGTTCGATGACGGGTACCGCGACTTCCTGACCGACGGCGTTCCGGTGCTGGACGGCGCCGGCGCCTGCGCCACCCTGTACGCCTCGGTCGGCCATCTCGGCGGGTACGCCGGCTGGCTGGGCCGTTCCGCGCCGGACTTCGGCCCGATGCTCACCTGGCCCGAACTGGCCGAGGTGGCCGCGGCCGGCGTCGAGATCGGCAGTCACGGTCTCGTCCACCATCCGCTGGACGTGCTGCCGCCGACGCAGCTGCGGGACGAGATCGTCCGCAGCCGGGACGAGCTCCAGCAGCGGCTGCAGCGGCCGGTCCGCTCGTTCGCGTACCCGCACGGCTACAACGGCCGCCGGGTCCGCGACGCGGTGGCCGCGGCCGGGCATGACAACGCCACGGAGGTCGGCCGCCGGCTGCACCGGCCGGGGGAGCGGCGTCTCGCGGTGCCGAGGTTGCAACCGACACCGGACCACACCGGCGCGGACCTGGTCGCGCTCGTGTCCACCGGCGGCCCGCAGCTGGTGCCGCGCCTCAAGCAGCTGGCCCAACCGGGATGGCGTGCGGTACGCCGGGTGGCCCGGATGACCGGACGGAACCTCACGTGAGCGGCGCCCACCGGACTGATACTCAGGACGCTCACGTGACCGTGTCGCACCGCGCGGACGCTACGGCGGCCGGAGCACACCGCCGTTCCGACGGGTTGTCCCGGCGACGGATGCTCGGTCTGGCCGGCCTGGTAGCGGTGCCCGCCGCGGCGTTCGGCCTCCATCGCATCCGCGCGGACGAGACGCCCGCCGGCACCACCCCCACGCCGGTCGGCACCGATGTCCCGGCGCGGGCGACGCCGTCACCCAGCCGGACCACCCCCACGCCGCCCGCGGTCGTCACCAAGGGCGGTGGGCCGGTGCCGTTCCACAACGGCAAGGCCATGCTCGGGGCCTACCTCGCCCTGTCCGGCATGTCCCCGTCCGAGGCGCTGGCGCTGCGCCGCCGGCAGTTCGGCCGGGACGAGCGGATCGTGCACCTCTTCTACGGCTGGACCGACCCGCTGCCCCGCTCCATCCCGTACCTGTCGGACAGCGCGGTCCCGATGATCTCGTGGCGTGGCTGCGACTACGGCGACATTCTGGACGGGTCCTCCGACGCGCTGATCGAACGCGCGGCGCGGAATCTGCGCAAGCTCCGCCGGCCCACGTTGCTGCGCTGGGCCTGGGAGATGAACGGCGACTGGTACGAGTGGGGCGGACCGCGCAACGACGACGACCCGGCCGGCTTCGTCCGGTGCTGGCAGCGGCTGCGCGGCATCTTCGCCGACCAGAACGCCGACAACGTCTCCTGGGTGTGGAGTGTCAACTGGAACAACAGCCCGAACGAGAGCTGGAACCGCTACCAGCACTACTACCCCGGTGACCAGCACGTGGACTGGGTCGGCGTGTCCGGCTACAACCTGCACCGGGAGCTGCCCGACAGGCTGTTCGCCGGCGTCTACGCCGCGTACGCCACGAAGAAGCCCATCATGATCAGCGAGGTGGGCGCCGTGGATCGCGGTGGCACCACCAAGGCGGACTGGATCACGGCGTTCGGCCAGTGGGTGAAGCAGCACCCGGCGGTCGGCGCGGTGACCTGGTTCGACACCGACACCCATCCCGGGTACGACGAGCGCTGGCGGGTGGACACCGATCCGGCAGCGCTCGCGGCCTACCGCGCGATGGCGCGCGACCCACGGTTCGCCGGCTGAGGGTCACTGCACCGCGGCGATGTAGACGGTCCGGTAGGCGGTGGTGTCGCCGGCGCGGTACAGGCCGACGGTGGTCCGGTCCGCGCCGACGGTGAGCCGGCCGGTCCAGCTACTTCCGGTGGGCACCACCGTCCGGCGTTCGGTCGCCGTTCCGTCGGGCGCGCTCACCACCAGCGCGTACGGCCCGTCCGCGGGCACCAGGCCGGTGGCCCGCACGGCGACCGACCGCTGCCCGGCGGCGTCCACGGCGCCCGGCGGTGCGGCGGACAGCGCGGTCACCGTGACGTCGTAGCCGCGCCGGGCGCTGCTGAGCGACAGCCACGCGGCGCCGCCGAGCATTGCAACGACCACGGCCATCGGCATCAGCTGGCGGGCCAGGCGCCGTACCGGCAGCGGGCGGGTGACGCGCAGCGGCGGCAGGGACCCTCCGGTGGAGCGCCGTTCACCCGCCAGCAGCGGCACGACCGGAGGTCCCTGCCGGCGCGGCAGCGGGACGCCCGGCACCAGCAGGGCGCACAGCGTCACCCCGACCGTCGCCGCTGTCCACACCGGACGGTCGAGCCGCAGGCCGGCCACGTACGCCACCAGGCCGGCGACCACCAGCACCGCGAGGCTCAGCGCCGGCGCCAGCACGGACCGCTCCACCAGCATCAGCACACGACCGCGGAACAGCGCCGCGGTGAGGGCCAGCCCGGGCAGCACGAAACCGAGCAGGAGGCCGGCGACGACAGCCATCGCCCGCGGCCCGGTGAGAACGGCGATCCCGGCTGCGGCGGTGACACCGGCGAGAATGCGTGCCGTCCGGGCGCTCACCCGATGTCCATCCGGTAGATGCGGATGGTGCCGTTGTCGTAGAGCCGGTCCACGTCGATCAGCGAGTCGAACTTGCCCAGCTGCTGGGCGGTCAGCGGGTGGGTGATCCGTCCGGCCTGCGGATCGTTCTCGAAGTACGAGTCGCTCTCCGGCAGGTGCGTGCCCAGCCGTTGGTCCACCACCAGGTAGTCCAGGTCGAGGCTGTCGACCAGGTCGTCCTCGGTGAGACCCCACTGGGTGGCGTAGAACAGCGGGGCGGTTTCCCGGACCGGGTCCTGCCGCCCGTATGTGGACGCCAGGCTGACCGCCGTGACATCGCCGCCGACCCGGTTGCCGGGGCCCAGCGTCCGTCGTTGCCACCGGGCCGCCTCGACCCCGTACGCGTCGACCGACCGTTCGAACGCGCCGGCGAGATAGCGGCCCGGCAGCAGCGACCCCACCGGCGGCCAACCGCCCACCCGGGCGCCGATCATCAGCAGCGTGATGAGCGCCGACCCCGCCGCGACCCGCAAGACCGGCCCACGGCCGACCGCATCACCCTTCGCGATCCTGGAGTGGTGGTTGCTCCAAGATCGACGGGAGGGGCGCAACGGAATCGGCACCGCGTGCACGAGCGCCAGCGCCGCGACGATCGAGATCGGCACGTACGTGAACGTGGCCAGGCGGCCGGCCGCCTCCGGTCCGTTGCTGCCGAGGAACCGCACGCCGTTGCCGGCGAAGAAGAGCCCGCCGCCGATCAGCGCCGCCCACCGCCACGCGTCGGTGTCCCGGCGCCGCACCATGTCCCGCGCCACCGCCGCGCACAGCACGAACAGACCGGCCAGACCCAGGCCCTGCAGGGTCAGTTGCCCGACCGCGATGCCCGGCGTCGCCGCGTCGCTGGCCCCGCCGGTCACCAGCTGCGACAGCGACTGCCCGATCCGGTCGATCGGCGCCTGCAGGTAGCCGATCACGTCGGTCGCCACGAAGGCGATCCAGGCCGCCACGACGGCCGCCGCGGCCGCCGGCATCAGCAGCGCCGACCAGCGCCGCGGCCGCCCGGTCACCAGTTCCGTGCCGCCCAGCAGCAGCAGCGTCGCCACCAGCGCGAACGCGGTGACGTGGTGGCTCACCGTGGTCACGGCGACGGCCAGCGCCGCGACCGTGAGAAACGGCCATCCGCCCTCGGTGCGCCAGCGCCGGGTGGCCCAGACGGTCAGCAGGAAGAACGGCAGCGCGGCGGTCTGGTACAGGTACATCGAGTTGAAGAAGAGGTAATGCAGCGCGGTCGCGTAGACGACGCAGGCCACGCCGGCGACCGCGGGCGAGTTGCTGGCCCGCAGCACCGCCGTGAACAGCACGCCGACGAAGACCAGGTGCGCGACACCGGCGACGAGCAGGCCGGCGGCGGTCACCGGCAGCCCGGTCAGCGCCGCGGCGCCGGCGCCCATCTCGGCCAGGCCGGGGAAGTGCACCGCCGGGGGCAGTGCGGGATTGGGCCGGAACAGCGCGCCGGTGTCCGAAATGATGGTGGTGGCGAGCCAGTGCTGTAGCTCGTCGGGGAACCGGAACTGATCCGGGCTGTACATCCACTTCAACAGGTACTGGTGCACGGCCAGGCCCATGACCAGCAGGAACGACTCGGCCGTGCCGGCCAGGCGCCGGCTGAGCAGCCGGACGACGACCGGCGTGAACACCACCACCTGGCCGATCCAGTACGCCACGAGGGCGCCGTTCGCGCCGTCCCGGCCGCCCGCGTAGCCGGCGGCCACCAGCACCACGCCAACGCTGGAAAGCGCCAGCACGGCCGGGCCGCGGCCGAGGTCGTACCGTCCGCCGCGCGGTGATTCGCGGCGCTCGGCCCGCGGCTCCGGCGGTGTCACCTCCACCGCCGGTGTCTTGTCCGCGGTCTCCGGCTGAGCCATGGACAGGCCTCCGCGGCGTGGTCGATCAGTGGGCTCTCTGACCGATCCTGCCCGGTTGATGGCGGATTTTCCGGTGAACCGCCCGATCAACCACCGCTGCGTGCGGCGCGGCGTCCCTTCAGGTACGCCCGCGGCCCGGCGAGCATGCCGCGCCGGTTGGCGGTGAGCAGATCGCGCGGAAAGTCGGCGCGCAGAGTCGCGACCCGCAGGCTGTCCCCCCGGGTGAGGTCGCGCAGCGCGGCCGGCGCCAGCCGCAGCAGCGGCCACACCAGTCCGGGGCGGCGCAGCAGCAGGCTGGTGTAGGCGGCGGTGAGGCCCACGCCGTACCCGATCATCTGCTTCTCCAGGCCCTCGAGGTCCCGCCGGTGATAGTGGTGGGTCACCGCGGTGGGCTGGTAGACGATCGTGCCGCCACCGACCAGCACCTGGGTGAACGCCAGCGTGTCCTCAGAGCCCATCGCCGGCGTGCCGGCGCCGAGCGCGGTGTCGAAGCCGCCGATCCGTTCGATCACACCGGGCCGGAACGTCATGTTGGCGCCGGTCCCGAACGGCGGCAGCGGGTACAGCGGGCTCTGCCGGTGCGCGGTCGCCGGGCTGAACACGTCCGGCCGGAAACCGCGGCCCTTGCTGTGGCCGCCGAACTGCTCGAACCACAACTGCGCCGGCGTCTCGAGTTCGGCCGGGACGATGACACCGGAGATGACGTCCGCCTCCGGGTGGTCAGCGAGCGCCCTGGCCACCTCGGCCAGCCAGTGCACGTCCGCGACCTCGTCGTCGTCGATCCACGCGAGAATCCGGTGCGGCGCCGCGGCCACCGCGGCGTTGCGGGCGAACGACAGGCCGGGCCTGTGCTCGACCAGGTACTCGATCGGGCCCCGGCGGGAAGCCGAGCGGACCACCTCGGCGGTCGCGGTGGTCGCCGGGGCGTTGTCGACCACCAGCACCGTGAACGCCGGATACCTCTGCGCGAGCAGGCTGTCCAGGCAGCGGGCCAGCGCGCCGGGCCGTTCCCGGGTGCAGACCACGACCGTGATGTGCGGCGCGGTCGCCAGCACCGCGCGACGCCGGGCCAGGAACGCCGGCTCGGCCGCGGGGGTGATGCCGTCGATCGGCACGGCCGGCGTGGCGCCCGGCGCCAGCGCGGCGAGCCGCGGCCGCAGCGTCGCGCCCAGCTCACGGTCGATGGCGGCGGCCAGGCCGGCCGGCCGCAGGCCGCGGTGCGGCACATCGACGAGAACGGTGCCGATCGGCTCGGTGAACAGCCGGATCAGCGCCCAGGCCTGGGCCACCCGGCGACCGTCGGGCGCGACGCCGGAGACCGCCGGCAGCGGGTCGGACAGCTCGAGGTCGAGCACCACGGCGGGCAGCGCCCCGTCGGCCGGGGCGATCGGCGGCGCCGTGAGGATCGCGTCGGTGCGCTGCTCGGGCAGCCACCGCTTGCCGTTCACACCGGTGGTCATCGGGCCACCGCCAGATCCGCGTTCCGGCCGGCCATCGTCTCGACGGCACCGCCGATCCCGGCGGCCGCCACCCCGGCGAGGACGCTGCCGGCGCGCAGCGCCGGAGCCAGGCCCCCGCCGCGGGACACGGCGGCCAGGTCACGGGCCACCGCGCGGGGCAGCGCGCGGAGGTAGTTCCGCTCGGCGCCCAGCGTGGCCGACCCGGCATGCAGGGCGGCCATCTGCACCTTGCCGCGCCCCTCGGCGTAGCACCGGCGCAGGAAGAAGCCGAACGACGAGCGGACCGCGGGCACCTCGTGCCGGATCACCGCGTCCGGCACATACATCCACCGGCCGCCGCGGACCGCGCTCATCCGCAGGCACAGCTCGGTGTCCTCAGGGCGGTTGCGCGCGCCCAGCTTGCCGAATCCCGCGCGGAATCCGCCGACCGCCATGAACGTCTCGCGCCGCACCACCATGCTGGCCGACCACACGTTGCGGACCGGGGTGGTCGACGTAGGCATTCCGGCGTACGACCCGCCGACCGCCCACAGGAACTCGTCCGGCAGCCATCGCGGCCGCCGGCTCTGCCACGCCGGCTTGATGGCGCCGCCGGTGCCTACTACGTTTTGGTCGTCGAACGGGGCGACGAGCCGGCCGAGCCAGTCCGGGTCGGCGACGGTGTCGTCGTCCAGGAACGCGATCAGCGGCGTGTGGGTGTGGAACGCGCCGGTGTTGCGGTTGCCGGAGACGCCCTGCTCGTACAGGTTCTCCAGCACTGTGACGCCGGACAGGTCCCGGCGGGCGCGCCGGTACAACTCCGGGGTGTGGTCGACCACGACGACGACCTCGGCGACCGGGTACCGCTGTGAGCGGGCGGCGGCGACGGCGCGGGTGAGCAGGGCCCACCGGTCGTCGCGGTAGGTCGGTATGACGATGCTGGCGGCGGGGCGGGGGCTGGCGGGCACGCGGAGATCTCCTCGCGGTGGGTGGTGGTCAGTCCTCGATGGCGGCCGGGAGCCGCTTCTCGTCCGCGCGGCGTACCGCCCGGTTCAGGTGGTTGACGTGCGGACGCACGTCCGTGGGATGCGCGCTGGCGGCCGGCGTGTTCCGATTCACGACCTCGATCAGTTCCGCCGTGCTGGGCGCGACCGCGGGCCGCTGGTGCACGATGACGTCGGTGCCGCGGCGTGCGATCTTGCGCTGGCGCCGCATCCGGCCGAATTCGCTGAAGATCGTCCGCAGGACCCGGAAGCCGTCCCGGAACGTGTTGAGGTTCGTCTCGCCGTGGATGCGGGCGTGCTCGACGCTGGCGACCTCGCCGACCTTCATGCCGTCGACCGCGGCCCGGATGTTGATCATCGTCTCGATCTCGAACCCGTCGCCCCACAGCTTGCCGCCGTCGACGCGGCGCGGCAGCGTCGTGGCCGGTAGTTGCAGCGCCGGTACGACCCGCCGCCAGAACGCGTTGTAGCCGTAGCAGAGATCGGTGAACCGCGTTCCGAAGAGCACGTTGACGACGAGATTGAGCCCGTCGTTGCCAAGCTTGCGGACCGCCGTGATGTCGTGGCTGTGTCCGCCCTCGGCGAACCGGGAGCCCTTGACGAAGTCGGCGCCGGCCACCAGCTCCGCGACGAACAGCGGAATCTCGGCCGGATCGGTGGATCCGTCGGCGTCGATCATGACGATGATGTCGCCGGTGCAGGCGGCGAAGCCGCAGGCGAGCGCGTTGCCCTTGCCGGTGCGCGTCTGCTGCACGATGACGGCGTCCGGCCGCAGCTCACGGGCGACCTCGACGGTCCGGTCCACTGAGCCGCCGTCCACCACGATCACCTCGTCGATGCCCTCCGGCAGGCGGGAGAAGACGTGCGGCAGGTTCCGCTCCTCGTTGAGGGCTGGGATGACGACGCTGACTCTCGGTGACGACTCGTCGTTACGCATTGTGTTGTCGACGGGCTCGGAAGACTTCATGTCGTTCCCTTCTGGGGCGGCAGATCCGACGCAACCGGTCTTTTCCGGGGTGGAAGACGCGAGTCGCTCATTACTGCCGCCCAATATGCGCAATACGTAACGTAGGGTCAACTAACCGAACGTAGGGGTCGTCAAGCGTCCGTAAGGGGTGGCCGGCAAGCCGGATGCACAGGTCGTCGGCACAGCGGTGCGCTCACGCCCCGGTAGTGACGCTGGGTAACGGACAGTCCGGCCGGTTCCAGTCCTCCACATGCGTTCTCGCCCATCCGGCGCGGTGTCTGGCGATCCGCGACAAAATCCGGCAAGATCGTAGATGTCGGATTACTCCGCGTGAGATATTTCACTCCGGATGTAGTGACGGAGCGTGTTTCTCCGGTTG
>DATBGW010000231.1:0-19361 GCA_036557765.1 Actinoplanes sp.
GGCACGAATGCGGACGAAGTATGCATAAGGGCAACCACAACTCCAAGATCGCGGGGAGGGAACGGCCACTGTGGTGTGCTGGACCCGTGCCCAGCGGAACTCCCGACGACGTCGTACGCGGCGCGGCCGCCGCGCCCGACCTGGCCGCGCTGGACGCGGCCGTGAGCGACTGCTTCGCTTGCCCCCGTCTCGTGGCGTGGCGCGAGGAGGTGGCGACCGTCCGCCGCGCGTCGTTCCGCGACCAGCGGTACTGGGGCCGGCCGGTGCCCGGATTCGGCGTACCGGACGCGGCCATCGGCATCCTCGGGCTCGCGCCGGCCGCGCACGGCGGCAACCGGACCGGCCGGATCTTCACCGGCGACCGTTCCGGTGACGTGCTGTTCGCGGCGCTGCACCGGGCCGGACTGGCGAACCAGCCCACGAGCGTCGCCGCGGGCGACGGCCTGGCCTTGCGGCACACCCGGATCTTCGCGGCCGTGCGATGTGCGCCGCCGGACAACAAACCGCTGCCGGTCGAGCGGGACACCTGCGCGCCCTGGTTGCACCGGGAGCTGGCGCTGATCGCGCCGACGATGCGGGTGGTGGTCGCGCTCGGCGCGTTCGCCTGGTCCGCGTGGTGGCCGGCCATGACCGCCGTGTACGGCGTGCCCGCGCCGGTTCCGCGTCCCAAGTTCGGGCATGGCGCGCACGTCGGGGTGCCCGGCGCCCCGGACGTGCTGGGCTGCTTCCACGTCAGCCAGCAGAACACGTTCACCGGCAAGCTGACTCCGGCGATGCTGGACGATGTCATGACCGATGCCAAACGCCGCGCCGGCCTGGCATGATTCGTGCCCGATGAATGTGACCGCGCTGCGTCGCTGGTGGCCGCTGGCCGCCATCCTCGGGTTGCTGTTCCTCACGTCGCTCGCGGCCACCAGATCCGCGCCCCAGCTGGACCAGCTGGCGCCGGACCCGGAGCCGGCGGCCACCGCGCCGCCGCCGCTGTTACCGCCCGATCCGCAGCAGCAGCCGACCGGCGCGGGCTCCGCGCCCGCGCGCGCGGCGCCGACCGGGCTGCCGGACTGGATCGGTACCGCGGCACTGGCCGTCCTGATCATCGTTGCCGTGGTTCTCGCGGCGGTGCTGGTCTGGGCCTTCGTCCGCGATCAGCTGCGCCGGCAGGCCCGCCGGGCCCCGCGTCCGGCGCCCGCGGTTCCGTCGCAGCCCACCGCCGACGAGGTCGTGGCCGCGCTGGACGCCGGCCTGGAGGAGCTCTCGGACACCGACCGTGATCCGCGCCGGGCGGTGATCGCATGCTGGGTCCGGCTGGAACAGGCGGCGGCCGCGGCCGGCACGCCCCGCCATCCCGGCGACACCCCCACCGATCTGGTCAGCCGCCTGCTGGCCGAACAGCGGGTGGACGCGCGCCTGCTGTCCGCGCTGCGGGACGTCTACCGCGAGGCCCGGTACGCCACGCACACCGTCGACGACCGGATGCGCGCCGAAGCCCGCGGGGCGCTGCAGCGGCTGCGAACCGACCTCGGCGCGGGAGCACTTCGATGACCGACCGGGAACGGCCCGGCGGCCTCGACGACCTCTTCGCGATGGTCGCGGAGCCGCCGGTCGAGGAATCCGCGGAACCCCAGGAGCGGCCGCGCTCCCCGGTTCTGTGGGTGACCCGCAATCTGCTGCTCATCATCGTGGCCACGGTCGTCACCGTGGCGTTGCTGCGCTTCGCGCGGCTGGAGGTGTCGATCCTCGTGGTCGCCGCGGCGTTCGTGGCGTTGCGGCTGCTCATGCTCGCGGTCGCCGAGGTCGCGCCACCGCCGGTGCCCAAGCCGGCCACCCGGCGTACCTCCGCCGACACCGACGGCTTCTACCAGTGGGCCGGTACCGACTCGCTGCGGTCCGCGGTACGCCGGTGGGAGCAGCGCCTCGAGTGGTCGCGGTCGGACCCGGCCGCGTTCGCGCGTAACGTTTCCCCCGTGCTGGGCGAACTCGCCGACGAGCGCCTGCGTATCCACCACGGGATCACCCGTGCGTCGGACCCGCGCCGCGCCCGGGAGTTGCTCGGCGAGCCGCTGTGGCTCGCACTGACCGACCCCGGCCGCCGGCCGCCCAGCACGGGGGACCTGGCCGTGTACGTGGAGACGCTGGAACGACTGGGACAAGGAGTACGGCGGTGACGGACGCGCGCGTGGAGACCATCGCCCCGTACGAGGTGGGCAGGATGGCCGCCGCGGTTCTGGACTCGGTGGGCACCGTGGTGGTCGGGAAGCGGGACGCTCTCCAGCTGGTGCTCGCCGGCATCCTGGCCGGTGGACATGTGCTGCTGGAAGACCTCCCCGGGCTGGGCAAGACGCTGACCGCCCGCTCGTTCGCGCAGGCCCTCGGCCTCGACTTCCGCCGGCTGCAGTTCACCCCGGACCTGCTGCCCGCGGACGTCACCGGCTCGTTCCTGTACGACCAGCGCAAAGGCGACTTCGCGTTCCGGGCCGGGCCGGTGTTCACCAACATGCTGCTGGCCGACGAGATCAACCGCACGCCACCCAAGACGCAGGCCGCGCTGCTCGAAGCAATGCAGGAGAAGCAGGTCTCGGTCGAGGGCGTCACGTACCGGCTGGACCCCCCGTTCCACGTGCTGGCCACCGCCAACCCGATCGAGTACGAAGGGACCTACCCGCTGCCCGAGGCGCAGCTGGACCGGTTCATGCTGCGCGTCTCGTTCGGCTATCCGACCGCCGAGGAGGAGTGGGACGTGCTGCGCCGGCGGATGGCACGGCGCCAGGAGGACGCGCACCTGCCGGCGGTGGTGGACGCCCGTACGCTCCGGTCGATGCAGGCCGCGCTGGAGCTGGTCACGGTGGAGGACTCGATCGGCCGGTACATCGTGGCGCTGACCGCCGCCACTCGCGAGCACGGCTCCGCGCTGGTCGGCTCGTCGCCCCGCGGCTCATTGGCCCTGCTGCTGCTGGCCCGCGCCCGCGCCGTCATGGCCGGCCGCGACTTCGTCGTTCCGGAGGACGTCAAGGACGTGGCGGTGCCCGCGCTGGCGCACCGGATCACACTGCGGCCGGAGATGTGGCTGCGCCGGGTGGATCCGGCGTTCGTGGTCCAGGAAGTGCTCGCGCGGACGCCGGCCCCGGCGAGCGGCGCCATGCCCACCTACGCGCGGCATGACTGACTGCACCGAGCGAAGCGAGGGCCAGGAAGGCATGCCAAAGGAGACTCGGCATGAGTGACTTCACCGCAAACCAGGAAGACCTCGGCCCGGCCTGGGTCACCACCCGGGCGCTCGGCCGCACCGTACTGCTGACCGGCTTGCTGCTCGTGCTCGGCGTCGCGTTCGGCCGGGTCGACCTGGTGTTGCTGGCGGCGCCGTTCGCCGTGGGCGCCGCGATCGGCCTGCGCCGGATGCCGCGGGCCGCGCCCGCGGTGACCATCGACGCCGACGACGAGCACATCGTCGAGGGCGGCCGGGTCGGCGCCGCCCTCACCGTCACCAATCCCGACGTCATCGCGTACGACCTGGTGGTGCTGCGGACCCGGACCTCGCCGTGGCTGCGGCTGGAGAACGCCGACCGGCCGTTCGGGATCACCGTGCCGTCCGACGGGTGGGCCGGCGTCGAGCTGTCCGGCAACGCCCTTCGCTGGGGGCGGCACGATGTGGGACCCGCCGCGGCGCGGGTGGCCGCGTGCGGTGGCCTGCTGGCCTGCCGGCCGGTGGTGACGCCGGCCCGGGACGTGCGGGTCTATCCGGAGACCGAGCCGTTCGCCGCGGTGGAAGCAATGCCCGCGGCCGCCGGGCTGGTGGGCAACCACCGATCCCGGCGCCCCGGCGAGGGGGGTGAACTGGCCGGGGTCCGGCCGTTCCAGCCCGGCGACCGGCTGCGCCGGATCGACTGGCGGGTGTCACTGCGTACCCGGGACCTACATGTGGCCGCCACGCTCTCCGACCGGGACGCCGAGGTGCTGCTGCTGCTGGACGTGCTGGGCGAGGCGGGCTCCTCCGGCGGCGTGCGGGGCAGCGCGTCCGTGCTGGACACCACCGTGCGGGCCGCCGCCGCGATCGCCGAGCACTACCTCAAACGCGGCGACCGGGTGTCCTTGCAGGAGTACGGTTCGGCGGCGCGGCGGCTGCGGCCCGCCACCGGGCGACGGCAATACCTCACAGTGCTGGAGTGGCTCCTGGACGTCCGCGCCGACGCCGAGGATCAGAGTGTGCACGAGCATCTCCTGAGCGCCCTGCATGTGTCGGCCGACGCGCTCGTGGTGGTGCTGACCCCGCTGGTCGACCCGCGGTCGGCGGACCTGCTGGCCCAGCTCACCCAGTCCGGGCGCTTCACGGTGGCGGTGGACACGCTGCCCGCCGGCGTCGCGCCACCGCAGCGCACCGCGTGGACGCCGCTCGCCACCCGCCTGTGGCGCCTCGAACGGGAGAACGTGCTCGGCCGTCTCCGCGAGCACGGTGTGCCGGTGGTCGCCTGGGCCGGCGCCGGCAGCCTCGACCTGGTGCTGCGCGACGTGGCCCGGCTGGCCTCGGCGCCGAGGGGGCGCTGACATGTGGCCGGCCGCGCTCACCGACCGGATCGCCCGGGTGCGCCGCGTGGCCGGGCGTGCCACTCTGGTGCCGCTGCTGGTCCGGTGTGGAATCGCGCTCAGCCTCGTGCTCGCCATGATCGTGGCCTGGCCGGTGGAGGTCGCCGGCGGCCGGTTCCTGCTGCCGCTGCTCGTGGTGGCCGGTTATCCGGCGGTCGCCCCGCGTGGCCGGGGCGCGACGGTGGCGATTCTCGTGGTGGTGGCGGGCTGGATCGTCGACACCACATGGTTCGACGCGCGGGTGGCGCTCTGGCGGGTGCTGAGCATCGGCACGCTGCTCTATCTGGGACACACGCTGACCGCCCTGGCCGCTTCCCTTCCGTACGACGCTGTGGTGAACCTCGACGTGGTCACTGCGTGGCTGGTACGCGCGGCGGCCGCGGTGCTCATCTCCGCCGTGCTGACCGTCATCGCGCTGGGTTTGGCCGACGTGCTGGCCGGCGGCGCGTTCGTGATCGCCACGCTGGTCGGCCTGGCCGGCGCCGCGGGCGCCACGTTGCTGCTCGCGCGGCTACTGAGACGCTGAGCGACCGTTGATACGGTGAGCACATCCCGGCCCGGGTGGTGGAACGGCAGACACGGCCGCCTTAAAAGCGGCTGCCCGCGAGGGCGTGCGGGTTCGAGACCCGCCCCGGGCACCCCTTTCGTTCCCGCGATCTTGGACTTGTGGTTGCCCATATGACCGCTTCGCGCGGTTTCGTGCCAACCGCAACTCCAAGATCGAGGCTCTCAGGCTGCTCACAGCGTCGGGAAGCGCCACCGGGTGCGCGGAACAACTACCCTGGAACGGCACGCAACGTGCCGCAACCTCAAGGGAGGCTGGACACAGTGAAGACGACGAACCCGGTGCTCACGCGCCTCGGCCAGGCGGCCGAGCGGGAGCGGGCGGCCGGGTACGGGCCGGGCTACGGACAGCCGTACCCGACCGCAGCCGGATACCCGGCAGCACCGCCCGCCGTGCAGCCGATGACGATCGACGACGTCGTCGTCAAGACGGTGGTGCTGCTCGGCATCACCGGCATCTCGGCCATCGCCGCCTGGAACCTCATTCCGGACACTCTGCTCGGCGCCGCCTGGATCGGCGCCGCGATCGTGGGCCTCGTCCTGGGGCTCGTCATCTCGTTCTCGCGCATGGCCAACCCCGCGCTGGTCGTCGCGTACGCGGTCGTCGAAGGCGCCTTCGTCGGCCTGGTCAGCAAGTTCTTCCAAGAGATCGCCGGCTATCAGGACATCGTCCTGCAGGCGGTGGTCGCCACCTTCGGCGTCTTCTTCGTGATGGCGTTCCTCTACCGCGCGCGGGTCATCCGCGCCACACCGAAGTTCACCCGCATCATGATCGCGGTGATGGCCGGCCTGTTCGCGGCCATGCTGATCACCTGGGTGCTGTCGATCTTCGGGTTCAACACCGGGCTGCGCAGCAACGGCCCGATCGGCATCCTGTTCAGCATCATCTGCATCGTGGTGGCGGCGCTGAGCTTCATCCTCAGCTTCGACGAGGTGGAGCGGGGCATCCGGATGGGGCTGCCGCAGCGCTACTCGTGGACCGCGGCGTTCGGCATCCTCGTCAGCCTGATCTGGCTCTACCTGGAGATCCTTCGCCTGCTGAGTTTCCTGCAAGGCGACGACTGACGACCGTCAGTCGCCAGCAGCGCCCGGCACCGTCTCCCCACGGTCCGGGCGCTGCGTCTTGTTCCGGTACGTTCGCGGCGTGACCGAGCGGGATTTCACGACGTCCGTCGACCGGCTGCTCGGTCACGTACGGCATTGGGGGCAGCCGCGGTGGCGGCGATCCCGGGCCGATCTCGTGTACGGGTTGGTGCAGCGGCTCGCCGACCTGGGCGCTGACGCCGAGCACCGAGACCGGCGGCCGGTCCCGCGCGTCGGCGATCTGGTGTTGCCCGATCAGGTCCGGGTCATGGCCGACGATCTGCTCGCCGCCGACCCACCCGACGACCTGCTCCGGCAGGCGACCGACGAGGTCAACGCCGTCCGCCACTCCCTCTGAGCCGAAAGTCCTCGCCGATCTTGGAGTTGTGGTTGCCCTTATATGGCTTGCAGCCCGTTTTGTGCCAACCACAATTCCAAGATCGACGAGAGCCGAACGGGCGCCGGGAGAGCGACCGGCGCGGAGGGAGCGACCGGCGCGGAGGGAGCGACGGGCACGGACGGAGCGACGGGCGCGGATGGAGGGGCGTCGCGGATGGGCTCGGAACCGCCGAGCCCGGCCGCCCCGTGGCAGGCCGGACCCGGCGGACGTCGTCAGCCCACGCGCTCGATGATCATCGCCATGCCCTGGCCGCCGCCGACGCACATCGTCTCCAGGCCGATGGTGTTGTCGTGCCAGTCCAGCGAGTTGATCAGTGTGCCGGTGATGCGTGCGCCGGTCATGCCGAACGGGTGCCCGACCGCGATGGCGCCCCCGTTGACGTTCAGCTTCTCGATCGGGATGCCGAGATCGCGGTACGACGGGATGACCTGGGCCGCGAACGCCTCGTTGATCTCGACCAGATCGATGTCGTCCATCGTCATGCCGGCCCGCCGCAGTGCCTGCTTCGACGCCTCCACCGGACCGAGCCCCATGATCTCCGGGTTCAGCGCCGTCACGCCGGTCGAGATGATCCGGGCCAGCGGCGGAATGCCGAGCTCGCGCGCCTTGATGTCGCTCATCACCACCACGGCGGCCGCCCCGTCGTTGAGCGCGCAGCAGTTGCCGGCGGTGACCCGGCCGTCCGGGCGGAACACCGGCTTGAGCTGCGCCACCGCCTCCAGCGTGACGCCGGCCCGGGGACCGTCGTCGCGGGCCACGACGGTGCCGTCGGGCAGCGTCACGGGCGTGATCTCGCGCTCCCAGAAGCCGTCGGCGATCGCCTTCTCGGCGAGGTTCTGACTGCGTACGCCGAACTCGTCCATCTCCGCGCGGCTGATGCCCTTGAGCTGGGCGAGGTTCTCGGCGGTCTGTCCCATCGCCAGATAGATGTCGGGCAGCTCGCCGTCCGAACGTGGGTCGTGCCAGGTGGTGCCGCCCTGAGCCGCCGCCGTGGAACGGGCCCGGGCCTGGGCGAAGCGGGGATTCTGCCAGCCGCCGCCGACCAGCGCCTGCGCTTCCGGGGGGAGCCCGTCGGAGCTGCCCCGAGCGTACCGGGACACCATCTCGACCCCGGCCGACACGAACACGTCGCCCTCGCCGGCCTTGATGGCGTGGAACGCCATGCGGGTCGTCTGCAGGGAGCTCGAGCAGTACCGGGTGACGGTGGCGCCCGGCAAACGGTCCAGGCCGAGCAGTGTGGCCACCACCCGCGCCATGTTGAAGCCCTGCTCGCCGCCCGGCAGCCCGCAACCGAGGTAGAGGTCCTCGATCAGGCCGCGATCGAGCTGCGGCACCCTGCTCAAGGCCGCGTCGACGATGGTTGCGGCCAGATCGTCCGCGCGCAGGTCCCGCAGTGATCCTTTGCCCGCGCGGCCGATGGGCGAACGGGCGGTGGCGACGATGACGGCTTCCGGCACAGCCCCCAGGTTAACTCGTGAGTAACTTAAGCGTCCAGCGCCGCGAGGTTTCGTCGATCTTGGAATTGTGGTTGGACGAAACAGGGTGAAACGTGCAAAAGGTCAACCACAACTCCAAGATCGCGAGGGAGACCCGCGGCGAGATCAGCGGCCGGAAGCGGGGCGGCCGGCCGCCAGCGCCGCCTGCTCGACCGCCGGGTACAGAGCGTGCGCCCACACCCGGTAACCGTCCGCCGAAGGGTGGAACCCGTCGTAGCACAGCGTGCCCGCATCCGCCCGGAACACGGCACCCGTCTCCGAGCCCAGGTCCACGACCACGCCGTCGGCTTCGCGCACGGCCGACGCCTGAGCCCGCGCCATCCGGCGGCCCAGCCAGCCGCCGACCTGGCGCAGCGGCGGAGCGACCGAGCGCACCGCCCCGAGATCCGGGCAGGTACCGACGACGACCTGCACACCGGCTTCCCGCAACCGGCGAACTGCCGCGCCCAGGTACGCGGCCGACTCGTCGGGGCTGCGCAGGGTCGTGGCGTCGTTCTGCCCGATCAGGACCACCGCCACGTCCGGCCGGTCACCGAGCAACGCCCGGGCCACCTGGGTGGACAGATCGGACGAACGGGAGCCGGCGACCCCGACGCTGGACAGCAGCACGTGGCGTTCGCCGGTCTGCGTGGTGCCCTCGGCCAACATCCGGGCGAGCTGGCCGCCGACGGTCTCGGAGAGCCACTCCACGCCGACACCGATCGCCGCTGCGTCGCCAAGCAGCACGAGCCGGAGCACGGGCGCCGAGCCGGGCCCCATCGACGTACGCAGGGCCAGCCCCATGGTCGGCTTGGCGTACCGCCGTCCCTTGGCGGCGATGGCCTCGCCCGCCAGCAGCGCGACACCGCCCACGGCGCCGGCGAGCATTGTCGTCGCCGTGGCCTTGCCGATCCGTGCCGAGAGGCTCGTCATCTCCGCCCCCTGCCTCATCTGAGCCGACTGAGGTTCAGCCTAAGCTTCCGGACGCCGCCGGGCCGCTCGGAAGCGTCCACGAGCTGAACCAAGGGTGCCGCCTGAGCTGCGCCCACCGGCCGGCCGGACCGCGTTCCCGGCCACCGACCCGGGTGGCCCGGACCTCGGTCCCCGGTGCGCGAACGGCCTCGTGCGCCGCGTCGGGAAGGCTCCGCACCGCGGCGGACGGTGGGCGGCCCTCGTCGCCCAGTACTGCCATCACGGTCGGCATCATCACGGCGACCGCGCGGGCGTACCCCTCCACGGACGGGTGAAAGCGGTCGGCACCGAACATCCGGACCGGATCGGCCTCGAACGCCGGTCCGAGCAGATCCGCCAGCGACACCGTGGAACCGCCCGCCTCGACCACCGCGACTGTTTGATCGGCGGCGAGCTGCCGGCTCCACCTCCGGGCCAGCCAGCGCAGCGGCGGCTTGATCGGCGCGATCGCGCCGATGTCCGGACACGTTCCGACGACCACCTTGCAGCCCACCGCCCGCAGCCGGCGCACGGCGTCGGCGAGATGCCGGACCGCGGCGGAGCGTCCGGACACGTGCGTGACGTCGTTGCCGCCGATCAGAATGATCGCGATGTCGGGGTCGTGCTCGAGCGCGGCGTCCACCTGGTAGGGCAGTCCGGCCGACATCGCGCCGACGACTGCAACCCGATGCAGCCGTACGGGTCGGTGCAGGCGGCGCGACACGCCGGTGGCGAGCAGCGCGCCGGGCGTCTCGCGCGGGCGGTGCACGCCGTACCCGGCGCCGGTCGAGTCGCCCAGAAGGACCATGCTGAGGGGCTTGCCGTGGAACTTGGCGCCGTACAGCCCGTCGCCGCGTGGCGGCGGAGCCTCGGCGACCGGGATGATGCGACGGGCGTCGGCTGCCTGCCGTAACAGCAACGCCACATAGAGCCCGGCGACGCCGGCCGCGGTGCCGGTCACGCCGCCGAGGATGCGACCGGCGTACTTGATCCGCCGCCAGTCTTCGTCGGTGATTGTTCTGGCCATCGCTCGCTCCCTGTCTCTCGACCGCCGAGGATCGCCCGAACGGTGAAGAACGAGAACCGGTCCCATGGGTGTGGGGATTCGAGGCTAACTCGCAGGTACGACGACGTGCGCAAACGCGCGGGTACCCGACGGAAGAGTTCACCGATCGGGCAGGAACACCTCACCTGGACGGGCGATCGTGGCACCGGCGAGGCATGCTGGAGGGAGGGGCTGGAAAGGGGAAGGCATGGCCAGGACGCTGAAGCGGACAGCCGCGTTCACCGCACTCGCGAAGGCGCTGGTGTCGGGTGCACGTGGTGGTCCGTCAATCGGCAAGCGGCTCGCGGCGTTGCCACGGATGTTCGCGGCGACCACCCGGGGCGAGTACGACGGCGGTCTGCGCGTGGCGATGATGGCCGCGGCCACCGCGTACGTGATCTCGCCGATCGACCTGATGCCCGAGGCGTTCCTGTTCGTCTTCGGTCTCGCCGACGACGCGGTCATGATCGCCTGGCTCGCCGGAACCGTGCTCAGCGAAACCGAGCGGTTCCTGGAGTGGGAGAAGCAGCGCGATCGCGTCGTCGTAGTCTGAGGCGTGCGCTACTACGACAACGTCGTCGAGATCATCGGCAACACCCCACTGGTCCGGCTGAACAGCGTGACCGAGGGCATCGCGGCCACCGTGCTGGCCAAAGTCGAGTACTTCAACCCCGGCGGATCGGTCAAGGACCGCATCGCGCTCCGCATGGTGGAGGACGCCGAGAAGGCCGGGCAGCTCCAGGCCGGCGGCACGATCGTGGAGCCGACCAGCGGCAACACCGGTGTCGGGCTGGCCCTGGTGGCACAACTGCGTGGGTACCGCTGCGTGTTCGTCTGCCCCGACAAGGTCAGCGAGGACAAGCAGGACGTGCTGCGAGCGTACGGCGCCGAGGTCGTGGTGTGCCCCACCGCGGTGGCGCCGGAGGACCCACGCTCGTACTACAACGTCTCGGACCGGCTGGCCCGGGAGATTCCCGGCGCCTGGAAGCCCGACCAGTACAGCAATCCGGCCAACCCGCGGTCGCACTACGAGGAGACCGGCCCGGAGATCTGGGAGCAGACCGCCGGCAAGATCACGCACTTCGTCGCGGGTGTCGGCACCGGTGGCACGATCAGCGGCGTGGGCCGGTACCTGAAGGAGCAGGGCGACGTCCGGATCATCGGCGCCGATCCCGAAGGCTCGGTGTACTCCGGCGGCACCGGACGCCCCTACCTGGTCGAAGGCGTCGGCGAGGACTTCTGGCCGGAGACGTACGACCGCGGAGTCGCCGACGAGATCATCAAGGTCGCGGACGCTGATTCGTTCGAGATGACCCGGCGTCTCGCCCGCGAGGAGGGTCTCCTGGTCGGCGGGTCGTGCGGCATGGCCGTGGTGGCCGCGCTGGAGGCCGCGCGCCGCGCCGGCCCGGACGACGTCGTGGTGGTGCTGCTGCCCGACGGGGGCCGGGGCTACCTGTCCAAGATCTTCAATGACCGGTGGATGGCACGGTACGGCTTCCTGCACGCCGCCGACGGTGAGCCGACCGTGGCGACCATGCTCGCGAAGAAGGACGGCTCGCTGCCGCCGCTGGTGCACGTCCATCCAATGGAGACGGTGCGCGACGCGATCGACTACATGCGCGAGTACGGCGTCAGCCAGCTTCCCGTGCTCAAGGCCGAGCCGCCCGTGGTCACCGGCGAGGTGGCCGGATCCATCGCCGAGAAGGCGCTGATGGACGCGCTCTTCACCGGGCAGGCCCATCTGCACGACACCATCGAGCGGCACATGGGCGAGCCGCTCCCGATGATCGGCGGCGGCCAGCCGGTCAGCGAGGCGGTCACCCTGCTGGAGAACGCCGACGCGGCCATGGTCCTGATCGACGGCAAGCCCGCCGGCGTCCTAACCCGCATGGACCTCCTGTCCCACCTCGCGTAGCTTTGTGCCTCGATCTTGGAGTTGTGGTTGCCCTTATGCCCGTTCCGTAGGGCTTCGTACCAACCACAACTCCAAGATCGATCTTCTTTCCCGGGTCCGTCGTGGTCCAGACCGTCGCTCCCGCCGGAGACCGGTCGCTTCGCTCCCTGCCAGGCCCGTGCGTCCCCGAGCACCCCACGCCCACCCCCTACGAGGAAGCAGAGCGGACGAGTGTCAGGTGATGGGTGTTTCGGGGGCCCTGAAGCACCCACCACATAGCACTCGTCCGCTCTGCTTCCCGGCTTCGGTGGCTGGGGCAGAGGGGTCAGCCGCTAACCACCGGGCGCGGTGTGGACGTGCGGCATTGGCCGAGAGCGGCGTCTCAGGAGAGCTCGGCGGGGACCGTTACCACGTCGACGAAAGCGTTCTTGCGCAGCAGTGTGATCGGCAGGTTGGCACCGATGGCTGGGCCGAGCATGAGCCGCTGCAGGGCCTGCACGCTCTGGATCGCCTGCCCACCAGCGGTGACCATGATGTCGCCCAGGTAGATGCCCGCGGTGCCGGCGGGACTGCCCGGAACGACCTCCACCACCCGGAGGCCCAGCTTCTGGCCGAGGCGTTCCGACAGTTGCGGGGGCAGCGGCGTCGGCACGCCCGCGACGCCCAGCCACGCGCGGCGGACTCGCCCGCTGTTCACGAGCTCGCCGATGATGTGCCGGGTGGTGGCATTGATCGGAACGGCGAGGCCCAGGCCGTACCCGGCAACGGCCGTGTTGACGCCGACGACCGTGCCGGTGGAGTCGGCGAGCGCGCCGCCGGAATTGCCGGGGTTGAGAGCGGCGTCGGTCTGGATGACGCTGTCGATGATGCGGATCCGGCGTCCATCGCGGGCCGGCAACGATCGGCCCAGACCCGAGACGACGCCCGCAGTGACCGAGCCGGCCAGACCCATCGGATTGCCCACCGCCACGACGAGCTGGCCGATGCGAAGCTTGTCCGCGTCACCCAGCGGGGCCGCGGGCGCACCGGAGTTGACCACGCGGACTACCGCCAGGTCCGAGAGCGCGTCGGCTCCGACGACGTCGAACTTGGTTTCAATCCCGTCGGCGAACGCAGCAGTACCGCCGCTGCTCCCGCCGACAACGTGGGCGTTGGTGAGCAGGAAACCGTCGTCGGTGAACGTGACCGCCGAGCCGGCACCGGCGCCGCGGGGCGTACGTACGGACAGGGCCGCGACGGACGGAAGGAGTTTCGTGGCGACTCCGGTCACCACGCGGCTGTAGGCATCCAGTGCCTCCGATGAGACACCCGAGGGGTCGGTGTGCTCGGTATCCATGATGCCCACAACACTCGGCCGCCTCGCCGGATGCCCATTTTCCCGTCCGCCCACGGCGAAATATCGCCCTGACGGCTGGGCCAGACGCGCCGCCCTGACCCGGCGCCCTGACCCGGCGCCCTGACCCGGCGCCCTGACGCAGCGCCTTCGATACGCCGCCCCTGACACGTTGCGCCTACGCGCCGCCCCTGACACGCCGCTCCTGACACACCGCCACGACGGCCGTGTTGCGCAAAGTCCTCCCCGATCTTGGAGTCGTGGTTGGAGCGAATCAGTACATACGCCGTATAAAGGCAACCCACAACTCCAAGATCGCGGGAGGGTGGGGTGCGGCTGGGTGCATCGAGCGTTGGTCGGCACGGTGGCGTAACGGAAAGTGCGGGTCGATCGCACAGAAAGTCCGACCGCACGGCGACCGCGCAGGGTTGTATGTGTCGTGACGGAGGTCGACGTACCTCCGGACGGAGGGCAAGCAATGGTCACCGTGGACCGGTCCGAACCGGCCGACATCGTGGACCGGTTGCTCTGGCGGGACGCGCAACGGTTGTTCCGTCGGCACGCCGAGCCCGACTCCGCCGGCTGCTGCGTCTGGTGTGGATCGCGCTGGCCTTGCGCGCCCCGCCGGCTCGCGGAACGGGCCGAAGCCGCCGCCCGCCGACCCTGGCGGGAGTCCTGGACGCTGCGACACGACCTCAACAGCATCCGCACGATGCCCGGCCTGCGTGCGGGGCTGGAAAGCAACGGGGGCGGCCGGCAGCAGCGTCCGGTCCGGCGCCGGCGAACCGGCGTGAATCAGGGGTACTTCGAATAAGTCAACAGGTACCGACGGCGTCCGGGACCTTGACCGTCCCCCGGCAAGGACCGACTTCTCTCGGCTCGGACGTCGTTCCCGGCGGTGACGCCGGTGTGCCCCGCCAGCACGCCGGCATCCCGCGCCAGACCCGCCCTGGAAACGGGATCGACCGGCACGCCTCCGCCGGTCTGCGCCTCCGGCCAGGCGCATCCCCCCGGTTTGGGCGGGCGCGGTTGGCGGGAGCGCGTGACCACAGGTTCCCCCGCATACACTCGGTCGCGCGCTCCCGCCTTCCAGGCACTCCACGCCGCACCCGGTTCGCGCCGATCAACCCGCGCTGCCCGTGATTGGCGCCGATCAACCCGCGCTGCCCGTGATTCGCGCCGATCAACTCAGCCATTCCCGAGCCACGCCGATCAGCCCCTGCCGCCGCCCCGTCCGCGCGCCCGAGAAACCCCCAAGCATCCATCCGCGCCGATCTTGGAGTTGTGGTTGGCGCAAACGGCCTGGAACGCCCATAAGGGCAACCACAACTCCAAGATCGGCGAGAAGGGTGCGGCGGTGTTAAGGGCGGGCGTAGCGGAGCTGGTGAGCCGTCTCGCCGCCGTAGGGGACGTCCCGGCTTGTACCGTCGAACGTCCAGCCGCCGCGCTCGTAGAAGCGCCGCGCCCGCTCATTGCCCTCCAGCACCCACAGCACCGCCCGGTCACCGAGGTGCGGCAGCGCATCGAGCATCAGCAGCCTGCCCACGCCGGATCCCACGTAGACCGGATCGACGTGGATTGCGCTCAGCTCCACCACCCCGGGCTCCGCGCTCGGCCCCAGGTAGGTGAACCCCACGATGGCACCGTCGTCGACCGCCACGGTGAGCCGATGGGTCTTCCGCTCCCAGCGCCAGCGTTCCACCCACCACTCGCCGAGCGCGGACGGCGACCCGTACGAGAGCGCCGCGGGGGAGAGGATCTGCGCGTACGCCGAGGCGCGCGACCGGTAGTGCAGCGCGCCGACCGCGGGCAGATCGCGTTCAGTGCCGGAACGCAGCATCATCCGACGCTACCCGGGCCGGCACCGGCACCCGCATCAGGTCCTCCGCGACAACGATGTCGCCGGCGAACTCCGCCCGCGCCTCGTTCAGAAACCGATCCGGCGAGAGGTAGCGCTGGGAGAAGTGCGTCAGCACCAGCGTCCGCACTCGCGACTCCCGGGCCACCGCGGCCGCCTGACCCGCGGTGAGGTGACCGTACCGGCGGGCCAGCACGGCGTCCTCGGCCAGGAACGTCGCCTCGATGACCAGCAGATCGACGCCGTCGGCCAGCGCGTACACGCTGTCGCACAGCCCGGTGTCCATGACGAACGCGAACCGCTGTCCCGGTCGCGGCGCGCTCACGTCGGCGAGCGTCACGGTGCCGAGCCGCCCGGCACGCTGCAGCTCGCCGACCGCCGGACCCGCGATGCCGTGCGCGGCGAGCCGGTCCGGGAGCATCCGCCGCCCGTCCGGTTCGACCAGGCGGTACCCGTACGTCTCGATGGAATGCCAGAGCGGCAGGGCCGTGAGGCGCCCGGCGGAGGTCTGCGTCTCGAAGCCCGCGCCGACCGGTTCCGGACGCAGGTCGGAATGGTCCCAGAAGCTGGTGGCGTGCCGGAGCCGATCGAAGTAGGCGCGGCCGCCGGCCGGGAAGTTGACCACCACCGGGTGCGGCACGCGGTCCAGGGAGATCCGCTGAATCACGCCGGGCAGGCCGAGGCTGTGATCGCCGTGGAAGTGCGTGACGCAGATGCGGGTGATCGGGCTGACCGCCAGTCCGGCCAGCATCATCTGCCGCTGGGTGCCCTCGCCGGGATCGAAGAGGATCGTCTCGTCGTCCCAGCGCAGGACGTACGCGTTGTGGTTGCGGTACCGCGTCGGCACCTGGCTGGCGGTGCCGAGGATGATCAACTCACGCATAGGACGACCCCCGGGGAATCTCCGCACTCGCGAACAGGGAGTGTGGTCCGGTCGGACAAGGCCGGAACCCCGGGGGTCGGGTGGCTATCGGGTATTCGCCGGCACCGCTGCCACACGGTCTCGACGTTGTCATAGCTGTCGAGGACAGCGGCTAGCTGACAGCCACCTCACGAGTCCTATAGCTATCCAACTTCGGACCACCTCCCTTCACGTGTACGGCTACGTTATCCACGCAGAGGCCGGACCGACAACGGGTTAAAGGCGCGGGAACACGTGCGGCGACATTTGGGTGCCTTCCACCACCAACGACGCGGGGCCGACGATCTTGGGATCCGGCGTTCCGACGATCTCGGTGTCCTTGCCCTCGTAGTCGAAGCGGTTCAGGACGTACCGCATGGCCTCGAGCCGCGCGCGCTTCTTGTCGTTGCTCTTCACCACCGTCCACGGTGCGTCGGCGGTGTCGGTGTAGAAGAACATCGCCTCCTTCGCCTCGGTGTAGTCGTCCCATTTATCAAGGGACTTGAGATCCATGGGGGAGAGCTTCCACTGGCGGACCGGATCCACCTGCCGGATCGCGAAGCGGGTGCGCTGCTCGCGCTGGGTGACCGAGAACCAGAACTTCACCAGGTGGATGCCGGAGCGGACGAGCATCCGTTCCAGCTCCGGCGTCTGCCGCATGAACTCGAGGTACTCGGCGCGGGTGCAGAATCCCATGACGCGTTCCACGCCGGCCCGGTTGTACCAGGACCGGTCGAACAGCACGATCTCCCCGGCCGCGGGCAGGTGCTTGATGTAGCGCTGGTAATACCACTGGTTGCTTTCCCGCTCGTTCGGCTTCTCCAGCGCCACCACTGATGCGCCGCGCGGGTTGAGGTGTTCCATGAACCGCTTGATGGTTCCGCCCTTGCCGGCCGCATCCCGGCCCTCGAACAGGATCACCAGCCGGTCGCCGGTGTCCTTGCACGTGTACTGCAGCTTCAGCAGTTCGATCTGGAGCAGGCGCTTGTCGTGGTCGTACTGCGTGCGGGGGAGCCGTTCGTCGTACGGGTAATCCTCGCGCCAGGTGTCCACCGGCGTGCCGTCGGCGTTCAGCAGTACCGGGTCGTCGTCATCGTCGTCGGCCACCCGGTAGCCGCCCAGCTCGGCGATCGGCCCCTCGTAGGGCGGGGTGGTCTGGTCGTCGTTCGTCTGCTCCGCTTCGGCGTCCATACCGCCATGTCTTACCCATGCGGGGGTGGGTCAGTCGAGCCAGGCCCGCAGCTTGGACTTGCCCGCCGCCTCGATCACGACCGGCAGATCGCCGAACGTGTCGCGGGCGATCTCCTCCTGGTGGGCGTACAGGACTCCGTACGGGAAGCTGTCGACGGTCGAGGATCCGGCCAGATCCTGCAGGATTTCGCGAGCCACCACGGAGTCCTGGTGCGCGCCCAGCACGTCCTGAAGATCGGTGAGCGCTTTGATCAGCTTCTTCGCCCGCTTGCCGCCGTCGTCCTCGAACACCTCGACCGCGTACCGCGCCTGCTTGTAGGTCTTGCGGGCCTCGTGCAGCTCCTCGTCCGAGCTGTCGGCGAGAGCCTGGTCGAGCTGCCGGTCCGCCTTGCGCAACGTCTTACGGGCCCGGCGCATCGGGTTCTCCTCGACGGCGTCGGGGTCGGCCACCAGCTCGTCGATCGCGTCCAGCAGAGCCAGGTAGCGGTCGCTGTTCAGCGCCTCGCCCAGCGCGTCGCGGCCGTGCGCCACCTTCGCGTCGAGATAGTCGCGGACCTTCGTGGCCACCTCGGTGAACTGCGGACCCTCCCGTTCGACCGCGCCGACCAGCTTTTCCGACAGGACCTGGCCGTCGCGCACCTCGCCCAGCTGGTGCGCGAGCCAGCGCAGCTCCGACCGGGCATGTTCGGCCGCCTCCGCCGGGAACGAGCGACTGAACGTCTTGAGCGTGCTGCGCAGGCGTCGGGTGCCGACCCGCATCTTGTGCACGGCCTCCGGCTCGATGCTGCGCGCTCCCTGGTCGTAAGCCGCGATCGCGTCCCGCTGCGCCCGGGCGTACGCGAAGACGGGGTTGATCTCCGGAGCCTCGCCCGGCGCGGGAAGCCGGTCGCCGAGCGCCCGGGCGAGCTTGGACGGCCCTTTCGCCGGCGTGGCCCCGGCGCCGAGCAACTCGCGCTCGATCTTGTCGAGATCGTCCGGGCCGCCGTCGACCAGCTCGACCTCGACCTCTTCCCACGCTTGCTGGTCGCCGTCGGTCTCGGCGTCGACACGGTCGTGCGCGATCACGGCGAGCGTACGGCCGTCGGCGTCGCGCAGCGGCGTTTCGGCCCGGTGGGTACGCAGACGGGCCACCGGCTGCAACGGCTTGCGGCGGACGAACGCGCGGACCTGGGTCTGCAGCTCCTCGGGAACGGCGTCGCCGTCCAGTGGAAGGCGGTGCTCGGTCCGGCTGGAGCCGTCGCCGGGCGTCTTGAGATGCCAGCCGGCATCGGAGCCGCCGGACCGGCGGCGCAGCGTCCTACGGTTGCGGGCCAGCCGCAGATCATCGGTGTCGAAGTACGTCGCGTCCAGGTCGAACGTCCGGCCGTCGGCGGCGCCGGGCAGGCTCGGCAACGCGAAACCGGCGGGAACGTCGTACTTGCGCTCGGTCTCGGTCGCGATCTCCATCTACACATTCTGCCGAACGGGTGACGGTTTACAACTCACCCTTGTCGAATGACGAATATTTCAGCGCGTGCGACATTGGCAGCGAAGTCGCGGGCGGTACACAGCGGAGTCTCAGCTTCGGTTGGCACCGTAGGGGAGGACAGCGCCGCTCCGACTGCCGCCCCGGTCGGAGCGGCGCTGTATGTCCGCGGGGGCCGCGCAGTTGTGCAGATACGCGGCGCGGGAGTAGTGCGCCGCCGCGGCGCCGTAGTACATCACCGCCTGGTTGACGTTGAAGGTGTTCTCGCTGAGGGCCTTCTTCGCGTCCGCGGTCTCCGACCAGCGGATCTCCGCGTCGCTCGCCCCGATGCCGCGCCGGGAGCATCGCCGCCGGTTGAGCTCCATGCCCATCTTGAACGCCTGGAGCGCGCTCTCGGCCTGCCGCATGACGGCCCGGCCCTTCTCCATGAGCTGTTCCGCAATGGTCCAGGCGGCCCGCTCGTCGTCGTTGTAGAAGCCCGGCATGGCGAACCTCCCCGCTCACACCTCCCGTAGCGACCTACACTCAGTGTCATTGCCATGTCGCGATTTGTCGATCTAAGTCCCCCACCCGGGTGCTTGAACCCTTCCCCGCGATCTTGGAGTTCCTCAGCTCAAACGTCG
>DATBGW010000232.1:0-9650 GCA_036557765.1 Actinoplanes sp.
TGTGCGGTCCTGGACGTGCCAGTGCGGCACCGTGCACGACCGCGACGTCAACGCAGCCCGCAACATTCTGGCCGCCGGACTGGCGGTGACAGCCTGTGGAGGCGGTGTAAGACCTCAACGGGAGTCCTCTCGGACGGGGCGGTCGTCGGTGAAGCAGGAAACCCGAGGGTGACCGAGGGAATCCACGTCCTCTAGGGCACACACCACACAGCGCCGCCCAGCTCAAGCGAAATGGGTAAGGCGTTCGCTCTCCTCCCACAGGCGCTTGCGCGCGGCGGGGTCCGAGCCCTGTCCGGGCGTGCTGATCTCTTTGCGCTTGGCGAACATCTTGCCGGTGACAGTTCCGGTCTCGGGAGCGGTCGCGAGCCACAGCACGGTGTCCGCGCCCTTCTCCGGCGTGCTGCCGAAGATATCGGTGACCACCTTGAACGGGCCGCCGGTGTCCTGCAGGAGTCGCGTCTTAGCGACGAGTCCCGGGTGCACGGCGTTCGCGACGACACCGGTGCCGTTCAGGCGCTGCGCCAGTTCCTGGGTGAACAACACCCGCGCCAGCATCGTCTGCGGCGTCGCCTTCAGGTACGAGTACGGCGTACGGACCTTCTGCAGATCGGAGAAGTCGATCGTCGTCCGGCCGTACTTCGACGCGACGTTGACCACCCGCGCGGGTGCGCTGCTGGTCAACAGCCCGAGCAGTTCCCGGGTGAGCAGGAAGTACGCGAGGTAATTCGTGGCGAACGTCAGCTCGATACCGTCGACGGTGAGCGTTTTCTCCTTCACGAACACACCTGCGGCGTTCACCAGCACATCCAGCCGATCATTGGCGGCCACGAAACGCTGTGCCGCTTCGCGGATCGACGCCTGTGACGCCAGATCGCACTCGAGAATGTCGGCCGTCGCATTCGGAACGCTCGCGTTCAGATCGCGCAGTGCCTGCTCACCCCGTTCGGCATTGCGCACCAGCAGAACGACTTTCGCACCCTCCCGGGCCAAGCCGATCGCGGTCGCCCGGCCGATGCCCGACGCCGCACCCGTCACGAGCGCGACGCTTCCGACCATGTTCGCCATTCGCTCACATCCTCGCCGTTGGGAGCAACGGAGCCGATCTGGATCATAGCGAGAAGACGGTGAGATAAAAGTCAGACGATCGTCCTGCCGCAATTCGGGGTAGGCACGCTGATGGTCGACGCCTCTCTCGTCCGGCTTCTCCGCGAATGTGACAACTACCTGTCGCGCCAACGCAGCCTTCTGGACCTCGCCGCGGCTGCATTCTGCGACAGCGGAGTGCTGACGGCGATGGACGCGGCCCTTGACCAACTCACCGGAGCCGTCGTCGACGGTTGGAGCACGTTCCAGGCCGAGATCGTCGGCAATCGGGACGACGTCGAGATGGTCGGGGATCGCGATGGCGTGGATCAGCCCGATCCTCGCCCCGAACCCGGGGAATGACGGCTGTCTACTTCTTACCGAGAATATCCATGTGGACAGCTTGGATCGGGTGTCCGGCACCGCAGTCGAACGTGCGCGTGGGCTGCTGGTACTTGACCCGCACGGTCATCCCCTCGCGCAGGGACAAGCCGGCGCTGCTGTGGACGGCGTACGCCGTTCCATCCTGATCGACGATGCCGTAGCACGGCCCGGTGCCGCCCCGCGTGACCACGCCGAGGACCACGTCGGTCGGCACCAGATCGGTCGGCGTCTTGGGCGGTTTGGCCGGCTTCATCGTCGGCAGCCGGGTGCTGGACAGAGGCGGGCGCGCCTCCGGAGACACCGCCTGCGCCGACGGCGGCGGTGTGGCCGGCTCGCTGGGCATCGCGCCTCCCTGCCGCGCTCCGGCGCAGGCCGCCAGGAGCGCCGCGGCGAGCGCGACACCTACTGCGCCAAGGCCGGTCCGGCCAGCCATCCCCATGGCCGTTGGACGGTACGCGGCCACGCCCGGTTCCGCGGGAGCGTCCCGCCCCGCTTCCTAATCCCGCGATCTTGGAGTTGTGGTTACCCTTACGCGGCTTTACGCCTGATTCGTTCCAACCACAACTCCAAGTCACGCTGTCCGCTGCGCGGAAGCCCGTTTGGGCTGAAAATGAGGCATGGCCGTCCGTCGCCGTCGTCTAAATCTTGGCGTGACAGCACCCGTCTCCAAGTCTGACGCGGAAGCCGTGGGCCAGGCGCCCGTAATTGTTGCTTCGCGCACGTGATCCAGATTCTTTGATCAATACGGCTTCCCGGACGGCCGCCCGCTACACCGACACATCAACCCGACCGGCACCGCTACCACTCACGACCCGACCTGCACGACCCCGCTACTTCCGCCAGCGGACAAGCACAGCACCGGAGCACCGCTCCGGCGCTGCCGCTTGCCCGCTTCGTGGGCATTTTCGATCCAGATCGACGAAAGGGGTCGGGAGGTGTGTGTCACCACCGCGGCCGGCGGGAATTGTTGAGGGTGACGATGGGTTTCATCGCACGTAAGTCGTTTCCCGTGGACGGAGAGATCATGGCGACCGTTGCGCTGACCGCAGCGAATTTCGACGAGGTGACCGGCAAGGACGGCATCGTTCTGGTCGACTTCTGGGCCAGCTGGTGCGGACCCTGCGTGCGCTTCGCGCCCACCTACCAGCGTTCCTCGGAGAAGCACCAGGACATCACGTTCGGCAAGGTCGACACGGAGGCCGAGCAGGCGTTGGCCGCCAAGTTCGACATCCGCTCGATCCCGACGATCATGGCGATCCGCGATGGCGTGATCGTTTTCGCCCAGCCCGGCGCGCTTCCCGAGTCGGCGCTGGAGTCGCTGATCGAGCAGGTCGAGAAGCTCGACATGGAGGACGTGCGCAAGCAGCTCGCGGCGCACCAGCACTGAGCTTGCCGCAGCACCAGGCCGCGGACCGGTTCCGGTCCGCGGCCTTTGTTTGTCGTACGGGCTTGCCGCAGCACCAGGCCGTCGTCCGCGGCCGTCTCCCGTACGGGCTCTCGTACGGGCGACAGCGGCGTGGCGGGTGGACACCGGCCTCGTACATGTGTTCGAATCAGCGCATGCGATGGTCTCACCTGGCGGCGCCGGCGGACGACGACTCGCTCACCGACAGGGCAGCGCCGGCGGCTCCACCCCTGCCGCTGGCGCTGCCCGGAGCGGTGCTCCGCACATTCGACACGCCGGGCTTCGCCGGCATGACGTTCTACGAGGTGCGGGCGAAATCAATCATCAACCGCGTTCCGAGCGCCTCCCGCGTCCCGTTCGAGTGGACCATCAATCCTTACCGCGGCTGCTCGCACGCGTGTGCGTACTGCCTGGCCGGTGACACTCCGATCCTCATGGCGGACGGCACGACCCGTCCCCTGGCGCAGCTGCGGATCGGCGACTCGGTGCTCGGCACGGTCGGCGCCGGCCCACACCGGCGATATGTCGCGACGACGGTCCTCGATCATTGGTCGACCAACCGGGTCGCGTTCCGGGTCACGCTCGCGGACGGCACCCGGCTGGTGGCCGGCGGCGAGCACCGATTCCTGACCGGGCGCGGCTGGCGGCACGTGCGTCCGGCCCGGAAATGGCAGCCGGCGCTCGCGGTCGGCGACGTGCTGGCCGGCGTCGGCCGGTTCGCCGAGCCGCCCAAGGAGTCGCCGGACTACCAGGCCGGGTTCCTGTGCGGCCTGGTGCGCGGCGACGCCTCGCGGCCGGCCGGGTCGCCGCGCGAGAGTGACGCCTGGATCCGCGCCGACGGTTACCTCGCCGACGTCCCGCTGCACGACGCTGTGCGCTGGCCGGACCTGCCGAGCGGCGGCTGGTTCCGCGGGTTCCTGGCCGGCGCGTTCGCGGCCACCGGCTGCGCCGATCGGCTCGGCATCACGTTCATCAGCGGCGATCGTTCCTATCTGAGCCGGGTCACCGACGCGCTGACCCACCTCGGGCTGCCCAGCCGGCATCAGGTCACGGCCCGGCCCGGTGCGCCGTACGCCGTGGAGATCACCCGGGATCTCTGGTCGGCCCTGCGGTTCCGGCACCTCACCGGCGTCACCGACGCGCCCCTCGACGCGGCCGGGACCGGCGTCCGCGGCGACTCCCGGCTGGCGGTCGTCGACATCGAACCGCTCGAGCTGACCCTGCCGCTGTTCGACATCGCCACCGGCACCGGCGACTTCGTGGCCGACGGCGTGGTCAGCCACAACTGCTTCGCCCGCAACACCCACACCTATCTGGACATGGACGCGGGCCACGACTTCGACACCAAGGTGGTCGTCAAGGTCAACGCGGGCGAGCTGGTCCGGCGTGAGCTTGCAGCGCCGAAGTGGACCGGCGCGCCCATCGCGATGGGCACCAATGTCGACGTCTACCAGCGGGCCGAGGGCCGCTACCGGTTGATGCCGCCGATCCTCGCGGCGCTGCGCGATTTCGCCAACCCGTTCTCGATCCTCACCAAGGGCACGCTGATCCTGCGCGACCTCGATCTGCTCCGGCAGGCCGCCGCGGTGACCGATGTCTCCCTCGCGATGTCGGTGGGCTTCGTCGACCCGGCGCTGTGGCGTGCCGTGGAGTCCGGCACGCCCAGCCCACGCCGCCGCCTCGAGGCGGTCGCCCGGCTGACCGACGCGGGCTTCGCGGTCGGCGTGTTGATGGCCCCGATCCTGCCCGGCCTCACCGACACGGACGAGTCCATCGAGGACACGGTGGCGGCCATCGCGGCGTCCGGCGCCGTGCGGGTCACACCGCTGGCCCTGCACCTGCGTCCCGGCGCCCGGGAGTGGTACGCGGCGTGGCTCACCCGCGAGCATCCGAACCTCGCGCCGCACTACCGCAAGCTGTTCCGGAGTGGTTCGTATCTGTCGCAGGACTACCAGCGGGAGCTGGGCGCCCGCGTCCGGATTGCAGCTCGCCGCCACGGCCTGGACCGCGCCGAGCTCGGTGCGGCGCGATCGGTCGGCGATCCGAACCGGACGGTCGCCCCGGCCACCGAGCAGCTGACATTGCTGTGACGACAGGTCGTCGCCCAGCGACCTCTCTCAACACCCGCGATCTTGGAGTTGTGGTTGCCTTTTTGTCCGCTCCATGGCAGTTCGTGCCAACCACAACTCCAAGATCGCGGAGGAACGGGGATCGTGATTACAGTCGATCGTATGAGGAACGCCCAGCAGATCCTGGCCGACGCCAAAGTCATCGCCGTGGTCGGCGCGTCGCGGGAGCCGTGGAAACCGTCGCATTCGGTGCCGTTGCAGATGCTCCGGCACGGCTGGCGGATCATCCCGGTGAACCCGTTCGCAGATGAGATCTTCGGCCTGCCGGCGGTGGGAACGCTCGCCGACATCGAGGAGCCGGTCGACCTCGTGAACGTGTTCCGGCCCGCCGCCGACGCTGTCGACGTCGTGCGGCAGGCCGTCGCCATCAAGGCTCCGGCGGTGTGGCTGCAGAGCGGGATCGTGTCCGCGGAGGCACGGCGGATCGCCACGGATGCCGGCCTCGATTACGTGGAGGACCGCTGCCTCGCCGTGGAGCGGGCACGCGGCGCGCTGAGCCGCCGATCCTGAGCCGCCTGATCCCGAGCTGCCGATCCCGAGCCGCCGATCCCGAGCTGCCGATCCCGAGCTGCCGATCCCGAGCTGCTGTCGCGGTCGCCGCGACGCGCCGCCGACCGGGGCGCCTTCCCTTCCGCCTGACCGGTACCGTGCCGGGGGAACGAGGAGGACTCCATGACGTATCCGCCGTCCGGCGGGACACCGGACCCGTACCAGCCCCAGCAGCCGTACGGCCAGAGCTACGAACAGCCGCCGTACGGCCAGGACCCGTACGCCGCGCCGGGCAGCGGCGCGCCGCAGTACCCACCACCCGGCCAGCAGTACGAGCAGCAGTACGCCCCCGTTCCGTACGGTCAGCCGCAGTACGTGGCGTACGGACCGCAGACCCGCACCAACGGCCTGGCAATCGCGTCCCTGGTGTGCTCCATCGCCGGCCTTGCGACGTGCATCAGCGCGCCGGTGGGCATCGTGCTCGGACACGTGGCCAAGCGGCAGATCCGGGAGACCGGCGAGCAGGGCGAGGGCCTGGCCAACGCGGGCCTCTGGGTCGGCTACATCCTCACCGTGCTGTTCGTACTGTTCCTCGTCGGCTGGCTGGGCATCGTTATCTTCGCGATCGGCCAGGGTGTCAGCTCGAGCTGATCGGACGGAGCTGGCTGGCTTCGCTTCGCTCCGCGGCGGTCAGCGGAACTGCGCCTCCCGGACGCTGTTACCGCCGTCCACCACGAGCATCTGACCGGTGATGTAGGACGCGGCCGGCGAGCACAGGAACGCGATGGCCGCCGCCACCTCGTCCGGCGTGCCGGGACGGCCGATCGGCGTGCCAAGGCCCTGCTTGATCTCGGTCACCGTGGACGCCGCCGTGTAGATGGTGCCCGGCGCGACGCAGTTGACGTTCACCCCGTCGGCCACCAGCTCCATCGCGAGCGCCCGGGTCAGGCCTACCACGCCGGCCTTCGCCGCGGCGTACGCGGCCTCGGTCGGCAGCGCGTTCACCGGGCCCGCGGTCGCCGCGAGGTTCACGATGCGCCCCCAGCCGCGTTCGGCCATTCCCCCCACGAACGCCCGGCTGCACAGGAACGCCGTGCTGAGGTTGCGGTCGATCTCCGCGCGCCACTCGTCATAGGTGAGCTGCGCGACCGGGCGGAGCACCTCTGGACTGGCCCGGCTGGCCAAGCCGGCGTTGTTGACCAGCACTTCGACGTCACCGAGCTGTTCGGTGATCGCGTCGGCGAGCGCACCCACTTCGGACTCGTCGGTGAGGTCCGCGACGAAACCGGTGACACCCAGCTCGGACGCCCGATCGTGAATACGCCGAGTGGTCGACACGATGGCCACCCGGGCGCCCAGATCGCGCAGCCGGCGCGCCGTCGCGTATCCGATGCCGTCGGGGCTGCCCGCGCCGGTGATCAACGCGATCTTGCCGTCCAACCGCAACGTAACAGGCGCCTCGTCGGACTCCGGATCCGGGTCGTCGACGCTCGATCGCAGGTCGGGTGGTGGTTCGATGTCCGGTGTGGACGCGGACCGGCGGGCCCGGCGGCCGACCGCGGGGCGGGTGGCGTCCCCGGTGGACCGGCTGGCGTCGCTGCGCGAGCGGGCGTTGAAGACCATGCGGCGATAGTGCCTAATCGCGCGGGCCGGGGCAATCATCCAATCCCTGTGGCGCACTCCCTGTGTGCCCATCACGGCGATACGGACGGTGGCGATACCCGGGCGTTGCCGATGACGACGACCGCGACGCCGGCCAGCAACAGCGCGATCCCGGGCAGCGCCGCCGGCCGGGGCGTCTGGCCCAGCCACGCCCAGGCGAGCAACGCCGCGCCCGGGGTCTCCAGCAGGATCAGCACACTCACGGTCGTCGCGGACGTGCGGTGTAGCGCGTAGTTGAACATCGAGTGCCCCAGCAACTGGGCGCCGGCCGCGATGGCGATGATCGCAGCCCACGTGCTCGCGGGGTACCCGAACAGCTCCGCGCGGAACGCGAGGCACACGATCAGCAGAACCACCGCGCAGACCCCGTAGCAGATCCAGGTGTACGTCGTCGTGGACAGGCGGGTCCGGGCGCGCTCGCCGAGAGCGGTGTACACCGCCGCGGCCATGCCACCGAGCAGGGCAAGCACGTCCGCCAGCACGGCCTGACCCGAGATCCGGACGTCCGCGCCGGTGGCCCAGACGGCCCCGGCGACCGCTAGCGCGATGCCGGCCCACGTCGCGGCCGAGGGGCGGCGGCCCTGCCAGGCCGCGATCAGGCCCTGCCAGACCGGTTGGGTGGCGACCAGTGCCGTCGCGGTCGCCACCGAACCCAGCTGGACGCTGGGCATCCAGGTGCCGAAATGGGCGGCGAGGGCGACGCCGGCGGCCACACAGAACCAGAGATCGCGCCGGCCGGTGTTGCGGAGTTCGCCGCGACGCGGACCGGCGGTGATGGGAGTCAGGGCGACCGTCGCGAGCGCATTGCGCCAGAACGCCACGGCCAGCGCGGGGGCCGCCGCGAACGCGATCAACGGAGCCGACGACGAGACCGCCAGCACCGCGACCGTGAGCGCGGCCGCCGTCGGCAGCCCGTGTCGTTGGCCGAATGAATGCATATTCATCCCCTGGCGTCGCTTCTTGCAGAGTCGTACGTCACGGTTTGTTGACCTCAGTTGAACGGAAAGTGATGAGGTCGTTACGCTTTCCGCCGCACCTGCCGGCCCAATCCCCTCGCTGCCCGGGAGGCTGATCCTTCGTGCCCGCATTCCGCGCGGTTCTGTTCGATTTCTTCGGCACGCTGACCCGCTCGGTCCGCCGGGGGCCGCAGCATGCCGCGATCGCGAGAAAACTTGGTTGCGACCCGGAGATCGTACGGACCGTTCTGGACCGTACGTTCCGTTCCCGCGCCCGCGGCGCGTTCGGGTCCGCCGAGTCCACGCTCCGCTGGGTGACCGAGCAGGCCGGGGGCCGGCCGTGCCGATCCCTGGTGCAGGCCGCGGTACCGGCTCGCGTACACGCGGTGCGTGCCGACACGAATCTGCGCGCCGAGGCCGTCCCCACACTGGCCGCGATCAAAGCGCGCGGACTCCGCACCGGGGTGGTCAGCGACTGCACCCACGAGCTGCCGGCGTTCCTCCCCACCTTGCCGGTGGCACCCCTGCTGGACGCGCGGGCGTTCTCGGTGGAGCTCGGCGTGTGCAAGCCGGACCCGGCCATCTACCTGGCGGCCTGCGACCAGCTCGCCGTCGAGCCGGAAGACTGCCTGTACGTGGGTGACGGCGGCAGCCGGGAGCTCACCGGTGCGGCCGCGGTGGGCATGACCGCCGTTCGGTTGGACGCACCGGATCTGGCCGATCACCTGGTTTTCGATCACGACTCGGCCTTCGCCGGCCGGCGGGTGACCACACTGACCGACGTCCTGGCCCTGATCGACGGTGTCCCGGCCGGTCTGGCCGGCACACACCCGCGACCACGCGTGGTGGCAGGATGGGCGGCGTGATCGCACCGCTCGTCGAGGAGGCCATCAAGAAGGCGGCCGTGGCCTGGGTGTCCGTCGGCGACGGCCCGGCACGCGCGCTGTGGTGCTTCCCGCTCGAGGAGAGCATCGCCGTGGTGTGCGGACCGGGCGAGCAGCAGGCGCCGGGGCTGGCCGAAGCGACGGCCGCGACGGTGCGGCTGCGCGGCGACAACGGTGGTCTGATCGTCGCGTTCGAGGCGAACGTGGACCGCCTCGATCCCGCGGGAGCGGACTGGGCCACGGTGGCGCCTCAGCTGGCCACCAAGCGGCTGAACGCGTCGGGAACCGCGGAGGAGCTGGTCGCGCGCTGGATCGAGAGCGGGTGCGCGATCGTCCGGCTGACGCCGTCCGACGCGGAGGCGATGTCCGCGACGGATCTGCCGGACGAGTCCGGGGCGGCGCCGCCTCGCGAGACGCCCGCCCGCGTCGCGGTGCGCCGCCCGTTCCGCCTGCACCGCGTACGCCGCCGTTAGAACCCTCGTCGATCTTGGAGTTGTGGTTGGAACGAACGATCGCAAACCGGACGTAAGGGCAACCACAACTCCAAGATCGCGGGGAACTTATCCCAGGAACGGGGGGACGGCGATCTCGCCGCGGGCGATGGGCATCACGTGGCCGGACACGGTCGCGGTCGTCGCGGCGCCGGCCACGGCGGTCA
>DATBGW010000233.1:0-11195 GCA_036557765.1 Actinoplanes sp.
GGGTGGGGCTCCAAGATCGCGGGGAGTTACACGTCGAGGAGGGTTCTGAGGTGGCGCGGGGGTGGGGAGCCGTGCGCCAGCATCGCGTCGTGCCAGGCCTTCGGCGTGGCGCCGAACGGGCGGGCCGCGGCGATCCCGGCCACCTCGGTGTAGCCGACGAAGTACGTGGACAGCTGGGTCGACGTGAGCAGCGCGCGCCGCCACTTGCCGGCCGCCTCGCCCATCTCCTGGAAGCCGCGCCCGGTCATCAACGCCATCGCCTCGGCCTCGGGCATGTCCTCGCAGTGCACCAGCTGGTCGATGATCGCGTTGAGGCTCATCCGGAGCCGCATCTTCAGCTGCTGCAGCCGGACCGGGAGCCCGCCGAAGCCGAGATCGGCCATGACCTCCTCGGCATAGACTGCCCACCCCTCGACGAACGGGCCGGACCAGCCCAGTGCCCGTACCCGGGTGTCCGCGCGGAACCGCCGGGCGTGCGCGATCTGCAGGAAGTGGCCCGGCATCGCCTCGTGCACGGTGAGGTTCCGGATCATGTGGTTGTTGTACTCGCGGTAGAACGACTCGACCCGCTCCGGCGGCCAGTCGGCGGGTGTCGGCGCGATGCAGTAGAACGTCGGCACGTCGGCCGTCTCCAGCGGCCCGGGCGGGTCGCAGTACGCCACCGCGACACCACGGGCGAACTCCGGCATCTCCTCGATCACGCACGGGTCGTCGACCAGCGTCACCACGTCGTGCTCACGGACGAAGTCGGTGGCCTCGCTCATCGTCACCTTGGCCAGGTCGACGATCGAGGCGTCGTCGGGGTGCTGCGCCGCGAGTGAGTCCAGCGCCCGGCGTACGGTCTCGTCGGTGGCCGGCCCGCCGATCAGCTCGGCCGCGGCCTCACGCAGCGCCGCACCGACCGCGTCGAGGCTGGCGTTCGCCCGGCCCAGCACCTCCGCCGCGGGCAGCTCGGTGTCCAGCGTGTGCCAGAGCCGGGCCTCCCACAGCGGACGGCCGAGCCGCGGATCGCGTCCCGGCTCGCCGCCCTCCACCGTCTTGCGCAGCCATGCGCCGAACTCGTCGAGAGCCTCGACGGCGGCCGCGGCGGCGGGCTCCACCGCCGGCCGCAGGCCGGGCTCCTGCGCCAGCAGCACGGGCAGCTCGACCCGGATCAGGGCGGCCGCGCCGGCGAACTGCCCGACCGCGGTCTCGGCGTGGATCCGCGGCATGTCCCGCAGCACGGCCCGCGCCGTCGCCAGCGCGTCCGGAATCGCGGCGAGCCGCCCGCCCAGGCTGGTGAGGCGCTCGGCGGCCGGCGCGAACGGCCGCGACAACAACGCGTGCAGCAACGGGCCCGGGTTGTGCTCGAGCGGGTTCCACTCGTGCTCGCGCACGTCGGTCAGCTCGAACAGGCCGCGCTCCACCAGCGCGGTCAGAATGGCGTGGTCCACCTGAGCGGATATGTCAGACTCGTCCGGGTCGGTGCCCGCCAGCGCATCAGCGGCGTCCCGCAGCATCCGCACGCGCTCGTCGACCGCTCCCGGCGACAGATCCGGCAGGCGGTCGTCGAAACGATGATCCCCCGCGTACGACGCGAGGCCCGGGTCCGTCTCCAGGATCGCGTCGACGATGCGCTCGGCGAGCGGTACGAATTCCGGCATCCCCCGAACCTACTCGGCGGGCGGGAACTCAGCGGCCCGGACCGCCGCCGCGTAGCCGAGCGCCGCCGCCCGTAGTGCCGCCTCAGCGTCCTGGCCGTCGGCGCGGGCCTGCGCGACCGTACGCAGCAGGGCGGAACCCAGATCGGACCCGGCCGGCAACGGCACGGCGAGGCCGGCCCGGGAAGCGCGTTCCAGGATCTTGGCGGCCAGCGCCAGCGCGGGCTGGCTCAGCGCGATGCCCTCCAGCGCCGAGCCGCGGGACTTCTCCGCCTGCTTGATCCGTTCCCAGTTCTCGGTGATCGCCTCGACGCCGTCCACGTCGGCGCCGGCGAACACGTGGGGGTTGCGCCGGACCATCTTGTCGACCAGGTCGCCGGCCACGTCGTCGATGCTCCACCGCTGTTCCTCGGGCAGATCCTGGGCGAGCCGCGCGTGCAGCACGATCTGCAGGAGGACGTCTCCGAGCTCCTCGCGCAGCGCGTCCAGATCGTCCGCGGCGATCGCGTCGTACGCCTCGTAGCTCTCCTCCAGCAGGTACGGCGCCAGGCTGGCGTGGGTCTGCTGCTGTTTCCACGGGTCCCCGCCCGGCGAGACCAGCCGGTCCATGACCGCTACAGCGTCCAGCAGACGGGCGCCCGGCGGGTCCCACGAGCCGTACATCAGCTCGAGCTCGGCCAGCGCCGGCTCGCGGGCCAGCCGCATACCGAGCCGGCGCGCGAAGTCCTCGTCGCCGGCCGGGCCGGCCAGCCACACGATGCTGTCGTGCGCCGCCAGCGCGCGTACCAGAGCCTCGGGATCCGGGTCGACCAGGGTGACCGCCACGCCTGCGGCACGCAACGCGGCTGCCTGCTCGCCGTCCGCGGCGGCGAAGACCGGATGCGCACGCACCAGGTCCCATGCCGCCGCCGTGAGCAGCCCGGCCGGCAGCCGGGGCGACGTCACCAGCAGGACGATCCGACCGGTCACCGCGTCACGGAACGTCGACCACGGTCGGCGCGGCCCGCGATGGCGCGAACGACAGCACGACCAGCGGCAGCTCCTGGCCACCGGCGCCCTGCGTGGACACCAGCGGCAGCTCGGGCGTGCCGTACTTGGGATTGACCACCGTGTTGAGCTTCGCGATCTGCGGCTGCAGGTCGTTGCGCAGGCCGATGTTCTGCGCCAGCGTCTGCCGGTCCTGTGCGGAGATGCCGGTGGAGAACTGCTCGAACGACGCGCCGTTCGGATTCGCGCCGCCCGCGGTCAGCCGGTTGTAGACGTCGCGCAGGTCCGCCGTCGTCGGCTCGGCCGGCTTGGCACTGCTGCCGAACGCGTTGAGCAGGCCACGGTACTCGCCGTACAGCCGTACGTACTCGGCGTTCGCCTTGAGTCCGATCGCCTGCGCCACCTCGTTGGCGTTCAGCGCGGTCGGGCTGAGTCCGCGCTGGTTCGCGATCTCGCGCATCACGTCCAGGCCGACCAGCGTGTCGACCACGTCCTGCCGCTTGATCGTCGAGGAGGCCTCCTGGTCCGCTGCAGCGTTGTCGCGGGCCTCCTCGTAGACCGCCGACACACGGTCCTCGCTGATCTGGTTCTGGCCCACGTACGCTGCAACGCTCGGCGCGGAGCGGCAGCCGGCGAGACCGGCCACGGCGACGGCCACGGTGACTGCGACGGTGGCGAGTCGGCGAACACGTTCCATGGTCATGACTCTCTCACGGCACCGGCCGGGGCAGCCGCGGACCCCCGCGGTACCTCGCCCAGCACGTCCCGCAACAGCTGCGCGCACCACTCCAGCAGCGCCTGGTCGCGCAACGGCTCGCCGCCCATGCGGCGGGTGGCCGGCCGCGGCACGCTGACCTGTTCCGAGACCTGCTTGTAGACGGCGTCCGGGTGGTAGCGCTTGAGCCGCAGCTGCTTGGAGTCCGGCAGGGACAGCGGCGAGAACCGCACGTGCCGGCCCTGCATGGAGACGTCCGACAGACCGTACGCCCGGGCCAGCAGCCGGAATCGGGCCACCGCGATGAGGTTGGCCACCGGTCCGGGCGGTTCGCCGTACCGGTCGGTCATCTCGGCGACGACCTCGTCCAGTCGGACCTCGTCGCGCGCCTCGGCCAGCTTGCGGTACATCTCCAGCCGCAGCCGCTCCACCGAGATGTAGTCGGTCGGCAGGTGCGCGTCGACCGGCAGGTCCACTTTGACCTCCGGCTCCTCTTCGGGTCGTTCGCCCTTGAACGCCTGCACTGCTTCGCCGACCATCCGCACGTACAGGTCGAAACCCACGCCCTCGATGTGGCCGGACTGCTCGCCACCGAGCAGGTTGCCGGCGCCGCGGATCTCCAGGTCCTTCATCGCAACGTACATGCCCGCGCCCAGCTCGGTGTGCTGCGCGATGGTGGCGAGCCGCTCGTGTGCCTGCTCGGTGAGCGGCCGCTCGCGCGGATAGAGGAAGTACGCGTACGCCCGCTCCCGGCCCCGGCCGACCCGGCCGCGGATCTGATGCAGCTGCGCGAGGCCGAGCAGGTCGGCACGTTCGACGATGAGCGTGTTGGCGTTCGGGATGTCGATGCCGGACTCCACAATGGTCGTACAGACCAGGACGTCGTACTCCTTCTCCCAGAAGCCCACCATCACCCGCTCGAGCGAGTCCTCGCCCATCTGCCCGTGCGCCACCGCGACCCGGGCCTCCGGCACGAGCTCGCGCAGTCTCCGGGCCGCCTTCTCGATCGACTCGACGCGATTGTGCACATAGAACACCTGGCCGTCGCGCAGCAGCTCACGGTGGATCGCGGCGGCGACCTGCTTGTCGTCGTAGGCCCCGACGAACGTGAGCACCGGATGCCGCTCCTCCGGCGGCGTCGCGATCGTGGACATCTCCCGGATGCCGGTGATCGCCATCTCCAGCGTCCGCGGGATCGGCGTGGCCGACATGGTCAGCACGTCCACCGAGGCGCGCAGCGCCTTGAGCTGCTCCTTGTGCTCGACGCCGAACCGCTGCTCCTCGTCCACGATGATCAGGCCCAGGTTCTTGAACCGGGTGGTCGACTGCAGCAGCCGGTGGGTGCCGATGATGATGTCGGCGGTGCCCTCGGCGGCCTGCTCCAGGGTCAGCGCTGCCTCGCGCGGCGTCTGGAACCGGGACAGCTGCTTGACCTGCACGGGGAACTGGTTCATCCGCTCGGTGAACGTGTTGAAGTGCTGCTGGGCGAGCAGCGTGGTGGGCACGAGGATGGCCACCTGCTTGCCGTCCTGCACCGCCTTGAACGCGGCTCGAACGGCGATCTCGGTCTTGCCGTATCCGACGTCGCCGCAGATCAGCCGATCCATCGGTACCGGCAGCTCCATGTCCTGCTTCACCTCCACGATGGCGGCGGCCTGGTCCGGCGTCTCGGTGTACGGGAACGCGTCCTCGAGCTCACGCTGCCACGGCGTGTCCGCGCCGAACGCGTATCCCTTGGACGCCTGCCGCGCCGCGTACAGCTGGATCAGCTGGGCGGCGATCTCGCGCACCGCCTTGCGCGCCCGCGCCTTGCTCTTCTGCCAGTCCGAGCCACCCATCTTGTGCAGCGTCGGCGACTCGCCGCCGACGTAGCGGGACAGCTGGTCCAGCTGGTCGGTCGGCACGTACAGCCGGTCCCCCGGCTGACCGCGCTTGGACGGCGCGTACTCGATGACCATGTACTCACGGTCGGCGCCGTTGACCGTGCGCTGCACCAGCTCCACATAACGGCCGATGCCGTGCTGCTCGTGCACGACGAAGTCGCCGGCGCGCAGCTCGAGCGGGTCGATGGTGTTGCGCCGGCGGCTCGGCATCTTCCGCATGTCCCGTGTGGACGCACCGCGGCCACCGGTGATGTCGTTGCCGGTGATGACCGCGAGCTGGGACGCCTGGTCCACGAAGCCGTGGTTGAGCCCGCCGCACGTCACGAGCAGCTGGCCGGGCTCCATCGGCCCGGCGATGTCGTCGACCGGGGTGACGCCGAGACCCGCGTCGCGCAACAGCTCGGTGGCGCGCTGCGCGGTGCCGTGCCCCTCGAACACCAGCGCGATGGCCCACCGGGCGGCGACCCATCCGGACAGGTCGGCCGCGAGGCGCGCGGTGTCGCCGTGGTACAGCGGGACGGGCTGGGCGGACAACGCGATGGCATCGCCGGTGTCCGGTGCGACGTCCACCGTGGAGGCTTCCAGCCACGGCAGGTCCTCGGCCGGTTCCGCCGCCACGACACCGAACGGGGACACCGTCCACCATGGCTGGTGCAGTGCCGCGGCGTGCTCGCGGACGTCCGCAAGCGACCGGAACGCCGCGGCACCCACGTCGATCGGCGCCTGGCCGCCGACCGCGGCCGCGGCCCAGCCGGCCTCGAGGAACTCCGCCGACGTACGGACCAGATCGTGCGCCCGGGTGCGGATCCGCTCGGGGTCGCAGAGCAGCACATGTGTCCCGGCCGGCATGCAGTCCAGCAGCAGCTCCATCGAGTCGGTTCCATGCAGCAGAGCCGGCGCGAGCGACTCCATGCCCTCCACCGGAATGCCCTGCGCCAGCTTGTCGAGGATCTCGGTCAGCTCGGGATGCTCGACCGACAGATCGAACGCGCGGCGCCGGACCTCCGGGGTGAGCAGCAGCTCCCGGCACGGCGGCGCCCACAGCCGTTCGACTGGCTCGATGGTGCGCTGGTCAGCGACCGCGAACGTGCGGATCTCCTCGATCTCGTCGCCCCAGAACTCCACCCGGGACGGATGCTCGTCGGTGGGCGGGAAGACGTCCAGGATGCCGCCGCGGACCGCGAACTCGCCGCGCTTGGTGACCAGATCCACCCGCGCGTACGCCATGTCGGAAAGCCGACGTGCCACATCCTCGAGCTCGGCCGCACCGCCGGTGGTCAGCTCGACCGGCTCGAGGTCGCCGAGCCCCTTGAGTTGCGGCTGCAGCACCGACCGCACCGGCGCCACCACCACACTGAGCTCCCGGCCGTCCGGGTGCGCGAGGCGGCGCAGCACTGCAAGCCGCCGGCCGACCGTGTCGGACCGGGGCGACAGTCGCTCGTGCGGCAACGTCTCCCAGGCCGGGTACACGGCGACCCGATCCGGGCTGACCAGGCAGCCGAGCGCGTCGGCGAGATCCTCCGCCTCCCGGCTGGTCGCGGTGACGGCGAGCACGGGACGGGCGGCACCCGCCGCCTCAACCGGCGCAGCAACCGCCGCGACCACGAACGGGCGCAGCGCCGCCGGTGCGGTGAGGTCGAGCGCGTCGGAGTCGGCTCCGCCCTTGCGGGCGAGGTCACGGGCACGGGCCAGCCCCCGGTCGCGCAGGGCGGCCGGGATCAGACCGGCGAGTTGCACTCCAGAACTCCTCGGGCACGTCGAATGACCCCCATGCCGCGGAGACCGGGGGTGTATCTCCAGCCTATCCCGTCACTCCGAGCAGTGTGGCGCGAGGAAGTGCCCCGCGATCTTGGAGTTGTGGTTGGCACGAAAGCGGACGAAGTCTGCAAAAGGGCAACCACAACTCCAAGATCGCGGAGGAAGTTGGTGCGCCGGACAACATGTCCGACATAAGCGTTCATGGGTGTTTAAGCTGCCCGGCGGTGTGCCGCGAGTCCTGGGGAGGAAGCGTGCGGGTCCTGCTACTCGTGTCGGCGTTCAACGGCCTGAGCCAGCGCGCGTGGTGCGCGCTGCGGGCGGCGGGGCACGACGTGGGAGTCCTGTTCGCGACCGGACCACGGGACATCGTCGACGGCGTACGGTCGGCGCGGCCGGACCTGATCATCTGCCCGTTCCTCAAGGATCGCGTCCCGGCCGAGGTGTGGCGGCACTGGCGTACGGTCATCATCCATCCCGGACCGGTCGGCGACCGTGGCCCGTCATCGCTGGACTGGGCGATCACCGAAGGCGCACCCGTCTGGGGCGTCACCGCGCTGCAGGCGGTGGAGGAGATGGACGCCGGGCCGATCTGGGCCACCCGCACGTTCCCCATGCCGGCCGCGCCGCCGCGCAAGTCCGCGCTGTACAACGGCCCGGTGGCGGACGCCGCCATGGAGTGCATCGCCGAGGTGGTCGACAAGGCGGCCGACCCGGCGTTCAAGCCGGTGCCGGCGGACCGGATGCCCGCCGCGGTGCCCAGCGCCCGGCAGCGACCGCTGATGCGCCAGGACGATCGCGCGTTCGACTGGAGCCAGCCGACCGACGACATCGTCCGGCGGATCCGCGCCGCCGACGGCCGCCCGGGCGTACGCACGGAGGTGGGCGGGCTCGAGGTGTTCGCGTACGACGCGCACACCGGCCTGGCCCGCGGCGCGCGGCCCGGTGAGTTGCTCGCCCGTCGGCAGGGCGCCGTCCTGGTCGGCACCGGGGACGGCAGCGTGTGGCTCGGCCAGCTGCGCGCCGCCGGTCCGGGCGGCATCAAACTCCCGGCCACCACGCTGCTGGGCCGACGGCTGCGGGACGTGCCGCACTCGCCGCTGGCGCCCGGAAGCGAGCCGGAGTCGGCGTCGGCCTACCGGCAGGTCCGGTACCGGCGAGCGGGCGCGGTGGGCTGGCTGGCGTTCGACTTCTACAACGGCGCGATGTCGCCGGGGCACTGCCGGCGGCTGCTCGCCGCGCTACGGCACGCGGCGGCGCAGGACACCGAGGTGCTGGTGCTCCGCGGCGGCACGGAGGCGTTCAGTAACGGCATCCATCTCACCGTCGTGGACGCCGCCGTGGAGCCCATCGCGGTCGCGTGGGCGAACATCAAGGCGATCAACGAGGTGTGCAAGGCGATCATCACGGATACGCGCCAGGTCGTCGTCGCCGCGTACGCCGGGAGCGCGGGAGCCGGTGGCGCCATGCTCGGGCTGGGCGCCGACGTCGTGGCGGCCCGCGCCGGGATCGTGCTGAACCCGTACTACGACATGGGGTTGTTCGGCTCGGAACTACACACGTACACGCTGCCGCAGCGGGTCGGACCGGAGGCCGCGCAGCGCCTCATCGACGCAAAACTGCCGGTCGACGCCGAGCAGGCGGCATCGCTGGGGCTGGTCGACGAGGTCGGACCGCGACATCCCGACGCGTACACCGAATGGCTTGCTGCTCTGGCCGAAGATCTGGCAGACGCCCGCAGCGCCCGGGTCCGGCGGGCCGCGAAGGCGAAGCGGCTCGCCGCCGAGCGGGTCCCGCTGGACGTGTACGAGATGCGCGAGCTGGCCGAGATGAGCCGGGACATCTACGGCGACCGGTCCGGCTTCGCGGCGGCCCGGCGCGCGTTCGTGACCAAGGCCAGGCCGGCCGCCACGCCCGACCGGCTGCGCTTCGGGGCCGCTTCCAGTGGGTCGGACGACGCCCGGCGTGCGGTCCCGATCGGCCGGTCGCGAACCGGCGGCGCGGGGCCCGTGGTCCGGCCGGCCGTGCCGATCTCGGCGTGATCGAGCCGGACGCGGGTACACCTGGATACGATCGGCGTACTGGGACAGCGCAGTCCTTGAGCGAGCACGCTTGGCTGAAGGAGCGCCCCCGTGTCGGAGCAGAACGGCCATCCCGATCCCGATGCGGCCCTGCGCGCCGACATCCGCCGCATCGGGCGGTTGCTCGGCCAGACGCTGGCCCGCCAGGAGGGCCGGCCGCTGCTGGACCTGGTGGAGGAGATCCGCGCTCTGGTCCGCCAGGACGCGGGGGCCGCGGCGGACCGGCTGGCCGCCATGGACATCACCACCGGCACGAAGCTGGCCCGCGCCTTCTCCACCTACTTCCACCTCGCGAACATCACCGAACAGGTGCACCGGGCCCGCGATCTGCGCCGCCGCCGTGCCCGGGACGGCGGCTGGCTGGATCAGGCGGCCAAACGGATCGCGGAGAAGGGCACTCCGACGGACGAGATCGCGGCGGCCGCGCGACGGCTGGCGGTCCGGCCGGTGTTCACCGCGCATCCCACCGAGGCGGCGCGCCGCTCGATCCTGTCCAAACTGCGCCGGCTCGCCGACGCACTTGACAGCGAGGCGGCGGCCGCGGTCCTGTACGGCGCGTCCGACACCTCCGCGTCGACCCGCCGGCTCGCGGAGCTCATCGACGTGCTCTGGCAGACCGACGAGCTGCGCCTGGATCGCCCCGATCCCACGGACGAGGCACGCAACGCCGTCTACTACCTCAAGGACCTGTACGCCGACGCCGCCCCACAGGTGCTCGACGACCTCGCCGAAACGCTCCGCGGGCTCGGGGTGGAGACCGCGCCCACGGCCCGGCCGCTCACGTTCGGGTCGTGGATCGGCGGCGACCGGGACGGCAATCCGTTCGTGACGCCGGCGGTGACGCGCGACGTGCTGATGATCCAGCATGAGCACGGCATCCTGGCCACCGAGGCCGCCATGGACGCGCTCATCGACGAGCTGTCGGTGTCCAAGCGGCTGCGCGGCATATCCCTGGACCTGTCCACCAGCCTGACGACGGATCTGGAGAAACTGCCCGAGGTGGCGCCCCGGTTCCGGCGGACCAACGCCGAGGAGCCGTACCGCCTGAAGGTGCGCTGCATCAAGGCGAAGCTTGCAAACACGCGGCAGCGGCTCCGGCAGGGAACGCCGCACGTGCCGGGCCGCGACTACCTCGGCAGTGCCGATCTGATCACCGATCTGGAGCTGCTCCGCGCTTCGCTGGCCCGCAACTCCGGCCAGCTCACCGCTTTGGGGTCGGTGGCGTCGGCGGTCCGCGCGATTTCCGCGTTCGGCCTGCAACTCGCCACATTGGACGTCCGGGAGCACGCCGAGAAGCACCACGAGGTGCTGGCCCAGATGTACGCACACGTCGGCGAGGTGGACGACTATCCGAGTCTGGACCGGGCCGAGCGGACCAAGCTGCTGGCCGACGAGCTGACCGGCCGGCGCCCGCTGTCCGCGGTGGACACCCCGCTGAGCGAGTCGGCGCGCCGGACGTTCGACGTCTTCGCCACCATCCGGGAGGCGCAGGACCGCTTCGGTTCCGACGTCATCGAGTCGTACATCATCTCCATGACGCTCGGCGTCGACGACGTCCTCGCCGCGGCCGTGCTGGCCCGCGAAGCCGGCCTCATCGACATCCACACCGGCCGCGCGCGGGTCGGCATCGTGCCGCTGCTGGAGACGCCGGGCGAGTTGGACGCGGGCGGCGAGCTGCTGGACGAGATGCTGTCGCTGCCCGCCTACCGGGAGATCGTGCGGGCCCGCGGCGATCTGCAGGAGGTCATGCTCGGCTACTCGGACTCCAACAAGGAGGCCGGGATCATGACCAGCCAGTGGGCGATTCACCGGGCGCAGCGCGCGTTGCGGGACGCCGCCGCCCGGCACGGTGTGCATCTGCGGCTCTTCCACGGCCGTGGCGGCACGGTCGGCCGCGGCGGTGGGCCGACGCACGAGGCGATCCTGGCCCAGCCGTACGGGACGCTGGACGGCGCCATCAAGGTGACCGAGCAGGGCGAGGTGATCAGCGACAAGTACACGCTGCCGGCGCTGGCCCGGGAGAACCTGGAGCTGACGCTGGCCGCGGTGCTGCAGAGCGCGCTGTTGCACACCGAGCCCCGGCAGCCGGCCGAGGCGCTGACCCGGTGGGACTCGGTGATGTCGACCGTTTCCG
>DATBGW010000234.1:0-6830 GCA_036557765.1 Actinoplanes sp.
TGAAGTACCGGCTCGTGACGCGAAGCGACTTCGACGGCCTGGTGTGCGCGGTTCTCCTGCGGCACCTGGACATGATCGACGAGATCACGTTCGTGCACCCCAAGGACGTCCAGGACGGCACGGTCGATATCACCGGCCGGGACATCCTGACCAACCTGCCGTACGCGCCGGGCGCGCACATGGTGTTCGACCACCACCATTCGGAGACGCTCCGGAACGCCGGCGGGGCCGCCAACCACGTCATCGACGCCGGTGCGCCGTCCGCGGCCCGGGTGATCTACGACCACTTCGGCGGTGCGGCGCGGTTCCCGCGCGTGTCACCGGAGCTGATGCGCGCGGTGGACCAGGCCGACTCGGCGCAGTACGAGCTCGACGACATCCTGCGCCCGCAGGGCTGGACCCTGCTGAACTTCCTCATGGACAGCCGCACCGGGCTGGGCCGGTTCCGGGATTTCCGGATCTCCAACTACCAGCTGATGATGCAGCTCATCGACGCCTGCATCGACCATCAGGACGTGGCGGAGATCCTCGCCCTGCCGGACGTTGCGGAGCGGGCCGCGCTGTACCACGCCCAGTCGGCGATGTTCACCGACCAGCTGCGGCGGGTCAGTCACTCCGACGGTGACGTCGTCGTGGTCGATCTGCGCGACGAGGAGACGATCCACGCCGGGAACCGGTTCATGGTGTACGCGCTGTTCCCCGAGGCCCGGGTGTCCGTGCACATCATCTGGGGGCGGCAGAAGCTCAACACGGTGTTCGCGTGCGGCAAGTCGATCCTCGACCGCAGCTCGCCGATCGACGTGGGCGCGGTCATGCTGCGGTACGGCGGGGGCGGCCACTTGGCGGCCGGCACCTGCCAGGTGCCGCACGACCAGGCCGAACGGGTGCTGGCCGAGATCGTCGACGCCCTGAAAACTCCCAAAACCGTCCCTGTCTGAGCGGGGGATTTCCCCGCGATCTTGGAGTTGTGGTTGCCCATTGGCGGCTTATCGTCCGATTCGTGCCAACCACAACTCCAAGATCGCGGGGATCCCGGGGTAGTCAACTTTCCAAGATCTACTGCACTGTGCGATCTTGGCGACGGGTGGCCCTTGGGAGGGCCAGGACTCTCCAAGAATCCCTACCGGCCGGCGACCTTGGCAGCTCAGGGCCCCTCGGCGGGCCCCTCGGCGGGCCGCCGCATGCCAAGAACGGTGGGTCGCGCCGATCCGGTCGGTCTGATGCACCTGCCTGACGGCGTGCTGCCGGTCTCCTGCAGGCCGAGCACGTCGCGGTCCAGCTCCGCCAACGCCAACCGCGGTGAGTACGGCTATGACGGGTCGCGGTAGCGCCAGGACGAGGCGCGCAAGCGGGTACCAGCGGCCACCGGTTCCTTGCCGGCGTTCCCGGTCGGGCGCTCGGTGCCGGGTCCGTCGGCGATGTGGGGGGTGCCGGGTCCGTCGGCGGTGCGGCGGGTGCCGGGTCCGTCGGCGGTGCGGCGGGTGCCGGTTCCGTCGGCGGTGCGGCGGGTGCCGGTTTCCTCGTCGATGTGGGGGGTGCCGGTTCCGTCGTCGATGTGGTCGGTCGCGGACGGTTCCTCGTCGATGTGGTCGGTCGCGGACGGTTCCTCGTCGCCGGTGTCCGTGATCGCGCGCACAGCGGCCGGAACGGAACGGCGCCGGGACCGGAGGTAGGCCCCCACCATCGCGATCGCCAGCAGCCCCGCGGCGATCCAGCCGGCGATCGACCACCAGTTGGGACCTCGGTTGGCCTGTGCCACCACTGCAGCGAACGCGGCGTCGTCGGAGCCGGTGGCGCCGGTCGACCCGTGACCGTGTGCCGGCGCCTGACCCGCGGCGGCCGGAGTCAGCGCCAGCACGGCGGGCGGCATGGCCGGACCGGCGGCTCCGTCGGCGTACGTCGGCCGCACCTCGAACGACATCCGGCTGACCGTCGGCAGCGGTCCCAGCGCGATGCCCAGGTCCGCGTGCCCACCCGGAGCGATGGCCCTACCGGGCATGGCGATCCAGGTGATGTCCTTGGCGGTCTCGGTGACCGGTGTGCCGCCGTGGATCGTGGTCAGCGGGTGGGTCAGCTTCTGCTGGGTGATCTGCGGGGCCCAGTCGTCCACCGACAGCGGGTAGACCTCGGCGACCGGCGTGTCCGGCGGAAGCATCAGCTTGACCCGGGTGATCGGACTGCTCCCGGAGTTGGTGACGCGGAACGTCAGGTTGGCGCCGCTGCCCTGTGGCGCGCTCGTCGGGTTCACCGCCACGTCCGCGGCGGCCGGGCCGGCCGCGACCAGCACACCGGCGACGGCGGCGACAGCGAGCACACCCGCACGGCGGGCCACTTCGAGATGCCTCACGAGGGGTAGTTCGGATCCCGCGGCGGAATGGTTCAATCAGCGCCGCACACAGAACCCCGCGATCTTGGAGTTGTGGTTGGCAGATATGCGCCTGAAACCGGCAAAAAGGCAACCACAACTCCAAGATCGCGGGAAGAGGGAGCCGAGGGGAAGACGACGGAACCCGGGCGGGGGTGGGAGCGTCATAGCCGGTATGACCAGATTCCGCGGCCTGTGGACGACCGCCGCCGTGACCCTGTTCGTGATCACCGCCTGCGCCCGTCCGGACGGCACCGGGAGTGGACCGGCCGGGACCGCGCCGTCCGGGGCGCCGAGTTCGGCGGCGGCCGGCGCGGACACTCTGGTGGTGCGGATCGAGCGGGTCGGCGGGCTGATGGCGCCCGAGCAGATGCCCGGCAAGCTGCCGCTGATCAGCGTGTACGCCGACGGCCGGCTGATCACTCCCGGACCGCAGATCGCGATCTATCCACCGCCCGCGCTGCCGAGCGTTCAGGTGCAGCAGCTGGAGCGCGCCACTGTGGACAGCCTGCTCGCCAAGGCGGACGCCGCCGGCATCCGTTCGAGCCTCGATCTGGGCCATCCGATGGTGGCCGACGCACCCACCACCCGGATCACGGTGGCCACCGGCGAGGGCGCGCGGACGCTGGAGGTGGTCGGGCTGACCGAGGCGAGCGCGGACGATCCGCGGCTCACACCGGCACAGCGCGACGCGCGGGCCAAGGTTGCCCAGTTCGTCCAGGACGTCACCGAGGTGTCGGCGGCCAAGGGCATGCCGCAGGGCCAGCCGTACCGGGCGGCGTCGCTCGCGGCGCTGGCCTCGCCGTACGTGGCGCCGTCCGACGGACTGCCCAAGAAGCCCCGTCCGATCGACTGGCCCGGCCCCACGCTGCCCGGCGCCCCGCTCGGCGCGGTGAGCTGCGTGACCGTGTCCGGGGCGGAGGCGGCGGCGGTTCTGCAGGCCGCCGCCGACGCGACCGCGATCACGCCGTGGCGATCCGGCGGCAAGGTGTGGAACGTCCGGTTCCGGCCGCTGCTGCCGGACGAGACCGGCTGCGCCGACCTGGCCACCACGAAGTGACCCCGATCGGCGACCCGTTCGAGGCGGCGAACCCCGGGCCGTCCACTGCCGGCGACGGCCGACCCGCCCGGTCTCGCACGCGTGCCGCTCAGCGGGTGTCCTCCGCGATCTTGGAGTTGTGGTTGGCACAGAAGCGGACGAAGAGGCCATAAAGGCAACCACAACTCCAAGATCGCGGAGGGAGTGTGGGGCATCCCGGGGGACGGGGATGAACGACCACGGGCGTGTCTTCGTATGTCCGTCGGGAGGGCCGGTGCGGCCCGCCGCGAACAGGGGGATGCCAGTGACCCGACGGACCGCCCGTACCGCCGCCGCTCTCATCGCCGGCGGCTGCGCCGCCGTGGCCGCTCTGGCGCCGGCACTGCCGGCGGTCGCGCACGGCGCCCCCGTCCGCCCGATCAGCCGTACGGCGGCGTGCGCGACGGGTGGCACGGACCGGGCCGCGGCGGCGTGCCGGGCGGCGCTGGCCGCCAATGGGGGCGCGTTCGGCGATGTCGACAACCTGCGCGTGCCGAACGTGAACGGCCGGGACCGCGCGTTCGTCCCGGACGGCCGGCTGTGCAGCGGTGGTCTCACGGCGTACCGGGGTCTGGATCTGCCCCGCACCGACTGGCCGGCGACCCGGCTTCCGGCCGGCGGACGCCTGTCCGTGGTGTATGAGGCGCCGATCCCGCACGCGGGGTCGTTCCGGCTCTACCTGACCCGGCCCGGCTACGACCCGGCGAAGCCGCTGCGGTGGTCCGATCTGGACACGAAGCCATTCCTGACCGTGCCGAACGCGCCGCTGTCCGGTGGCGCGTACCGGTTCCGCGGCACGCTTCCGGCCAACCGGACCGGCCGGCATGTCCTGTACACGGTCTGGCAGACCACCAGCACGCCGGACACGTACTACTCCTGTTCGGACCTGATCTTGCAGGCGGCCAAGCCGGCCGCCGCCCCCGCGCCGCCGCAGCGGACCCGGCCCACGGCGAAGCCGTCGCATCCCGCGCCGGCCGCCGTCACCGGCCTGGGGGATGCCGGCGACGCCGTGCCCGCGGCCCAGCAGTCCTGGTTGGACACCGCCGGCGACGACAACCGGATCGCGCGCGGCCGGCGAATCGTCACGGGCGCGCTGATCGTGCTGGTCGCCGTCACCGCGGGACTGGCGTTCGCCCGGATCCGCCGGGCCCGGGCCGCGCAGGTCCGCCGGCCGGGCGATCCGCCGGAGTACCGGTCCTGACCGGGGTCAGAGCTCGACGCTCTGGCCCTTGCCGATCACGACCACGCCGTCGTCGGAGACGGTGTAGAGCTTGCGGTCCCGGTCGAGGTCCACGCCGATCTGGGCGCCCTCCGGCACGATGACGTTCTTGTCCAGGATCGCCCGGCGGATCACCGCGCGCCGGCCCACCTGCACTCCCTCCATGAGCACCGACTCCTCCACGGTCGCCCAGGAGTTGATCCGCACGTTCGGGGAGATCACGCACCGGTTGACCTGCGAGCCCGAGACGATCACGCCGGGCGAGATCATCGACTCGACGGCGCGCCCCTGCCGGTCGCCCTGGCCGTGGACGAACTTGGCCGGCGGCCACGGCCCGAGGTTGGTGAAGATCGGCCAATCCAGGTTGTAGAGGTTGAAGATCGGCGTCGTGGCGATGAGATCCATGTGGGCCTCGTAGAACGAATCAAGCGTGCCCACGTCCCGCCAGTAGCCCCGGTCCCGGTCGGTGCTGCCCGGTATGTCGTTGTCCCGGAAGTCGTAGACGTTCGCCTCGCCGCGCTCGACCAGCATCGGGATGATGTTGCCGCCCATGTCGTGCTTGCTGTCCGGGTTGTCCGCGTCCCGGGCGACCGCCTCACGCAGCGCCTTGGTGGTGAACACGTAGTTGCCCATCGACGCGAAGATCTCGTCCGGCGCGTCCGGCAGGCCGTCGACGTCCTTGGGCTTCTCCCGGAACGCGCGGATCCGCCGCGGGTCGGCCGGGTCGACGTCGATGACCCCGAACTGGTCGGACAGCGACTTGGGCTGCCGGATCCCGGCCACCGTCACGGCGGCGCCGGAGGCGATGTGGTCGTTGACCATCTGCCGGGGGTCCATCCGGTAGATGTGGTCGGCGCCGAACACGATGACGTAGTCCGGGTTCTCGTCGTTGATCAGGTTCATGCTCTGGTAGATGGCGTCCGCGGACCCGGCGAACCAGCGCGGGCCGAGCCGCTGCTGCGCCGGAACCGGCGTGACGTAATTGCCGAGCAGCGTCGACATCCGCCAGGTGGTGGAGATGTGCCGGTCCAGCGAGTGCGACTTGTACTGGGTGAGCACGACGATGTGCAGGTATCCACCGTTGGCAAGGTTGGACAGCACGAAGTCGATCATGCGATAGATACCGCCGAACGGAACGCCGGGCTTGGCCCGGTCGGCGGTGAGCGGCATCAGGCGCTTGCCTTCGCCGCCTGCTAGAACGATTGCGAGCACCTTGTCAGCCATGGAAGGGACGCTAACTTTCCGCGTGCCCGAGCACCAGCCGAAGAGACTATTCTGCGCCCATGACCGACTCCCGTACCGCATCCATTCGCGTCGATCTCCTCACGCGTGAATACCCCCCGGAGGTGTACGGCGGTGCCGGCGTGCACGTCGAGTACCTCGCCCGGGACCTGCGGTCCCTCGCCGACGTCCGGGTGCACTGCTTCGGCGGCGAGCGCGACGAGCCGGGCGTGACGGCGTACCCGGAACCGGCCGGCCTGGCCGGCGCCAACGCCGCGCTGCGCACGATGGGCGTCGATCTGGAGATGGCCGCCGGGTGCGACGGCACCGACATCGTGCACAGCCATACCTGGTACGCCAATCTGGCCGGCCACACCGCGAAGCTGCTGTACGGGGTGCCGCACGTGGTGACCACGCACAGCCTGGAGCCGCTGCGGCCGTGGAAGGCCGAGCAGCTCGGCGGCGGCTACGCGCTCTCGTCGTTCTGTGAGCGGACCGCCATCGAGAACGCCGACGCCATCATCGCGGTGTCCGGGGGGATGAAGCGGGACGTGCTCACGGCGTACCCGAGCGTGGACGAGAGCCGGATCCGGGTCGTCTACAACGGCATCGACACCGGGCAGTACCAGCCGGATCACGGCACCGACGTCATCGAGCGGCTGGGCATCGACCTGAGCCGGCCCAGCGTCGTGTTCGTCGGCCGGATCACCCGGCAGAAGGGCCTGCCGTACCTGATGCGGGCCTGCCAGCAGCTTCCGCCCGACGCGCAGATCGTGCTGCTCGCCGGCGCGCCGGACACCAAGGAGATCGCCGAGGAGGTCGAGGGCCTCGCGATCCAGCTGCGCGGCGCCCGGGACGAGCACGGCGTGATCTGGGTGCAGGAGATGCTGCCCAAGCACGAGGTCGTCCAGGTGCTCACGCACAGCACGGTCTTCGTCTGCCCGTCC
>DATBGW010000235.1:0-10479 GCA_036557765.1 Actinoplanes sp.
GCCAACCACAACTCCAAGATCGACGACGGCCGGCGGCGTTGACGGCGCCGACGGGTGGCTGCCCTAGCGAGATCGTGGGCGTTCTCTCCTCCGCGATCTTGGAGTTGTGGTCGGCAGCCGTGGCGGGATCGTTTGCCAGCCATCGGCCGGGGTACGCCAGCGGGCATGGCTGAATCGCACTCCCCTGCCGACGACATCGTCTTCGACCTGGTCAGCATCCAGTACCACGCGCTCAAGGCGGTTGAGGCGTACGCGAAGTATTCCGACGACGCCCACGGCCACGAGGATGTGGCCGCGTTCGTCGAACAGTGCCGCAAGGAAGACGCCGCCCGGGCGGTGCGCTGTCACGAGCTGCTCGGCAAGCTCACCGCAAAGGGCGGCATGGGCTGACGTCCGCCGCCTCTCCGCCCGACCCTCCGCGATCTTGGAGTTGTGGTTGGCACTAATACGGACGAAGTCTGCATAAGGCCAACCACAACTCCAAGATCGCGGAGTTGTGGGTTACGGTCCGGTGAACCCGGCGGTGGAAGGAGCGCTTGGCGATGCCGCAACCCGAAGGTCACGAGCTCGACGCGATCCGCGAGCGCCGTGCGCAACTCCGCGACAAGTACCTGCGCCAGCCGGCCGACCGGCCCGGGACCACCGGACGCGGCCTGCACCACGCGGCCCTGATCTGCCGGGACGTCGAGGAGACGATCCGGTTCTACCAGGAGCTGATCGGCTTCCCGCTGGTCGAGTTGGTGGAGAACCGCGACTACGCGGGCTCCAGCCACTTCTTCTTCGACATCGGCAACCGCAACCTGCTCGGCTTCTTCGACTTCCCTGGGCATGACCACCCGCCGTTCAGCGAGACGATCGGCGGCGTACAGCACATTGCGATCTCGGTGAGCGCCGAGCAGTTCGCGGCCGCGAAGGCACGGTTCGACGAGGTCGGGCTGGACTACCTCGGGCCGGACCGCGGCGTGGAGGACAGCCTCTACGTCCGCGATCCCAACGGTGTCGGAATCGAGCTGTATCAAGAGGAAATCGGCGTGTTCAATGGCGTGCCGCTTCTCGCCGAGCATTGATCCACTTGAGACACTCGACATCACGACCCGATAACGACACGCCGAGTGATCACTTGCTCACTCCCCTATGGACGATCATCCCGCCCGTCCATGCAAAAGCGCCCGAAGGCCGCGAATGGCAACCGCAACTCCAAGATCGCGGCATGCGGGGAAGACGAACGTTCGTGAGTGGACGGCCTGACCGGGCAGCGGCATGTGACCGGTCGGTGGAATGTCTTCAACGGTCCCTTGAACACTAAAGTGATCAAGCATGCACGAAGGCCCCAATCCCGCTTCATGCCCGGTAGTCGATTGTTGCTGATACTGAGAAAGTCGCCGCGAGCGGCCAAAACTAGGGGGCGATACAGTGCCCACGGGTTTTTGGTCATGCATGCGGCACGGTATGACTCGCGACAGGTCGTGCACCGCGGCCATTAGGCGTCCTTCCGGGAGGAGGCCGCGCAGACCGCACGACAGGACGGAACGATCATGGCCAAGCACCGCGCCGGCTCAGCCGCCTATCGGTGGCTCTGGTCAGCCGTGGGTGTGCTCGCGGGTGCCGCACTCGTCGCAGGATTACTCGCCGTGCTCCGTGACTCACCGTCCGACGGATCCGAGGGTATCGGCGGCTCGGCATGTGACGCCCGACCCCTGAAGGTGGTCACCGCAACGTCGTTCGCGCCGGTGCTCGACGCTGTGGCGCCGGTGATCGACCACGGCGACAACTGCGTGCGGCTCGACATCACCACCTCGGACGGCCGGGCCGCCATCCGGCGCGTCGCCGAGCTGAACGCGGACGTGTGGATTCCCGACGACGGCTCCTGGGTGGGCTCCGCCGGCACGCTGTCGCTGGCCCAGGCGCCCACCGCAGGTGCCGGCACCGTCGTCGCCACCAGCCCGCTGTACATGGTCGCCGATCACACGACCGGCGAGCGGCTGCAGAAGGCAGGTGACAACTGGCGGGGGCTCGCGAACCTGGTCGACAAGCCCGACGGCGTTCGGTTGACGATCCGGGACCCGGCCAGCTCCGGCGACGGGATGGTCGCGGCCGGTGCGCTCGCCGAGGCGGTCTGGATCGACAAGGACATGGACGCGTCCGCGCTGTGGCTGGCCGACGCCATGAAGAAGACCCGCACGGTCACCGACGGCACCCCGGCACTGCCCACCCGCACCGGTGAGGTCGGCATCGTGCCCGAGTACGCGTTGCTGCCGGCGCTCAGCGCATCCGGCGCCAAGCTCACCGCCGTGCCGGGCGACGACCACACCGCCATGTTGCGGTACACCTGGTACCCCCTGGGCTCGGCGGTGCGCAGCAAGACCCGGGCCGCCGGCCTGGACCGGCTGCTCCGGGAGCTGACCGGTCCGGCCGCTGCCGCGTACCTGCGCACCGCCAATCTCCGTACGCCCGCGGGCTCCCAGCCGCCCAGCGGTGGCAGCGGCGGTGGGGGGCTGCCGGCCCCGACGGCCAAGCCGCTGGACGTGCTCGGGGCACACCACGTCGACCACGTGTTCGCGACCTGGTATCCCGAGGACCGCAAGACGAACCTGCTCGTCGTCGTGGACGTGTCCGGATCGATGAACCGGCCGGCGGGTGGCTCGAAGTCGTCCCGCATCGACCTGGTGCGCCAGGGTTGCCGGTCGATCGGCGCGCTGTTGCCGAACGAGTCCCGCATGGGCCTGTGGGAGTTCGGCAGCCAGCTCGACGGCACCAAGGATTACCGGTCCCTGACCGACATCGCCCCGTTGGACGCCGGGCATCGGAAGGCCCTCACCGGCGCGATCAACAAACTGGCGGCGCAGGAGACCGGCACCGGCCTGTACGACACGATCCTCGCCGCGTACACGTCCGCGCGCGACGCGTACCGCGCGGGCGTACCGAACCAGGTCCTCATCTTCACGGACGGCCGCAACGAGGCGGACAAGAACTCGATGTCGGCCGCACAGCTGGCCACCGAGCTGAAGGGAGCCGCGGACCCGCAACGGCCGATCCTGCTCAGCGTGGTGACGTTCGGCACGGCGGCCGACGCGAAGGTCGTCAACGACGCGGTCGCTCCGGTGCAGGGCTACGTCGACAATCTGACGACGGCGAACGAGGTCGCGGCGGTGTTCATCCACGTCGCCGCCGGCGGGCTGCATCACTGAACCATGCGCCGACTTCTCGCCATCCTCGCCATTGTCGCGACGCTGATCACCGCGGCAGCGTGCACGCCGGACGACAACCGCGCCCAACTCGTCACCGGCCGCACCCGGATCAGTCTCGGCGTCATCCCGATCGTCGACGTGGCCCCGGTCTACCTCGGCAAGCAGCACGGCTTCTTCTCGAGTCGCGGCATCGACCTCACGCTCGTTCCAGAACAGGGCGGCGCCCCGATCATCAAGGGCGTCTTGGCCGGCAGGTACCAGTTCGGCTTCAGCAACATGACGTCACTGATGTCGGCACGGATCGGCGGTGCGCCGCTCAAGGTCATCGCGAACGGCGTCGCCTCGACCGGCCGGCCGGGCCGGGACTTCTCCGCCGTGATGGTGCGCAACGGCAGTCCCATCCACACCGCCAGGGATCTCGCCGGCATGCGGATCGCGGTGAACACCCTTGGAAACATCGGTGACACGACCATCCGCCAATCGGTACGCAAGGCGGGCGGCGACCCGAGCGGCATCCGCTTCGAGGCGATGCCGTTCCCCGCTATGCCGGGCGCGTTGCAGGCCGGTGAGGTCGACGCGGTGTGGGTGGTGGAACCGCAGCTGTCCGAGACGCTGACCCAGGGCGGCCAGGTGGTGGCGTCGAACTTCGTGGACACCGCCGCGGATCTGACCGTGGCCGGCTACTTCACGACCACCGGCCTGATGGCCAAGGATCCCGCACTGGTCGCCCGGTTCACCGCGGCCGTCAACCAATCGCTGCGGTACGCCTCCGAGCATCCGGAGGAGGTGCGCGCGATCATCGGAACGTACACCAAGATCAGCGACGTGGTACGGACCGCGATGATCCTTCCGGTCTGGCCCAACGACGTCAACCGCGCCTCGGTCGAACGCCTGGCAGTGCTGGGCCGGCAGGACGGCGTCTTCCCGCGCGCACCGGTGCTGGATCAGCTGCTTCCCTGACGTGTCAGCGGCAGCGGCCACAGCTGCCGGGCAAGATGCAGGCCTTCACCCAACGCCGTTCCCCAAAGTGCCACGGCCAGGTAGTCTCCCGCCGAGCCGAACGTCGGGTTCCCGGCGTACAGCACGGACATTCCACTGAGGACGACCAGCAGGCCGCTGAGGATGGCGAACCTCGTGCCTTCGACGCGCAACTCCCGGTCGATCGACGCGGTGTCGAGCTCGCCGAGCTTCAGCGGCGCGCCGACCCGGCGGCGACGCCACGCCCGGACCGCCCACCAGCCCACCGCGAACAGGGCAGCCGCGAACACGACGGGAAGCACAACCCCGTACCACACGACATCCCACGCCGTCGGCTCCGGGACGTACAACGATGCCGGCGGAGGGACGGCCGGCGCCGCGATCGGCGCCTCCGGCAGCGACGGTGACGGCGACACAACTGGCGGCCGGCTCGTCGTAGGGGTCGGCGCGGGTCCGCCGTCGCTCGGATTCGTCGCCTCTACTCGCGTCAGCATCAGCCACAGGACCGGCATCAGCAGCAGGAGCAGAACCGCCGCGACCGGCCCGGCCCACCGGCGCCGCTGCCGAGCCGGCTTCGGCCGCGGTTGATCCGCCGGCGGACGTACGGCCGCCGGGACCGGCGCGGCACCTGGCGGCGCCGCCGTCCGGTCCACGTGGTACTGCCACCGACGCTCGAGCAGCTCGTTCGCCTCCGTGTCGATGTCGGCGAGATCCCTCGGCGCGGCGAGCAACCGACGCAGCAGGTCCTCCGCCGACGCGCGGACGCCGGGCGGCTCCCGCAGTCCGGTGAGCAACCGATAGAGGCGATCGAAGGCGCGCAGGTACCGCTGTGCGTCGTGAATCTCGGTGGCCGCGTCCGCCAGGTCGGTGGCCGAGGCAAGGGCACGACCCCGCAACGCCTCGCCCACCGCCGAGCGCCGCATCGCGTCGCGCACAGCTTCCCGGTCACCGGCCGCGACGGTCCGCTCGAGGGCCGCGCGCTCGGCCGCAAGGCTGCGGAACGAATCGGTCAGCGCCGCGAAATCGTCGACGAGATCGACCAGTCCCTGATACTCCGCGCCATGCGCCTCCCACCCGGACCGTTCCGCGGCGGTCATGTGGTCGTCCAGGGCAGCGAGTCCGTCCGCGACGCGTTTGTCCAGCAGTAGGCCGGGTTCGCCGGGTAGCGCGCAGATCCGGAACGCGAGATCGGTGTCGCGCTGCAGGGCCCGCGCCCGATCCCGCAGTCTGGCGAGTCGGTGGTGGATCAGCCGAACCGGGCGGCGGCGGTTCTGGTACCGGTCAAGTAGCTGCACCACGACGAGGCCGAGCAACAGCACGAGAAGCGGCCACAGCGGCAGGTCCCGCACCCGCAGAGTGGCCTGGACCTCTCCGCCGGGCTGCCCCGGCACCAGGTCGAGCGTGCCGACGTACCGGCCGACCCCGGTAGCTCCGCGCACCGAGAACTCGTCGCCACTGCGTACGACCTCCACCGTGTTCCCGCTGCCGGAGGACAGGACGCCGACCCGCCGCGGGTCGTAACGGTCGGAATATCCCACGCTGTCCGGCGCATCCGGAACTTCCACGCTCGCCGCCCGGACCTGGCCGGTGAACGGTGCCAGCCGCACCCCGGAGAACTGCAATGTGGACATCTGCACGTCTGCGCCGGTCCGGAACGTCGTGCTGACCGGGCGCCGGACGACCGTGCCGCCGGTGACGACGACGAGCTCACCGGATCCCTCGATCCGCCGGCGCAGCTCGATGACGAAATCGGCGATGCCTCCATTCCGCGTGGACACTGTGGGCGTGGGCGTGGCAAGCACACCGGCCGGCTGGAACGAGAGATGGAGGGTCAGATCCCGGTGCTGCCCGTCGATCACCGGAACCCGCCACCGCTGCCCGACCTTGGCGCTGGTCAGGTCGATCACGACCGGGCGGCTGTCGAGGAACTCGAGGCCGTCCACCCGCCTGGACGGCAGCGGTGGGACAGCCGCGGCGAGCGCGGCGGTCAGCGATGCCATCACCATCCACTTCATCCCCGCGATCGTGGCACCACAGGTGTCCGGAGTGGAAGCGCTCAGTCCTCCCTGGTGAAGTCGTCCACCACCTCGTTCACCGCTTGCTCGGCCGGCGATCCGGGCAGCAGGACACCCGTGGCGACCGCCTCCTGCACGGTCGGGTCCGGTATGAATGCGGGCACCTCGGGCGCGACCGCCTCCATTACCACCCGCTCGCGGGCCACCCGGACTGCGCCGGCCAGCTCGACGAGACTCGCCTGAAGGTCGTTGAGCCGCCGACCGGTCGCCGCTTCACCGGCGGCGCTCGTCACCTCCGCGCGGCGGAACGGCGGCAGGTCGGTCCGCGGCTCCGGCAGCAGCGCCACGTGGTCGAGAACGCCGGTCGCCTCGGCCTCGCGCCGGCCCAGCGTCGCGGTCGCCGGCGCGAACCGCCGCCGCACGGTGGCCGCGATCGAGGCGTGGTCGTAGAACGTGTCGTCCACGGTCCCGGCCGCGATCAGCGGTGACACCGCCACCGCGGGCACACGAACCCCGGTACGCCGGAAATCGAAGCCGGTGGCGGGATCGTCGATACCGTCCGGATTGGACACTTCGTGGTCCGGCGGGACGTGATCGAAGAACCCGCCGTGCTCGTCGTACGTGATGAGCAGCAGCGTCCGGGCGAACAGCGCCGGATTGGCCACCAAGGCGTTGTAGACGCGCGCCATCAAGGCTTCGCCGGCCAGGAAGCTGTCGCCCTTGATGGTGTTGTTGCCCGGGTGCTGGCTGTTGCCCTCACCACGGCCGAAGCCATGGTTCGGCTCGATGAACGCGTATGCGGGCAGCGTGCCGCGTTCGACGTCGGCGAAGAACCGGTCCATGTCGTGGAAACGCTCCACACCGGACAACCACAGCTTCGGGTACACCCACACGTGCGCCACGCCGTCGTGGTAGATGTCCCAGCTCTGGCCCGCCTCGGACAGCCGCTGGAATACGGTGTCGTCGGTGTAGAAACCGATCTCGATGTTGGTGGTGCCGTGCGAGGTCCCCGCGTGGGCGTACTGCCGGTTCGGCCACGTCTCGCCGGGCACCGACGCGAACCAGTTGACCAGCACCGCGTACTGCTTCGCCAGGAACGCGAGCACCGGCACCTCGGACTCCGGGAAGCACCTCATGATCTCGTCCGCCGTGGCCAGGATCGGCCCCGGACTGCGGGTCAGCCAACTCCACACGCGCTTGAACAGCTTGATCAGCGCCGAACCGATCCGTTCCCACCAGGACTGCGGCCGTAGCGTTCCGTGCGCGATCTGCCGGGCGTACGACTTGATGAAGCCGGTCATTCCCGGTTCGCCCACGCCGAGCGTCCCTTCGCGGCCGAACATCTGCAACATGACCGCCTGATGCGAGTGGTCGGGATCGGTGCCGAGGACGTATGAGGCGGCCGGTGCCGTGTTGACCCTCCGGCCCTCGGGATGATCCGGGTCGACCGGGCAGGACGGCTTGATGCGGTCGAGGTTGGGAAACCGCGAACTCGGATGATCCAGATAACCGAGCAGATGGTCGAACGACCGGTTCTCCATCATCAGCACGATGACGTGCTCGATGCGCTCGTCCATGACGGACCCTCACGTTCGATCGGTACGGTCGTCGGGATCTACAAGTCCCGGTAGATCTCGCGGCGATGAGTGGCGGCGATGACGAGCACGACGAGCTGCTCGTCGCGCACGGTGTAGACGACGCGGTAGTCGCCAACGCGGATGCGTAGCAGGCCAGGGTGGCCGGTGAGCGCCTTGACGCCGACCGGGCGGGGGGTGACCGCCAGCCGGTCGATTGCGGCCACGATCCGGCGGCGCACCGCGCCGTCGAGCTTGCGCAGCTGCCGCACGGCGGTCGTAGTCAGCTCGATCTTCCAGACTGACGCCGTAGGGTCATGCTCGAGGGAAGGTGGAGAAGGGTCGCTTTCGGGGCCGGTCACCGATCGGCTGCCAAATCAGCCTTGACCTGGTCCCACGGTACGGTCGGGGCGCCGGCCTCCACCTCAGCCAGGGCCTCGCCGGCGAGTCGGGCAAGGTAGGCGTCCTCGGCGCGCTCGAGGCGCTCGGCATCAACGGCCGGCACGATCGCAGCCAGCCGCCGCCCGCGTCGGGTGATGTAGGTGACCGAGCCGGTGTATGCGGCCTCGTTCACGATCTCGGCCAAGCGGTCACGGGCATCGGTGATGCCCAACTCCCCGTCGTCGCCGGGCAATGGCGTGGCAGCAGTCATAGCTCTAGCGTACGGAACGTACGTTTCGTACGCTAGAGCAACGTCAGCTGACTGCGGTACGGACGGCGGCGGCAACCACGTCGACCGCGACGGCCCGGATCAAGTCCAGGCTGACCTCCTCGGTGATCTCGCCGGTGGCCAGCGCCACCACCGCGTCGCCGTCGTACCGTGAGTGCGCCGGATGGATCGAACGGGCCAGGCCGGTGTGACCGCTCTGCGCCAGCAGGAAACAGTCCACCTTGGATAGTCGAGCGTCGGTGAGGACCACGGCCACTGTCGTGTTCTGCATGACGCCCGACACCGCGGGCTCGGCGGGGATGTCGCCACCGAACTGGGGCCGGCCGCTGTCCGACAGCACGTCACCCCAGGCGTTGACGACGGCCACCGCGGCCACCATGGCTGGACCGGCCGGAAGCTGGGCCCAGCCCACGCCGCCCGGATCGCGGCGCTGCCGCCAGTTGCCGGTGGACGCGCCGGTGCCCGCGCCGACCCGGCCGGTGCGGAACGGTGTGCCGCGCCAGGCAGCCAGTGCCGCCTCACCGCCCGCTGCGGCATCCGGCGGGCCGGTCCGCACCGAGCCGTCGAAGATGGACACGCCCACCACGATCGGCACCGGGCCGAGCGGCGTCGGAAAGCCGACGTCGCGCTCGCGCAGGAGAGTCACCACGCCGTCGGCAGCGCTGAGACCGAACGCCGACCCGCCGGACAGGACGACCGCGTCGACCCGGTCGACCAAGCGGGTGGGATCCAGTAGCGCGAACTCCCGGGTGGCCGGCGCCCCGCCGCGTACCTCGCCGGAGCCGACCGTGCCGGGCGGCGGAAGGATCACCGTGACGCCGGTGCCGTTCCCGGTCCAGTGGCCGGCCCAGGCCGACAGCAATTGCGGTTCGGACATGCCGGGAGGCTAGCCGACGTGGATGCCGACGTTCGGCTGGATGGCCGCGGGTGTGCCGGAACCGCAATGCCGAGGAGGGATCAGGGACCGCAGCGGAGTAGTCCGGCGCGGTACTTCGCCGCGATCACGTGGCCGGCCGCGTCGGCCATCCGGGCGGCGAACGCGGGCGACTTCTGCGCCTGCGCGACCAGCGCATCGGCCATCGGCGCGGCGTCCTCCGGCCGGATCGTGAGGACCAGGTCGCCGCCGGCGCCGACGAACCGTACCGCCCGCTGACCGACCGGCACCGCGGCGACCGCTCCGGCGGCGCCCAGATCGTCGGACATGATCATGCCGGTGAAGCCGAGCTGGCGGCGCAGCAGGCCGGTGATGATCGGCGCGGAGAACGCGGCGATCGTCCGCCGGTCCAGCCGGGGATAGGACGCCGAAGACACCATCACGGCCGCGGACCCGGCCCGGATGCCGGCGGCGAACGGCTCCAGGTAGGGATCCTTCGCCGTCGTTGTCGAATCCACCGAGCCGGTCGAGGTGTCGGTGTTCACCCGGACCCGGCCCAGACCCGGGAAGTGCTTCAGCGTCGTGAGGACGCCCGCGCGCTGGGAGGCCGCAACGACGGTACGGATGTCGGCGGCGACCGCGTCCGGCTGCGAACCGTACTCGCGGTGGAACGCGCCGATCGGCGGGTTGGCGGTGCCCACGTTGCGCGGCACGGTGTCGGCGACCGGAGCGAGGTTCTGGGTGACGCCGATCGCGGCCAGCCGCCCGGCCTCCGCGGCGGTGCGGGCCCGCAGGGTCGCCGTGCTCCAGCCGCCCTGCACGAGCGCGGACGGAACGGGCGGGAAGTCCGCGCCCTGCAGCGTCTGCACCGCTCCGCCCTCCTGATCGAGCGCGACAAGCAGTGGCACGTCCGGGGCGGCCCGCTGCAGCGCCGCGATGTCCTGCTTCAGGGCGGCGGCCGGCCGGCGGCTGCGCCCGGCCAGGAAGACGCCACCGAGGTGGTGCGCGGTGACGGTACGGGTCAGGCTCGGCGGGTCGGCGACCGGTGTGCCGATCATGAGCAGCTGACCTGCGCGTTCGACGGGCGAGAGCCGCGCGACCGCGGCGGCGACGCAGGAGGTCCGGTCGACCGGGGTTCGCGACGGTGCCGGTGACGCCGGCTCTGACGGCGCCGGTGACG
>DATBGW010000236.1:0-20988 GCA_036557765.1 Actinoplanes sp.
GTACCTCGAGATGACCGTCGACGAGGTCTCCGCGGCCGCGGTCGGCCACCTGCACCCGGACGGGCTGACGGTGGTGGTCGAGGGTGACGCGGCGGTCATCCGCGACGAGCTGTCCGCCGCAGGCCTCAATGCCACCCGTTGAATTCCCCGCTCAAAATCCTCGCCGATCTTGGAGTTGTGGTTGCCTTTTCGTCGGGTACGCACCGGTTCGTGCCAACCACAACTCCAAGATCGCGGAGAAGGACGGCGCATGAGACGACGCAGACGGGGACGGCCGTGACGATGACACCCGCCACACGCGCCGCCGGGCGGGATCGGCGCGGGCGGGACCGCCGCGGGCGGGACCGGGGACGCGGGCGGCGGGCGGCCGGCGCCGCGGCGGTCTGGCTGCTGGTGCTGCCGGGCGCCGCCTGGGCCGTCGTCCGGGCCGGCGGCTGGGAGCGCGGCCCGTTGGTGCAGCTGTTCGCGTTCACCCCATACGTCGCGGCCGGCGCGTTGATCCCCGCGGCCGTCGCGACAATGAGCCGGCGCTGGCTGGCGGCCGCCGTGGGCGTATCGGCTGCTGCCGTGCTGGCGTCGTCGGTCATGCCCCGCGCGATTCCGGACCGGCACGGCGGCCCCACCGACGGGGTGGATCTGCCGGTGATGACCGCCAATCTGCTCGAGGGCGGCGCCGATCCGGCCACGATCGTTGATCTGGTCCGTGGGCACGACGTGGCGGTGCTCGCGCTGCAGGAGTTCACGCCGGCGGCGCAGTCCGCGCTCGCGGTGGCCGGCCTGGGCGACCTGCTGCCGTACTCGTCGCTCGGCGCGCAGGAGGGCACCACCGGATCCGCGCTCTACTCACGGTTCCCGATCACCGCGGCCGGCGTGCGTCGCAACAGCGGCGGTTTCCATCAGGCGTACGGGACGATAGCGCCGCCCGGCGCGGGTGCCCTGGTAGTGGAGTCCGCGCACCCGCTGGCCCCGTACGCCATCGGCGTGCTGCCCGACTGGCGTGCGGACCTGGCGAACCAGCCGCGCCCCGACCCGGACGGGCCGCCACGCATCCTGCTCGGCGACTTCAACGCGACGCTGGACCACGAGCCGTTACGCACGCTGATCGCGCACGGGTACCGGGATGCCGCCGACGCCACGGGCGCCGGCCTGATCGGAACCTGGGGCCCGTACGACGGTGATCCGATCCCGGCGGTCACCATCGATCACGTGCTGGTGGACCGCCGGATCGGCGTCCGGGACGTGCGGGTGTACGCCCTGCCGCGCAGCGACCACCGGACCATCGTGTCCACGCTGATCGTGCCTCGCACGACCGAAGTCGCCAACCCCGCGCCGATCTCTCCTCACCCTTCGCCGATCTTGGAGTTGTGGTTGGCAGCGATCGGGCGATAAGCCGCGAAAAGCCAACCACAACTCCAAGATCGGCGGAGAGAAGTGGATCACGCGTGCGTTGGTGATTGGGCCAGGCCGTACGTCAGGGCGTCGACAAGGGCGTGCCAGCTGGCCTCGACCACGTTCTCGTGTACGCCGACCGTGGTCCAGTCGCGAGTCCCGTCCGTGGTCTCCAGCAGGACGCGGGTGACCGCGCCCGTGCCGTGCGACCCTTCCAGGATGCGGACCTTGTAGTCGGCCAGCTCGAAGCTCTTCAGATCCGGGTAGTGCTTCGAGAGTGCCACCCGCAGCGCTTCGTCCAGCGCGTTCACCGGGCCGTTCCCCTCGGCCGTGGCGATCACGCGCTCACCGCGTACCCGGACCTTGACGGTGGCCTCGGAGACGACCGCGCCGTCCTCCCGGTGTTCCACCTGGACCCGGTAGGACTCCAAGCCGAACGGGCGGACGAGGTCCGAGCCGGGCAGTTCCGCACGGACCAGCAGCTCGAACGACGCGTCGGCGGCCTCGAACGACCACCCGTCGGCCTCCATGTCCTTGACCTTGCGGGTGACGGCCGAGAGCGTGTCCGGGTGGCCGGCCAGGTCGAGACCGAGCTCGCGACTCTTGAGCTCGATGCTGGCCCGGCCGGCCATCTCCGTCACCAGGATCCGCATGTCGTTGCCCACCACCGTCGGGTCGACGTGGTTGTAGAGCACCGGATCCACTTTGATCGCACTCGCGTGCAGCCCGGCCTTGTGGGCGAAGGCGGCGGCCCCGACGTATGCCTGGTGGGTGTCGGGGGCGATGTTGGCGATCTCGGCGAGTGCGGTGGAGACCCGCATCGCCTGCTCGAGGCAGCCGTCCGGTAGGACCTTGAGCCCGAGCTTGAGCTGCACGTTGGAAACCGTGGCGAACAGGTCGGCGTTGCCCGGCCGTTCGCCGTATCCGTTCGCGGTGCACTGGAAGTGCTTGACGCCCGCCTCGACGGCGGCGACGGTGTTCGCCACGGCGCAGGACGTGTCGTTCTGGCAGTGGATGCCGAGCTGGTCGGGACGTACGCCGATGCGCTGGACGAGATCGTTGATGGCCGCGGTGACCATGGAGGGCAGCATGCCGCCGTTGGTGTCGCACATCACCACGCGTTCGGCGCCGGCGTCGAGCGCGGTACGGACGACCGAGGCGGTGTAGTCCGGGTCGTACCGGTAGCCGTCGAAGAAGTGCTCGCAGTCGACGAACACGCGCCGGCCGTTGGCGCGGAAGTGGCGCACCGAGTCGCCCACCATCGCGAGGTTCTCGTCGCCGGTGGTCCGCAGCGCCCGCTCCACGTGGCGGATATCCGACTTCGCCACCAAGCAGACGACCGGCGTCCCGGCATCGAGCAATGCCTGCACCTGTGGGTCATCGCCGACGTCCACGCCGGCCTTCCGGGTGGCGCCGAACGCCACCAGCAGGGCGTGTCTGAGGTTGAGCTCGGTGCTGGCGCGCGCGAAGAACTCGGTGTCCTTCGGCATGGCGCCGGGCCAGCCGCCCTCGATGAACCCCACGCCGAACTCGTCCAGCAGCCGGGCCACCGCCAGCTTGTCGGCGACCGAGTAGCTGATGCCTTCGCGCTGCGCGCCGTCGCGGAGCGTGGTGTCGAAGACCTGGTAGTCCATCGGGCTTTCCTTTCACATCAAGGGGTGCGACCAACAAAAAGACCCCCCGCGGATGCGGGAGGTCTGCGCGTCGGCGGAAACGACAGCCGGCGCGCTAGGTGCCAATAATGAGCACGTACGTGGTCACGGAATGAAGCATGCCACTAACCAGGCTCGTGGGAAGCGATGTTCCACCTTTCGGGACTACCGTGGCCGCGTGGCGTACTCCCGGAATCTGGCCTTCTCCTCGACCTACAACTTCCGGGACGTCGGCGGCTACCCGGGGCTCGACGGGCGGACCGTGCGCTGGCGGCGACTGTTCCGGGCCGACTCGCTGCACCGCCTGGAGGGTGACGACCTGGCGGCGTTCGAGGAGCTGGGCGTACGGACGGTGGTGGACCTGCGCCGCAACGCCGAAGTGGCGCAGTACGGCCGAGTCCCGGAGGCCGACGGGCGCACGTACCACAACCTGGTGCTCGAGCACCTCAGTTGGAGCGACGTTGATTACCCGGGCGGGGTCGCGGACGAGCGATGGATCGCCGACCGGTACCTGAACTTCACTGAGGACGGCCGCGCCGGGCTGGCCGCCGCGCTGTCGGTGATCGCCGACCCGGCAGCGGCGCCGGTCGTCGTGCACTGCATGGCGGGCAAGGACCGCACCGGTGTGGTGTGCGCACTGACGCTGTCGTTGCTCGGGGTGTCCGATGACGACATCGCCACCGACTACGCGTTGACCGACTCGGCGATGGTGGCTTTGACCGCATACCTGCGCGAGCACGATCCCGCGGCTATCGAGGGCCAGAACCACATGTTCACCTCGCCGCGCGAGGCGATGCTGCTGTTCCTCGAGGACATGCGGAGGCTGCACGGGTCGGCGGAGAAGTATGTCCGCACGATCGGGGTCACCGCCGACCAGATCGCGGCGATGCGCGAGAGCCTGCTGACCGCGTAAACCACCGCGATCTTGGAGTTGTGGTTGGCACAAACCAGACGCAATGCCGCGTAAAGGCAACCACAACTCCAAGATCGGCGGGGTTTACGGAAGGACGCGGTGCACCCAGCCGAACGGGTCCTCGGCGCGGCCGCGCTGGATGTCGACCAGTTCCTTGCGCAGGGCCATCGAAACCGGACCCGGCTCGCCGCCGGCGACGGTGAACTCGCCATCGGGGTAGCGCACAGTGCCGATCGGCGTGATCACCGCGGCCGTGCCGCAGGCGAACACCTCCCGGATGCGGCCGGACGCGGCGCCCTCGCGCCACTCGGCGAAGCTGACCGCTCGTTCCTCGATCCGCCGTCCGGCCCGGCGGGCCAGCGTGAGGATCGAGTCGCGGGTGATGCCGGGCAGGATCGTCCCGGTCAGCGGCGGGGTCGCCAGGCTGCCGTCGTCCATCACGAAGACGATGTTCATGCCGCCGAGCTCGTCGACGTACTTCCGCTCCACCGCGTCCAGGTAGACGACCTGGTCACACCCGTTGTCGATGGCCTCGGCCTGCGCGGACAGGCCGGCCGCGTAGTTGCCACCGCACTTCGCCGCACCGGTGCCGCCCGGCGCCGCGCGGGTGTACTCCGGCGTGATCCACACGCTGACCGGTTGAACGCCACCGCTGAAGTACGGCCCCACCGGAGAGGCGATGACCATGTAGAGGTACTCCATCGAGGGACGCACCCCCAGGAACACCTCACTGGCGAACGCGTACGGGCGCAGGTAGAGGCTGCCGACCTCGGTCCGCGGCACCCACTGACTGTCGATCCGGATGATCTGCCGCAACGATTCGAGGAACGTCGCCTGCGGCAGCTGCGGCATCGCCATCCGCTGGGCGGACGCGGCGAAGCGGGCCGCGTTCATCTCCGGGCGGAACATCGCCACGCCGCCGTCCGGCATCGGATACGCCTTCAGCCCTTCGAAGACTCCCTGGGCGTAGTGCAGCACGGCCGCCGCCGGATCCAGCTGGATCGGCGCGCGCGCCTCCACCCGCGGCTCGTACCAACCTTTGCCGTCGGCGTACCGGATGGTGACCATGTGGTCCGTGAAGATTCGGCCGAAGCCGGGGTTGACCAGGGAAGCGTCCCGCTCGGCGTCGGGCACCGGCGCAGGGTTCGGGCGAATCTCGAAATCGAGGATGTCACCACCGCTCATGGCACGTGACCTGCTTTCTCAATCAATGAAGTGAGCACGAACTTACCCCGAACGGTCGTTCAACTGCGACTCCGCGTCCTTCCGCGATCTTGGAGTTGTGGTTGGAGCAGATACCCATGGAACGGACATATGGGCAACCACAACTCCAAGATCGCGGAGGGTGGGGTGGGTGGATCAGGCGGCCGCGGCGGCCGCGGTTGCGGCGATCCGGTCTCCGACCTCGGCGGTACGCAGCGGCGCGCCCGGCGTCCGGGACGCGACCTCGGCCGCGACCGCCTCGGATACTCGCCGGGCGGCGTCATCGTGCCCGAGGTGCTCGAGCAGCAGCGACGCCGAGAGGATGGCGGCTGCCGGGTCGGCGATGCCCCGGCCGGCGATGTCCGGCGCGGACCCGTGCACCGGCTCGAACGTCGACGGGTAGGTGCGCTCCGGGTTCACCGAGCCGCTGGCGGCCATGCCGATGCCGCCGGTCACGGCCGCGGCGATGTCGGTGAGGATGTCACCGAAGAGGTTGTCGGTCACCACGACGTCGTACCGCTGCGGGTTGCTGACCATGAACATCCCGGCGGCGTCGATGTGCTGGTACTCGGTGGTGACGTCGGGGAAGTCGGGCGCGACGGCCGCGAACGTGCGCGCCCACAGGCCGCCGGCGTGGGTCAGCACGTTGGTCTTGTGCACCAGCGTGAGATGGCGGCGCTCGCGCCGCTGGGCGCGGGCGAACGCGTCGCGGATGACCCGCTCGACGCCGTGCCGGGTGTTGAGGCTCTCCTCGGTCGCGATCTCGGCCGGGGTGTCCTTGTGCAGGATGCCGCCGGCGCCGGCGTAGAGGCCCTCGGTGCCCTCCCGCACGACCACCATGTCGATCTCGCCGGGCTTGACGCCGGCCAGCGGGCTGGTGGTGCCGGGCCAGAGCCGGGACGGCCGCAGGTTCACATACTGGTCGAAGTCGAACCGCAGCTTGAGCAGCAGGCCCCGCTCGAGGACGCCCGGCGGGACGCTGGGGTCACCCACCGCGCCGAACAGGATGGCGTCGTGGCCGGCGAGCTCGTCCTCCACGGACTGCGGCAGCACCTCGCCGGTGCGGTTGTAGAAGCGGGCGCCGAGGTCGTAGTCGGAATACTCGACACCGGGGAGAACGGCGTCGACAACCGTGCGGGCCTGCGCGGTCACCTCGGTCCCGATGCCGTCACCGGCGACCACCGCGATCCGCGCCACGCTCACGTCCACTCCTCCACACGCGCCAACCCCGACGAGCGTAGCCGGGCGTCCCGAGCACCGGTACGCCGGTCCCACGATCCGGCAGCGCCCGCTCGTCGCCGATCTTGGAGTTATGGTTGGTACAAATCCGGGCGGAAAGCGCAAAAAGGCAACCACAACTCCAAGATCGCGGGGAGGTTGTGGACGCGAACAGCCCCCGCGGATCGCGGCAAACGATCGCGGGGGCTGTTGCGACGAAAACGCGTGGCTCGCGCCCGCCGGGGGTGCTCGCCGCCCGGCGCGGCGACGGACGCGCCACCCGAAGACGGCCCGCCCCGCGAAGTACGAGCGGCAGGACCAACGCTAGCGATGCGGACTAATAGCGCGCAAGACGCATCCTCCCGCGTGTCGGCTAGTCGCCACGGAGGTCCACGATGCTGCCTCGGGTGGAACCGATCGCCGTGGCCACCGTGGACAGCAGGTCGGCATCCACCGAGGAGTCCACGGTGAGGGCCATCAGGGCCTCGCCGCCGGCTTCCCGCCGGGCCACCTGCATTGCGGCGATGTTTACGCCGTTCTCGCCGAGGATCGAGCCGATCGCACCGACCACACCGGGCCGGTCGATATAGCGGAAGAACAGCAGCACGCCCTCCGGCGCGAGGTCCAGCTCGAATCCGTCCACCTCGGTGAGTCGCCGGACCTCGCGGGTGCCGGTGATCGTCACGGTGCCGGCCACGCTGATGCTGCGTCCGTCCGGCAGCGCGCCGCGTACCGTGACGAGGTTGTGGTGGTCGAGGCCCTCGTCGCCCACGACCAGCTCGATGTCCACACCGCGATCCGCTGCGAGCTGCGGCGCGTTGACGTATGTGACTCGCTCGTCCACGACGGACGTGAACAGGCCCTTGGTCGTGGCCAGGCGCAGCACGGACAGGTCGTGCGTGACGATCTCGCCGTGTACCTCCACGGTGACGCTGGCGGCCACACCACCGGCCACCGCGGTGAAGACCTTGCCGAGCTTCTCGGCCAGCGGCAGCAGCGGGCGCACATCCTCGTCGACCACGCCGCCGGCCTGCACGTTCACCGCGTCCGGCACGAATTCGCCCTGCAGTGCGAGCTTGACGCTGCGCGCCACGGAGAGACCGGCCTTGTCCTGCGCCTCCGCCGTCGACGCGCCCAGATGCGGCGTGGCCACCACGTTGTCGAACTCGAACAGCGGCGACGAGGTGGTCGGCTCAGTCGTGAAGACGTCCAGCCCCACACCGCCGATGCGGCCCTCGGCGAGCGCCTCAGCGAGCGCCTGCTCGTCGATGAGGCCACCACGCGCGGCGTTGACGATGCGGACGCCCGGCTTGACCGTGGCCAGTTCCTTCTCGCCGATCAGTCCGAGCGTCTCCGCCGTCCGCGGCAGGTGGATCGAGATGAAGTCGCTCTCCCGCAGCAGTTCCTCAAGTCCGACCAGGCGCACGCCCAATTGCGCCGCGCGGGCCGGCTGGACGTACGGGTCGTACGCGATCAGCCGCGTGCCGAAGGCCGCCATCCGCTGGGCGAACAGCACGCCGATCCGGCCCAGCCCCACCACGCCGACCGTCTTGCCCTGCACCTCGACGCCGGTGTACCGGGACCGCTTCCACTCACCGTTCTTCAGCGCCGTGCTGGCGCTCGCGGTGTGCCGGGCCACCGCCAGCAGCAGCGCGATGGCCTGCTCGGCCGCGGAGACGATGTTGCTGGTGGGCGCGTTCACCACCATGACGCCGCGGGCCGTGGCGGCGGTGATGTCCACGTTGTCCAGACCCACGCCGGCGCGCGCCACGACCTTGAGCCGCGCTCCCGCGGCGATCGCCTCGGCGTCGATCCGGGTGGCGCTGCGCACGATCACCGCGTCCGCGTCGGCCAGCTCGGCGAGCAGCGCCGCGCGATCGGTGCCGTCGACATGCCGCACCTCGAAGTCGTCGGCGAGCACGTCGAGGGCCGCCGGGGCGAGTTCCTCGGCGATGAGTACGACGGGGGTCATGCGTCTCCATCCGGGTCGAGTCCCCGGCGATGGTATGCGGACGGACCGCGACCGGGGACATCACCCAGTGGTGAGCAGTCTCACAGCAGTCAGGCGGTCTCCGTGATCGGCCGGTTCACCCAGCTCATCATGCCGCGCAACTGCTTGCCGGTGACCTCGATCGGGTGCTCGGCACTCTCCTTGCGGTATTTGGTCATCGCCGGGCGGCCGGCGTCGTCGTCGGCGATGAGTTCGCGGGTGAACTCACCGGACTGGATCTCCGACAGGATCTTCCGCATCTCCTGCTTGACCCGGGCGTCGATGATCCGTGGCCCGCGCGTGTAGTCACCGAACTCGGCGGTGTCCGAGACGCTGTACCGCATCCGGGACAGGCCGCCCTCGTACATCAGGTCGACGATGAGCTTGAGCTCGTGCAGGCACTCGAAGTACGCGATCTCCGGCGCATAGCCGGCCTCGGTGAGCACCTCGAAACCGGTCTGCACCAACGCCGCAGTACCGCCGCAGAGCACGACCTGCTCGCCGAACAGGTCGGTCTCGGTCTCCTCGGCGAACGTCGTCTTGATGACGCCGGCCCGGGCGCCGCCGATCGCCTTCGCGTAGGAAAGCGCCAGCGGTAGCGCTTCACCGCTCGGGTCCTGCTCCACCGCCACGAGGCACGGGACGCCCTTGCCGTCGACGTACTGGCGGCGTACCAGATGGCCGGGGCCCTTCGGGGCGACCATTGCGACGTCCACGTCCGCCGGCGGTTCGATGAGCTTGAACCGGATGTTCAGGCCGTGGCCGAAGAACAGCGCCTTGCCGCCCGACAGGTGCGGCGCGATCGACTCGGCGTAGATCCGCCGCTGCGCGGTGTCCGGCGCGAGCAGCATGATGACGTCGGCCCAGGACGACGCCTCGGCCGGGGTGGCCACCCGCAACCCCTGCTCCTCGGCCTTGGGCCGGCTCTTCGAGCCCTCCTGCAAGCCGACCACCACCTCGACACCCGAGTCGCGCAGCGACAGCGAGTGGGCGTGCCCCTGGCTGCCGTACCCGATGACGGCGACCTTGCGTCCGGCGATGATGGACAGATCGGCGTCGTCGTCGTAGAACACCTCGGCGGTCATGAAGAACCCTTTCTATGCGGCCCGAAGTGACGGGCCGGTCGTGATGGAACGGGAGCCGCGGCCGATGGCGACCAGGCCGGACTGCACCATCTCCTTGATGCCGTACGGCTCGAGGTCGCGCAACAGCGCGTCGAGCTTGTCGGGGTTGCCGGTCGCCTCGATGGTGAGCGTGTCCGGCGCGACGTCGATCACCTTCGCACGGAACAGTTCCACCGTCTCGAGTACCTGGTTGCGTTGTGCCCGATCGGCGCGGACCTTGACGAGCAGCAACTCGCGCTGGACCGACTGGGTCGGTTCCAGCTCCACGATCTTCAGGACGTTCACCAGCTTGTTGAGCTGCTTGGTCACCTGTTCCAGGGGTGAGGATTCGGCGTTTACCACGATCGTGATGCGGGAGACGTCCGGGTTCTCCGTCTCGCCCACCGCCAGCGAGTCGATGTTGAAGCTGCGCCGGGAGAACAAGCCCGAGACGCGGGCCAGCACGCCGGGCTTGTTCTCGACGAGCACGGACAGCGTGTGCTTGGTCATCTGACTGCTCCCCGTCTACAGGTCGTCGTCGTCGAAGCTCGGGCGCACGTCCCGGGCGAACATGATCTCGTCATTGCTGGTGCCGGCCGGGACCATGGGCCACACCATGGCGTCCTTGCCGACCGTGAAGTCGATGACCACCGGCGCGTCGTCGATGGCCATCGCCGCTTCGATCGTGGCGTCCACATCGGACTTCGACTCGCACCGGAGCCCGACGCAGCCGAGCGCCTCGGCGAGTTTCACGAAGTCGGGGATTCGTTGCTTGTGCGTGCCCAGCTCGGTGTTGGAGTAGCGGCCGCCGTAGAACAGCGTCTGCCACTGCCGGACCATGCCGAGGTTGCCGTTGTTGATGACGGCGACCTTGATCGGGATGCGTTCCAGCGCGCAGGTGGCGAGCTCCTGATTGGTCATCTGGAAGCAGCCGTCACCGTCGATCGCCCACACCGGGGTCTCCGGCTTGCCGACCTTGGCACCCATCGCCGCCGGCACCGCGTACCCCATGGTTCCGGCGCCGCCGGAGTTCAGCCAGGTGCCCGGCTGATCGAACGTGATGAACTGCGACGCCCACATCTGGTGCTGACCCACGCCGGCCACGTAGATCGCGTCCTGGCCGACCAGCTTGCCGATCCGCTCGATGACGTACTGCGGCGCCAGCGATCCGTCGCCCGGCTCTTCGTACCCGAGTGGATAGCGCTTCTGCAGATCGTTCAGCTGCGCCCACCAGGCTTCGTACGTGGCGGGACCGGCGGACGTGGCCGAGACCGCGGCGATCAGCTCGTCGATGACGTGCCGGGCATCGCCCACGATCGGGACGTCGGCGTGCCGGTTCTTGCCGATCTCGGCCGGGTCGATGTCGGCGTGCACCACCTTGGCGTCCGGCGCGAAGGAATCGAGCTTGCCGGTGACCCGGTCGTCGAAGCGGGCGCCCAGCGCCACCAGCAGGTCGGCCTTCTGCAGCGCGTAGACCGCGGGCACCGACCCGTGCATGCCGGGCATGCCCAGGTGCTGCGGGTGCGAGTCGGGGAACGCGCCGCGGGCCATCAGCGTGGTGACCACCGGCATGCCGGTGAGCTCGGCCAGTTTGCGCAGCCCATCGGTGGCGCCGGCCTTGAGGACGCCGCCGCCCACGTACAGGACCGGGCGCCGGGCCTGCGCGACCAGCCGGGCGGCCTCGCGGATCTGCTTGCCGTGCGGGTGCAGGGTCGGCCGATAGCCTGGCAGCTCCAGTGTGGGCGGCCAGGAGAACGTCGTCTGCGCCTGCAGCACGTCCTTCGGAAGGTCGACCAGCACCGGCCCGGGCCGGCCGGTGGCGGCGAGATGAAACGCCTCGGCCAGCGTCCGCGGGATCTCCTCCGCGGTCTGCACCAGGAAGTTGTGCTTGGTGATCGGCAGGGTGATGCCCTGGATGTCGGCCTCCTGGAACGCATCAGTCCCGATCGAGGCCCGCGGCACCTGGCCGGTGATCGCGACGACCGGCACCGAGTCCATGTACGCGTCGGCGATCGGCGTCACCAGGTTCGTCGCACCCGGGCCGGACGTCGCGATGCAGACGCCCACCTTGCCGGTGGCCTGCGCGTACCCGGTCGCCGCGTGACCCGCACCCTGCTCGTGCCGGACCAGGATGTGCCGCACGTGCGAGTCGAAGAGCGGGTCGTACGCCGGCAGGATCGCGCCGCCGGGAATCCCGAACGCGACCTCGACGCCGAGCGCCTCGAGCGACCGTACGAGCGAGCCGGCGCCGGTGGTCGGGACGGGCGACACCGCGGGAACGGCCGCGGCCGCGACGGTCGCCGGGGTGGCGGCGGACGCGCGCTGGGCGAGCGTCTCGGGGGTGGGTGGTCTCGTCATCGCGATTCAGGCCTTCGTTCTTGGTTGGCTCGCGGGGATACTTGCGCAACAAAAAAGGCCCTCGTGCGCCGATGGCACGGGACCTAGCGGATTCTCGCGGGCGAGAATCCGCTCACACAAGTACTCGGGCGGACAAGTACATGTGGCTAACCTTGCCCGATCTCACGCGATGAGTCAACTGATCCCACATGCTGATCACCCGGATGCGGCGGGAACGCCGGATCGGTGGGTAGCAGCGCCCGGAGCTGGCGCATTCCCGGGCCGAGCATTACCACCTGGCTCCGCGCCACCGAGTCGGCCGGTGGTGCCGACCGGGGTGCGGGCACCGGCCGGGTGGCCGGCGTGCGCATCAGTCGCAACTGAGCGTCCAGGTGCTCGGCCGGCACGCCCCAGCCGAACAGTGAGCCCTGGCCCAGCCGGCAGCCGGCCTCCTCGACCACGGTGCGCTGCGCCTGCGTTCCGATGCCCTCGGCAAGCACCTCGAGGCCGAGCCGGTGCCCCAGCCGGACCACCACGTCGACGAGCGGCGCCGCGGTGCCGGTCCGCGACTCGGGCTCGGCCACCAGCGCGTGATCGATCTTGAGGATGTCCACCGGAAGTGTGCGCAACTGGCCGAGCGAGGAGTAGCCGGCGCCGAAGTCGTCCAACGCGATCCGCACGCCGGTCGCGCGTAGCTCGGTGAGCCGGGCGACCAACTCCTCCATGTCGGTGGCGACGGCGTGCTCAGTGACCTCGAGCACGAGCCGCTGCGCGGGCACGCCGTGTTCGGCGAGCGTGTCCGCCACCTGGCCCGCGTAGTCCGCGGCGTGCAGTTCTTTGGGCGAAAGGTTGACCGAGACCCAGACGTCGTGTCCGGCTGCCAGCCACTCGGCGAGTTGCCGGCACGCGCGCTCCAGCACCCAGGCGCCGATCCGGTTGATCAGGCCGGACTCCTCGGCCACCGGGATGAACTCGTCCGGCCGTACCGAACCGAGCGCGGGGTGGTGCCAGCGCAGCAACGCCTCCGCGCCGACCAGGCGGACCGATGGCAACGCCACCACCGGCTGGAACACCAGCCGCAGCTCGTCGCGCTCGATGGCGTGCCGCAGCTCGCTCTCCAGGACGTTGCGCCGGCGCAGCAACTCGTCGTACCGGGCCTGGTACCGCTCCACCCGGTTCTTGCCGCGCTGCTTGGCGTAGCGCAGTGCCAGGTCGGCGTCGCGCATCAGGTGCCCGTTGCGCCCAGCGGTCGGGTGGCCGGAGACGCCAACGCTCGCCGACAGGAACACCGAGCCGCCGTTCACCTCGTACGGCTGGTCGAGCACGGCGAGCAGCCGTTTGGCGGCCAGCATGGCCTCGTCCGGGGTGGCCGCCATCAACACGGCGAACTCGTCTCCGCCCAGGCGGGCCGCGACGTCACCGGCCAGCAGGTTCCGGCGCAGCCGATCCCCGACTTCGGCCAGCACGTCGTCGCCGACGTCATGCCCGCGCATGTCGTTGACGTTCTTGAAGCCGTCCAGATCGATGCCGATCAGCACGCGGGAACGGTTGTCGGGCGCCGGTTCGCGTAGCGCCCGCAGCAGCCCGCGCCGGTTGGCCAGCCCGGTCAGTGGGTCGGTGTGCGCCAGTTCCCGGAAGTGCGCCTCCCGCTCGCTCAGCTGCACCGTGTACCGCTTGACGTCGATCAAGGCCAGGTATTGCCGGCTGACCAGCGCGAGCCCTTCGACGCTCGCGGTGATCACGCCGATCGTGCTGATCTTGCCGTCTCGGGCCAGGTGGTATAGCGCGGCCACGATCATCGCGATCATCGGAACGAACGCGTACGCCGAGCCCCGCTGGGTCACGTTGCCGGTGACCTGCAGCGGCCGGTCGGCCGCCGCCACCGCGCGGGCGGCCAGCAGGAGCCCGGCCGGCAGCAGCATGGTTCCGAGCAGGACGACGATCGGCCAGTGTTGACAGATGCCGACGGAGAGCCCGGTGGCGCCGATCGCGATCGAGGTGACCCCGCCGGAGACCCGTACGGTGGCGAGCCGGGGCCGGTGCGCGTGCAACGCGAGCACGACGGTGAGCCCGACGCACACCGCCGCCACCGCGGCGGGCAGCAACAGCGCCAGGCAGGGGTACGGCGTCCAGCCGCGCAGGAGATGGGTCGGCTTGGCGATCAGCACCCAGCTGACGAACCAGATCGCCGCCGCGATGATCAACCCGTCCAGCAGGTGACGTAACGCCGCGCCGGGGCTCTCCGACGATCCCGGCAACATCAGCGTGCCGGCGAGCATCGCCAGCGTGCCGACGGTGATACCGACCGCCACCGCCATGCCGAGCGTCATCCGGTGGTGCTGGGACGCGTCGTGCCCCAGAAGCAGGGCGCTGATCAGGCCGGCGAGCGCCGCAGCCGTCGCGATCGCCCCGCCCGCGGCCAGCAGCAGGTGCGCGCGCCGCGCGGCACCGGTGTGCTTTCGTCCGGATTTGCCCAGCAGTGCTACGGCCGGGACCGCGACCACAAGGCTGGCCAACCCGGCCAGCTCCACGCCGGACGGTGAGTGCACGGCCAACACTCTGCCGGATCATCGACGTTTTCAGAAGTCCGCTTTCTGCCCGACCTTACTTTCCCGCGATCTTGGAGTTGTGGTTGCCCTTATGGGATTTGCGTCCGCTTTCGTCCCAACCACAACTCCAAGATCGGCGCAATGGGTGGGGGTCACCGCACGTCGTTCACGCAGCGCAGGACGGGCGGCCGGGTCAGTGCATCGGCGTCGAGCTCCGCGTCACCGGTCACCGTGAACGTCACCGACTCACCGGGAAACAGGTTCACGTCGGCGTCGTCGACCTCCGCCGTCGGGTCCAGGCGATCGGGATACAGGATCAGGGAGCGGAGAAACGTACGCGCGGTGACGGTCACCCGTGTCGCGCCGTCCGCCGTGGACACCTCGGCGTCGTACGCGGCCGGCGGCCACACGATGTCCTTGTCCTCGGCGGGGAACCACAACGCCCGGTGCTCTCCGGCATCGACGACCAGCACCTCGGTGTCACGAGCGGCTGTGTCACCCGCAGCCGTGACACTTGCCGGCAGTGGGACGGTCACCGCCGAGCCGGGTGCCACGTCCGCGTTCACCGGCGCCGACGCCAGGACCGCTCCGGTCAGGGATCGGCGTGATACCACGCCGCGAACCGTCCACACTGTCCGCGAATCGTTCACCGCCACCAGCTCCGACCCCACCCGGACGGTCAGCAGCCGATCGGCGAACGCCCGCCGCACCGCGTACCACGCCGGCTTACGGCGCCCGTCACCGTCCACGAGCGCCCACGAGGTCACCGGCCAGCAGTCGTTCAACTGCCACACGATCGCGCCCATGCAGTACGGGCGCAGCGACCGGAAATGCTCGATGCCACACGCGAGCGCACGCGCCTGGTTCAGCTGCGTCAGATAGTGCCAGTCGTCGAAGTCGCGCGGCGGCGGCATGTGATTGTCCAGGCCGCGCTGGAGCTTCGCGTCTCCGTCGGCCGCCTTCTGGTGTGCGGACATGCCCGGCGAGTCGTGCGCCAGCGGATCGTCGGACAGGGCGCGGCGCAGCGTCGCGTACGCGGGCGGGGCCTGGAAGCCGAACTCCGCCACGAACCGCGGCCGGTACGCGCGATACCGGGTGTAGTCCTCGGTGTTCCAGACGTCCCAGATGTGCGTCGTGCCGTACGCCGGGTCGTTCGGATACCGTGCCCGCGTCCCGGAGTACGGACTCCCGGGCCAATACGGGCGGGTCGGATCCAATTCGGACACGACGCGCGGCAGCAACGAGAAGTAGTAGCCCGCGCCCCACGTCCGCGAGCCGAGCGGCTCCTTCCAGCGCCAGTCCTCGTACCCCCAGAGGTTCTCGTTGTTGCCGGTCCAAAGCACCAGGCTCGGGTGCGGAGCGAGCCGGACCACGTTCTCCCGCGCCTCCGCCGCGACCTCGGCGGCGAACGGCTCCTCCTCCGGATATGCCGCGCAGGCGAAGAGGAAGTCCTGTCCCACCATCAGGCCGAGCTCGTCGGCGAGATCGTAGAAGTCGTCCGACTCGTACCGGCCGCCACCCCACACACGGATGTAGTTGACGTTGGCGGCGCACCCCTGCACCAGCCTCCGGGCCAGCCGATCCCGGGTGACCCGCGGAACGAACACGTCGTCCGGGATCCAGTTGACACCGCGGACGAACACCGGCACATCGTTGACCACGAGCGTGAAGGCACCGTCCTCAGTGTCCAGACGTACGGTTCGGAAGCCGATCCGCCGAGACCACCGGTCCAGCGTTCCGGACTCGTCGGCCAGCGTCACGTCGAGGTCGTAACGCGGCTGGGCGCCGTACCCCCGGGGCCACCACAGCTCGGCGTCCGGCACGGTGACCGTGAGGACGGCCTCGCGTCCCGTGGTCGAAATGGCCGCCGTGCGGTCGCCGATCGCGGCGGTCACGGTCACCGGGCCCGCGCGGAGGCGGTCGATCGTGACGCGCACGTCGACCCGACCGGCGCGATCCTCGACCGTCGCCTGTGGACGGACCTCGGCCAACCGCGCACCGGACCACGTGTGCAGGCCGATGTCCTGCCAGATGCCGGCGGTGACCAGCGTGGGTCCCCAGTCCCAGCCGAAGTTGCACGCCATCTTGCGGATGAACGGATACGGTTCCGGGTACGCGCCGGGCCGGTCGCCGAGCCGGCGCCGGTGCGTCTCGGCGTACGGATAGGCGGAGTCGAACCTGATCCGCAGACGGTTCGGTCCCGGCCGGAGGGCCTCCCGCGTGTCGAACCGGTAGGAGCGGTGCATGTTCGCGGTGCGGCCCAGCTCGACGTCGTTGAGGGTGATCGTGGCGACCGTGTCCAGGCCGGCGCAGACCAGATCGGTCCGCTCGCCGCCCGGCTCGTGCTCGAAGGTGGTCTCGTAGGTCCAGTCGGTGCGCCCGATCCAGGCGAGTCTGGTTTCGTTGTCATCCGCGAACGGGTCGTCGATCAGCCCGGCCGCGAGCAGGTCGGTGTGTACGCATCCCGGCACGGTGGCCGGTATCCCGCGCAGGTCCCCGCCGCTGACCGTCCACTGCCACTCCCGTCCCCGCGATCTTGGAGTTGTGGTTGACACAGAGTGGTCCAAGGTGGACATAAAGCCAACCACAACTCCAAGATCGACGAGAGGGTGAGCGGGAGCGGGGCGGGGCTTAATTGCGGTGGGAGTCCAAGTAGGCCTCCATGCGTTCGGCCGGGGCGGGATGGCCCAGCGCGAAGCCCTGACCGTACAGGCAGCCGGCCCGGCAGGCGCGCTCGATCTCGTCCTCGGTCTCCAGGCACTTCGCGACGATCTCCAGGCCCAACCGCCGCCCCAGACTGACCACGACGTCGATGACGGCGGGTCCGACGGCGTGCTCGGCCGGCTTGTTGATCAGTGTCCGGTCCAGCTTCAGCATGTCCACCGGCAACCGGCGCAGGTGGGACAGCGACGCCTGCCCGGAGCCGAAGTCGTCGAGCGCCGCCCGTACGCCCAGCTTCCGGAGCCCGGCCAGCGACGCCACTATCGCCGGCAGGTCCTCGGCGATCCAGGTTTCGGCCACCTCGATCACGAGCCGTTCCGGCTCGAGCGCGTGCTTGCGCAGGGTGGCGGCCACCTGCTCGGGGTAGCGGGCGGTGAGCAGTTCCTTCGGCGCCACGTTCACCGACAGCCAGAAGTCGCTGTCACCGGTGGACCAGTTCGCGAGGTGGCGGCACGCCGCGTCGAGCACCCACTCGTCCAGATCGGCGGCGATGCCCACGGCACGCGCGATCGGCAACAGCTCGGCCGGCAGGATCGTGCCGAGCTTGGGATGCCGCCAGCGCAGCAACGCCTCGACCCCGACCGGCTGCCGGTCGCGCAGGCTCACCACCGGCTGGAACACCACGTCCAGCTCACCACGGTCGGCCGCCTCGAGGATCTGCTGTTCCAGGTCCATCCGGCGCTGCAGCTGGATCTCGACGTCCGGGTCGTACCACTCGACCCGGTCGCGGCCGAGCTGGCGGGCGCGTTTGCGGGCCAGATCGGCGTGCCGCAGCACCTCGTCGCAGTCGGCGCCGCCGGCCAGCTCGGCCAGCCCGACGCTGGTGTGCAGCCCGACCGTGACGCCGGGCAGCTGGTATGGCTCGAGAAGGAGCGTGACCAGCCTGGTGGCCAGCGCGTACGCCAGTACCGCACCGTCGGCGGTGAGCACCGCGAACTCGTCGCCGCCCAGTCGGGCCCCGACGTCGGACTCGGGGAGCAGGCTGCGGATGCGCCGGCCCACCTCGATGAGCACGGCGTCTCCGGTCTCCCGGCCGTGCGCTTCGTTGATCGCGGTGAGCCCGTGCAGGTCGATCACCAGCACCGTCCCCTGCCGGCCGGCCCGCCGCCGGAACGTGAGCAGGTCCCGCATCAGGGCGCGCCGGTTCGCCAGACCGGTGAGCTGGTCGGTATACGACAGCCGGTGCAGCGTGCGTTCGAGGTCCCGGCGTTCACCGACGTCGCGGACGTGCACGACAAGCGCCGCCACCTCGGGGACACCACGTTGGTCGGTCACCGTGGACTCGGTGTCCCGCCAGCGGTCGTTGCCGTCCCGGAAGCGTGCGTTGACCAGTGCGGGCGGCCCGCCGGCGTGCTCGCCGGCCAGCACGCTCTCGATCACCGCCTGGGCGCCGGCGACGTCGTCGGGATGGATCAATTGGCTGAACGCCCGGCCGACCACTTCGGAGTCGGCCAGTCCGAACACCCGCGCGGCGGCCGGTGACTGCCACTGGATCCGCATCCGCTCATCCAGCACCAGCGTGAGGTCGGTGGCGCCGGCCACCAGCGACCGGAAGTGCGCCTCCTTCTCCGCGAGCGCGCTCGCGTACTGGCGGATGTCGCGTACCACCAGGAGCTCGCGCAGCACCAGAACACTCACCATCAGAAGGCCCAGCACAATCGCGGCGGTGCCCCACTTACCGTCCGTGGCCAGGTGGTACACCGCGGCGACGACGCCGACCGCGGCGGGCACGGCCAGCAGCGGATAGCTGGACAGGTACTGCTCGGGCTCGGGAACCGTCGGGCGCGGTGGCGGCTCACGGCGCGCGCCGCCCTCGGCGTTGAATGCCAGGCCGGCCACGATGACCAGCCCGAGGAGCGCCAGCACGATGTCCGGCTTGCCGGCCAGCACCACGTTCACGGCGGTGCACACACTGATCATGACCAGTATGGCGCCGGAGCCGCATCGCAGCGCCGCCGGCCGGTGCAGCCGCGCCCGCAGCACGATGACCGTGACCATGGACGCGCCCGCGGCCGTACACATCGTGGTGATCAGCGCCAGCCTGGTGATCGTGCCGAGCGGTGTCGTCAGGTACGCCGCGAAGGTCAGGCTCACGCCGAGCCCGAGGCCGTCGAAGATGCGCCGCAGGCGCACGGGAACGGAGGTGGCCGCGCCCGGCAGGAGCATCGTGCCGAGGACGTAGAACGTCGCAACGAGCCCGACGCCGGCGACACCGAGGAGGCCGAAACTCGGCGGATGGAGGAACGGAAGCGCGGCCGTCACCCCGGCGGCTAGCGCGGCGATCCCGACGAAGCCCGCGCCGCGGCAGGCCGTGTACGTCCCGTCCCGGTGATGGATGGCCAGCGCCGTCCGCCACAGGTGCGCGGTGGCCCAGACGGCGGTGCCGCCCACCCCGATGGCCAGGGCCATTCTGGGCGATATCAATCCCACGACGCCGGCCAGCAGGACCAGCGCCGCTGCGGTGGGCACGGCAAGGAACACGAGCCAGTCGGCCCGGGTACGAGGACGCGCGGTGGAGGACGCTGCCACGGCCGGCGGATCTCCTGCGGTACCTAGATGGTGAGGGGTGGGCGCTGCGTACGGAGGAGTCACTGCACCCACATCGGGAAACGATGCATTCCCGAACAGGTTACGGGCTTGGTTTACCCCTACGCACGCTCCGATCGTCCGATATACGAGGATGTCCGGTGTGAGGAAGAAGCCCGTGCTGCGGATCCGCCGGTCCGCGGCATTGTTCGTCGCCGCGCTGATCGCGTTCATCGGCGCGGTGCCGCTGGCCGGGGCGAGCTGGGCGTTCGCTCCGATCCTCCTGATTCCGTTGCTCGCGATGATCTGGGCATGGCGGGCCGGCACCGAGGTCTACCCGGATGCGCTGCGCGTACGGGCATTGTTCGGCTCCACCACGATCCCGTGGTCACGGGTGACCGAGCTGGCCCCGGACCCGCGCGGACGGGTGTCGGCGCTGCTCGACAACGGCAATGTCATCCGGCTGACCGGAGTCACCACCGCGAACCTGCCCGCGGTGATCGCGGCCGGCGAGCAGAAGATCGACTAGGAACTGGGCCCCTCAGCCACCGCCGTTACTCTGGTCTGCGTGAGGGATCGCGGGCGAGGTCGGGGCCAGGCGCTGGCCGGAACGCTGGCCGTTGTGCTCGCACTGAGCACGGGGTGTGCGTTCGGGCCGCCGAAACCGGACGTCGCCGGCAAGCCGCCCAATCTGCCGGCACCGTCGCTGTCCGCGCCGTCCGGCAGCGAGGACGAGGACAACCAGGAGGTCATCGCCACGGTGCTGGCGAAGCGGCTGGAAGTGCCGTGGGGCATCGCTTTCCTGCCCGATGGCGCCGCGCTGGTCACCGAGCGGGACACCGCCCAGATCCTCAAGGTCGGGCCGGACACCGGCAAGGACGGGCTGACCGTGAGCGTGGCGCAGCGGCTCGCCGAGGTGAAGCCGGCCGGCGACGGCGGCCTGATGGGCATCGCCGTCTCGCCCGCGTACAAGACCGACCGTTCCGTTTACATCTACTACTCCACCGAGCGGGACAACCGGGTGGCCAAGTTGGTCCTGGGCGGCAAGCCGCAGCCCATCCTCACCGGTATCCCGCGATCATCGGCCGGCAACGGCGGCGGCCTCGCGTTCGGACCGGACGGCTTCCTGTACGTGGGCACCGGCGACGGTACCGCCACCGGCAGCCAGGCGCCGAACGCCAAAAGCCTGGGCGGCAAGATCCTGCGGATCACCACGGCCGGCAAGCCCGCGCCCGGCAATCCGGTCAAGAACTCCGCGGTGTGGGCGTCCGGCTTCCGCAACGTGCAGGGCATGGCGTGGGACAAGAGCAAGCGGATGTACGCGAGTGAGTCGAACCAGAAGGCGTACGGCGAACTGAATCTGATCGTCAAAGCCAAGAACTACGGA
>DATBGW010000237.1:0-3501 GCA_036557765.1 Actinoplanes sp.
CACCGCCATGGTCTCGGTCGGCATCGGATAGGCGAACGGCCAGCCGGGCGTGGTGCAGGCCAGGACGAGAGTGGCGACCCGGGCGCCGTCCATGATCGCCACCTCCTGCGCGATCATGCCGCCGAGGCTGGCCCCGACCACCGTGGCCTGGGGTACCTCGGCGGCGTCCAGCACGGCCAGCACGTCCCTGGCCATGTCCGCCACCGCTAGCCGCCGTCCGGGCTGGTCACTGCGCCCGCTGCCCCGGTTGTCCACCAGGATCAGCGCGAAGTGGTCGCGCAGGCCGCGCACCACCGGCGCCCACCCGGTCCGGTCGAACCCCAGGCCCTGCACCAGCACCATCCACGGTCGCCGGCGCCAGCGGGAACGCCGGACCTCGTACGCGATGCGCAGTCCGTCGGTGTACGCGTAGGCGGTGCGGCCGCCGGCCATGGCGCAGGGCGGGGACGGGCTCAGCCGGCCAGGAAGTCGCCGACCAGCCGGTTGAAGTCCGCCGACCGTTCGATCTGCACCCAGTGCCCGCAGTGCGAGAACACGTGCAGGTCGCCGTTCTCCACCAGCTGCATCAGCTGCAGCGACGTGTCCACCGGGATCACCTGATCCTCCCGGCCGTGCACGATGAGCGTCTTGTGCTGCAGCTTGCGGATCTCCTCCTCCGGCGTCTTCATGGCGTCCACCCAGCGCTGCCGCGGCGCCGGGAACATCGCCGAGAACGACTCCTGGAAGCCCGGCTGCATGCTGGCCCGGTAGCGGACCTCGGCCAGCTCGTCCGGCACGAGTTCGCGGTTGTACGCGAACACGTCCATCACCTTGCGCATGTTCTCGAACGACGGCTCGTAGCCCCAGACCCGGTCCAGGCCCTCACCCTCGACGATCGGGAAGTCGACGCCCATGCTGCCCATCAGCACCAGCTTGTCGAACCGGTCTGGATGGCGGGTGGCGACCCGCAGCGCGATCGCGCCGCCGAAGCTGTTGCCGACCAAGGAGACCTGGCCGAGGTCGAGCGCATCAATGAAGCCGACGACCTGGTCGGCCCACAGATCGAGCCCGTACTCGGCCTTCTCCGGCCGTTCGGAGAAGCCGAAGCCGGCCATGTCCGGCGCCAGGACGCGGAACCGTTCGGCCAACGCCGGTAACACGAGACGCCAGTTCGCGTACGCCGTCACACCCGGCCCGGAGCCGTGGATGAGCACCACGGTGGGCCCGCTGCCCGCCTCCAGGTAATTGGTCTTGATGCCGCCCGCGTCGACGGTGGCGCCGATCTCCGGCTTCTCCGCGTCGCTCATCTTCTCTCTCCCGTCCGCAGCTTCGTTCTCCATCGACGGTGCGACCGCCCGGGGCACCCGGCAACCGGCCCTTCTGCCCAGCGGGAGGCTATCGGGGCCCGGGCGCGCCGGTCCCTAGGATCAGGGAGATGTCGCTGGACGGGAACGGCTCGAACGGCCGCCGCCGTGGGCGCTCGGTGACGAGCAAGGTGGTGTCGCTGTTCGACGCGTTCCAGCGGGGCGACGTGGAGCTGAGCCTCAACGAGCTGGCCCGGCGGACCGGACTGCCGCTGTCCACCGCGTACCGGCTGGCGGGCGAGCTCGTGCAGTGGGGTGGCCTGGAACGTGCCGAGGGCGGCGGCTACCGGATTGGGCTGCGCCTGCTCGAGGTGGGCGCGCGGGCGCCCCGCGCCGCCGGCCTGAACGAGCTCGTCGTGCCGTTCATGCAGGACCTGTTCGTGGCGACCCGGCAGAACGTGCACCTGGCGGTGCTGCAGGGCCACGAGGCGCTGTACGTGGAGCGGGTCACCGGCCTGCAGTCGATCGCGGTCAAGTCCCGCCGCTGGGGCCGCTTGCCGCTGCACGCCACCGGCGTCGGCAAGGTGCTCCTGGCGTATGCGCCGGCAGATCTGGTGGACGCGGTGATCGCGGCCGGGCTGCCGCGGTTCACGCCGTACACGATCGTGGCGCCGGGTCACCTGCGGCGCAATCTCGCGGAGATCCGCCGGACCGGGATGGGCATCGCGAACGAGGAGATGACCGTCGGGCGGGTGTCGGTGGCCGCGCCCCTGATGGATGCGGACAACCGGGCGGTGGCCGCCATGTCGATCGTCGTGCCGAACACGATCGACTCGCAGCGCCTCGCCCCGGCGGTGCAGACCGCGGCGCTTGGCGCGTCCCGGCGGCTCCGGGAGCGGGACTTCCGGGACGAATAGCGCCTGCCGGGCAACCCGCTGTGGCTATCGTGTTTCCGTGATGTGACATCGTTGCCGTCCAGTGGCAACGCCAACTTTCGCCGCGCCCCGACCCGTGGAACGGTCGGATTGGCGACACCTGATCGGCTGGGGAGGCGGCATGGCGGGTAACTCCACGGACTCCGGACGATCAGTCACCAGCAAGGTGATCGCAATTCTGATGACGTTCAGCCACGGGGAGGCGTACTCGCTGACCGAGATCGCCCGGCTCACCGGCCTGCCGGTCTCGACCGCGCACCGGCTGGCGACCGAACTGGTCGACTGGGGCATGCTGCAGCGCACCGGCGAGGGTCAGTTCCGGGTCGGCATGCAGCTGCGGGCCATCGCCAACCACGCCGGTCCCACCGTGCCGAACCTGCACGAGCGGGCCCGCCGGGTGATGGAGGACCTGGCCGCGGCGGCGGGGCGCGGGGTGGTCCGGCTCGGGGTGCTGCAGGACCTCGAGGTCTCCTACATCGAGAAGGGGCCGGGAGACCGGCCGGTGCCTACGGCGTTCGACACCGCCACGCTGCCGGCGCACGCTACAGCGATGGGCCGGGCGTTGCTGGCGTTCGCACCGTCGCGGTTCGTCGACATGGTGATCGAGCGCGGGCTGACGTCGTACACGCCGTTCACGACCACGACGCCCGAGCGGCTCCGGCACGCGCTGTCGGTGATCCGGCTGACCCGGGTGGCGATCTGCCGGCGCGAGTACGACCCGCACGCCTGCACCGCCGCGGTGCCGGTGTTCGGCTGCGGCGGCCGCGTGGTCGCGGCGCTGGAGGTCAGCATGCGCGACGGGCAGGATCTGCGGCTCGTGCGGCCGCCGCTGATCGTGGCCGGGCGCGCGCTGACGCGGGAGCTGCAGACCGGCACGTCCCGGTCGGCGCTGACGATAAGCGCCGACAACCAGTTCGACATGCTGGTCGAGCGCCGCGCCGGGTGAGTGACGCAGGTCATGATGCGGAGTTAGCAACCGTCTTGCTAAAGTTGCTAACAACGACATCGAGGGAAGGAAAGCAATCATCATGACCGACACCACCTTCGCCGCCGGCGAGCAGGTTCGCGAGTACGGCGAGCGCGCCACCGAGACCTCGAAGGTCTTCGGCCGCCAGGCGATCGACGCCTACGAGCAGGTCGTCAAGAGCGCCGTGGACTTCGAGAAGGCCGCTGCCGACGTCGCGCCGGCCGACTGGATCAAGACCGCCGTCGGCGCGCACGCGTCGTTCGTCGCGGACGTGAACGCCGCGTACGTGAGCGCCGCGCGCACCCTGCTCAGCTGA
>DATBGW010000238.1:0-6062 GCA_036557765.1 Actinoplanes sp.
CGCCGGGCCGGTGGGGAGCCCGGCCCGGCGCCGTGTCGGGGTCAGCCGCCGTGGTGCATGCCGGCCATGTCGTCGGACAGGTCCGGCGCGCCGTTGGAGAGATCCACGCCCGGTCCCGGCGAGGACGGCTCCACGGCCACCCGGTCCGGCGTCACGTGCGCCGCCCGGGCCATCGCTTCGCGGACGGCCCGCACCTGCCCGTCGCTGATGATCGCCCCGAAGTACCGGACCGTGAGGCCGGACCGCTGCACCGTGGTGGCGTAGTGGTTCAGCGAGTCCGAGAGCACGCCCTCGGCGTCCTGCTGCGCGCTCGCCGCCTCCGGGGTCACCCCGCTCGGGATGACCGCGAACGTCAGGTCATGCACCAGGACGTTCTCGATGAGGTAGAAGTTCACGCCATTGAACTCGTGGTCCCGCATCAGGACCTCGGCGTCCTCGGCGGTGCCACCCTCCGGCAGCACCACGGTCATCTCGGGCACCAGGTAGTTCAGCATCGTGGCGCTGAACACGGCGAACGTCGCGTCGCTCAGCGGACCGACCTTCTCGACCTCGGCCGCCGTCTGCAGCTGCCGGCCGATGAGCTTGCGGTCCGCGCCGTCGGCCACGTGCAGCGCGATCGCCACCCGCTTGCGGACCATCGGCCCGTCGTACGTCGTGGTGGCCTGCTCGTCACCGGCGTCGTCGTTGACCGCGGCGACCGGCTTGACGGCCGGGCTCGCTGACGTCCCGGCGGCGCCCGCTCGCGCCACCGCCCAGCCGCAGAGCAGGGCGAGCAGCACGACCAGACCCAACCGCAGGTTCGTCCGGTTCACGGCGCCCATCACGTGCCCACGGGGTAGGACGGGCCGTAGGACGGCGGCAGGTCGGCTTCATAGTCCGTACCCGGCTTGTCCGACTCGATCGGGTCGTTGACGTTGATGTCGCCGACCGCGAACTGGATCATCATGTCGTTGTCCTCGTGGACCAGGTTGTGGCAGTGCGTCATGTACCGGCCGCCGGCGTTGCCGTCGCCCAGCGTGAACTGCATGAGCACGCTGACTGTTTCGTTCTCGCCGAGGTAGAAGACGTCCTTGCCGCCGCGCTCCCACAGGTGCGCCTTGCCGTCCGGCGTGGTGTTGCGGCCGATGATCTGGCCGTCGATCAGGTGGATGTGCAGCGGGTGGAACCACCCGCCCGACTCGTTGACCAGGTCCCAGATCTCGACGTCGTACGGTGCGGGGTTGCCCAGCACCCGCTGGAAGTTCGACTCCTCGACGTCCAGCCAGGTCTCGCCGTTCACCGTCCAGATCCCGTGCTTGCGCTGGACGCGTACCCGCCGGCGCGCCTTGGCCATCTCCGGCTTGAGGTTGTTCACCTCGACGGCACCGCGGTTCGCGAACGGCTGCGGGCCCAGGTCGAGCGTCTTCGGGATCACGTAGGTGTCCTTGGGACCCGAGTCGGCAACCACCTCGAACTGCATGACCTTGCCGGTGTTCTTGAAGTCGACGTTGTTCTTGTTGCTGAGGTTGCGCAGCTCGATCTTCGTTCCGACCTTGTACTTGCGGAAGTCGATCAGGACCTCGTAGCGTTCCGCCGCGCCGTGCCGCCAGGACGACACGGCGTTCACCGTCGGCGTCATGCCGGCGTCGTTGCCGACGACGTAGAACGGATCACCGGTGCTGAGCTGGAACCGGTACGAGCGGGAGATGCTGGCGGCCAGCACGCGGAACCGGTACACCCGCGGCTTGACCTTCATCGTCGGCCAGGGCACACCGTTGACCAGGATGGTGTCCCCCATGAAACCGGCATGGTCGGCGTTGTCGAACGCCACCGACCCGTCGGCGTTGAACGCCAGGTCGGACACGATCAGTGGCACGTCGTACTCGCCCTGCGGCAGCTGGGCCCGCTCGTGCGGGTCGGAGAGGTGGTACTGCGCCGCGAGGCCGCTGAAGACGTTCTGTGCCGTGGTGGTGTGGTTGTGGTCGTGGTACCAGAGCGTGCGCGCCTGCTGCCAGTTCGGGTACTTGTACGTCTTGACGCAGCCGGGCGGTGTCTGGTCGTTGGCGTAGCCGTCGTACTGCGGGAGCGACGCCGAGCCGTGCAGGTGCGTAACAGTGCTGTAGGTCTTGCCGTGCAGCGGGCTGACCCCCGGGAGCCTGTTCGCCATCCGCACCTCGGTCCGGGTGCCCTGCGGGACGCGGAGGGTCGGCCCCGGGAAGACGCCGTTGAAGCCGGCCACCGTGGTCAGCAGGCCCGGCACGATGCTCTGCCGGCCGACCTTCTGGGTGATCCGGTACTTGGCGAACCTGCCCCGCTCGTCCTCGCCCGTCTCGGTCGGCATCAGCACGGGCGGCCGCCGGAACAGGTTGGTGAACGGAACCGGCGTGTTCTTCGACGCGAGCTTGCTCGACGCGGCGATGACTTCACCGCTTGTCGCCGCGACGACGAACCCGGCACCCCCCAGTGCGAGGGCGCCGCGCAACAGATTGCGCCGGCTCAGATTTCCCTGTGACATCCCGTCTCCTCGTGCAGGCTGGCAGTGGTGGAATGAGCACGTTAGGAACCGGCGGTCTCGGATTCCGTTGGGAAATCTGAAGCCCGGCAGAGTCGCCTCCAGCGGGCTTGAGCGGGACCTCAGCCATCCGTGATTACGGCGGTGCCGGCCGGGGAACCCGGGGACGTACGCGACCGCCGACCATCGGAGACGCCATGTCCACCGAACCGTTCGAGAGCGATGTCCCCACCCGGCCCCGCGACCGGCGCGAGCACGGCGGCGCGTCGATGCGCCCGAACGACGACGAGCTCGCGCTGCGTACCGAACGGGAACGGGTGGAGGCCGGACTGCAGCCGTACGACTCGGAGGACGTGCCGCCGGCCGCGGACGCCGCAGTGCCGTACGACGCGGCCGGGGACGAAGTCTCCGCCGAGATCGCGGGCATCGGCGCCCGCCAGGAGGACGAGGGCGAGACGGTGCCGCTCAGCGAGGACCATCCGTTCCCGCCCACGCGGTACGACGAGTCCTGACGCTTACAGCGGGAGCACCACCGCGGTCGGCGTGCCGGCGACGCAGGTGACCGTCATCCGGATCCGCGAGACGCCGTGCCCGAAGACGACGCCGGTGGTCAGGGCGGGGCCGGGGTTGGCGCTCTCCACCTGGTACGGGTCCTTCGCGGTCCACGAGGTCAGATGGGCCTTCCCGCCCGAGCAGGTGGCCTCGACGGTTCCCGCCGATGACGACAGCGTACGGGTCCGCGGCGCGGGCGCCGATGACGCCGCGGTGCGGCTGGGAGTCGGCTCCGCCGTCGCGGTCGGGTCGGTGGCTTGTCCCGTGCCGGGATCGGCAGTGGGAACCGTGGTCTGGACCGTCGCTCCCGGAATGGGTGCGGCGCCGGGGGCGGTGCCGCCGGCCGGAGCCGGGCCCGCCGCGGTGGTCGGACCGGCGGTTGTCGGCGGTTTTTGAGATGTGACGACGGGCGGCGCCTGGCTCGGCCGCCGGACGGGCTTCGACGTCGGCAGCAAGATCCAGAGCAGACCCGCGGCGGCGAGCACGGCCACCACCGCGATGATCGCTCCGCGCTTGCCGCCGTGCCGGGTTTGGACCGCGGCGAGCTGCTCACGCGGATCGGCACGCCGCTGTTCCGGTACGGAGGGGGCCGGCTCCGCCCGTACCTCCATCTCGGCGGCGGCCGCGAGCACGGCGGCGGCCTCGGCGGCCGGCGGCCGGTCCGCGGGGTCCTTGCGGAGGCAGCGGTCGACCAGGTCGGTCACCGCAGCCGGCACGCCGGGCAGTGGCGGCAGCGGGGCCGGCTCGATGTACACGTGCGCGTTCAGCATCTGCGTCGTGCTCTCGACGGTCCACGGCGACTCGTTGGCCAGCAGCCGGTACAGCAGCACGCCAAGCGCGTACACGTCGGTGGCCGGCTGGACCGCCCCGCCGGTCAGCCGCTCGGGCGCCAGGTAGGCGGGCGTGCCCAGCACAATGTCCTCGGGGTCGCCGGGACCGGCCGCGGCCGCGATGCCGAAGTCGACGACCTTCGCGCCGGCCGGGGTGACGATCACATTGGCCGGCTTGATGTCGCGATGGACCAGGCCCTCGGCGTGCGCGGCCTCCAGCGCGGAGGCCACCTCCGCGCAGATCCGGAAGACCGTTGGCGGCGGCAGCGGGCCGTCCGCGGCACACTCCTGCAACGTCGGGCCGTTGACCAGTTCCATGACGACGTACGGCAGATCAGTGCCGGCTTCGCCGAAGTCGTACACCTGGGCGATGTGCGCGTGCGGAGACAGTTGGGCGGCGGCGCGTGCCTCGTCGCGGATACGGGCCCGCCACTGCGGATCGTCCGCATACCGGCCGGCCAGAAGCTTCACCGCGACCGGACGGCTGAGCACCTCATCGCGGGCGCGCCACACCACCGCCATGCCACCACTGCCCAACTCGTCGAGCAGTCGGTAGCGGCCACCGACCTTCTCCTGCACCTCCACCCGAGGCAGTCTGCCCAAGTCGCCGCCGTTTCGCACATCCCCCCGCCGCCCGCCTCCCCCTTTACTTCCCGTCGATCTTGGAGTTGTGGTTGCCCTTATGCGGATCTCGTCCGGTTTTGTGCCAACCACAACGCCAAGATCGACGGGACGGGGCTCAGAGTGACGTGGCGGCCAAGTGGTCGAATTCGGCCCGGGCGCCCGTCCACAGGAAGTCACTCACCTGGGTCATGGCGATCGCGGTGAGCCGCCGGTTCGGATCGTTGAACCAGGTGGTGCCGTACCCGCCGGACCACCCGTACCGCCCTGGCGCGGAGATCTCGTCGGCCTCGACGGTGACGCCCATGCCCAGGCCCCAGCCGGCACCGTCCAGTATCTGGCCGGCGCCGGCGATCTGCGCCGGCGTCAGGTGATTGGTCGTCAGCAGCTCCACCGACTTCTCCGACAGCAGCCGGGTGCCGCCGTGCACGCCCCGATTGAGCAGCATGCGGGCGAACGTGTAGTACTCGTCCACGGTGGACACCAGCCCGCCGGACGCGGACGGGAACACCGGCGGCCGGCTCCAGATCTCCGGGCCGGTGTCGGTCCGTTCGGTCATCTGTCCGGTCGCGAAGTCGGTCATGTACTGCGCGGGCAGCTGCCGTGCCCGCTCCGGCGGGAGAAAGAAGCCGGTCTCGGCCATGCCGAGCGGGTCGAACAGCCGCTCGCGCAGCAGGTCGCCGACCGGCTGGTCTGCAGCGCGCGCGAGCAGAACGCCCAGCACCAGCGTGCCGACGTTGTAGTTCCACCGCTCCCCCGGCTGGTACATCAGCGGCAGCGAGCCGAACAGCCGGATCCACTCGTCCGGGTTGTGCGGCGTGCGGGGATCGGGTTCGCCGAGCACCAACCGCATGTCGGCCGCCGCCTGGTTGATCGGGTACGGCGGGTCGAACTCCGGCTCGGTGATCAAGCCGAAGCCCATCCGGAACGTGAGCAGGTCTTCGATCGTCACCGGCCGCCGCAGCGGGACCGTCTCGTCGAGCGCGCCGTCGATCCGTGCCAGGACGCGCTGGCCGGCCAACTCCGGCAGCAGCCGGGCCACCGGCTCCTCGAGATCGATCACGTCGTCCTCGACCAGGATCATCGCGGCCGCCGCGACGATCGGCTTGGTGAGCGATGCGACGCGGAAGATGGTGTCGCGCCGCATCGGCACGTCGCCGCCGAACGCGGTCACCCCGATGGCATCGACCTCCGCATCGTCGTCCCGGGCCACGAGCATGACGACGCCCGGGAACTCACCGCGATCAACCCGGGCGGCCATGGCGTCGTACACGCGCGAAGAAGGCATGCCAACAGACTGCCACGCGGCGGCCGGCGGTTCGTTGAACAGAAGGCGCCGTCTTCCGGCGGGCGCCGACGACCGGACGACAGGAGTCCGCCATGGCCTTGCCCAAGCCGGTGCCATCGCCCGGCCCCCATCCGGCGCGCCCACCGGGCGTCGAACGGCTGGAAACGGCGCGGCCGCCGGTGGCCGACAGGCCGGTGGGAACGGCGCGGCCACCGGTGGCCGACAGGCCGGTCGGAACGGCGCGGCAGCTGGGGATCGACAGGCCCGATGCAACGGGGCG
>DATBGW010000239.1:0-2668 GCA_036557765.1 Actinoplanes sp.
CGCGAACCACACCACCGCTGCAACCATCCGCCCGGCGTTCGAGATCATCAAGACCGTGCCCGGCCTGTCCGTCGCGTCCAGCGTGTTCTTCATGCTGCTCGCGGACCGTGTCCTGGTGTACGGCGACTGCGCAGTCAACCCGGACCCGGACGCCGAACAGCTGGCCGACATCGCGTTGTCGTCGGCGGAGACCGCGGCGGCGTTCGGCATCGAGCCGCGCGTCGCAATGCTGTCCTATTCGACCGGCAGCTCCGGTGCGGGCGCCGACGTGGAGAAGGTCGCCGCGGCCACCGCGCTGGTCCGCTCCCGGCGGCCGGAACTGCCAGTGGAAGGCCCGATCCAGTACGACGCGGCGATCGACCCGGCCGTGGCGGCGACCAAGCTGCCGGACAGCGCCGTGGCCGGGAAGGCGACGGTGTTCGTGTTCCCGGACCTGAACACCGGCAACAACACATACAAGGCGGTGCAGCGCTCGGCCCACGCGGTCGCGGTCGGGCCGGTCATGCAGGGGCTGCGGCGGCCGGTCAACGACCTGTCCCGCGGAGCCACGATCAAGGACATCGTCAACACCGTGGCAATCACCGCGATCCAGGCCGCCGCGGTGCCCCGATGAGCCGCGTTCTGGTGCTGAACTGCGGCTCGTCCTCGGTCAAGTACCGGCTGTTCGACGGCTCGGACACGATCGCGAAGGGCCTGATCGAACGCATCGGCGAGACCGGCGGCGACGCGCCCGACTTCTCGGCGGCCTTGCGGACGATCACGGACACCGTCGACGTGTCCGGGCTGGCCGCCGTCGGGCACCGGGTCGTGCACGGCGGCCCGGAGTTCAGCGCGCCGGCGATCCTGGACGACGAGGTGGTCGCCACCATCGAACGGCTTGTTCCGCTCGCGCCACTGCACAATCCGGCCGCGCTGACCGGCATCGCAGTGGCCCGGAAGCTGCTGCCGGACGTGCCGCAGGTCGCCGTGTTCGACACCGCCTTCCACGCGACGATCCCGCCGTACGCCGCGTCCTGGGCGATCGACGCCTCGCTGGCACAGCGCTGGCAGATCCGCCGGTACGGGTTCCACGGCACGTCGCACGCGTACGTGGCGCGCCAGACCGCCGCGCTGCTGGGTCGTTCTCCGTCGGAAGCGAACATCATCACCCTGCATCTGGGCAACGGCGCCAGCGCGTGCGCGGTCCGGGGCGGTCGCAGCGTCGCCACGTCGATGGGCATGTCGCCGCAGGGCGGCCTGGTGATGGGCACCCGGTCCGGCGACATCGATCCGACCGTGGTGTTCCATCTGCACCGGGTCGCCGGCCTGCCTCTTTCCGAAATCGAGAAGTCACTGACCCGGTACGCCGGGCTGCTCGGGCTGACCGGCGACAACGACATGCGTTCGGTGGTGCGCCGGCGGGCGCTCGGCGACCCGGCCGCGGTGCTGGCGTTCGACGTCTACTGCCACCGGATCAAGGAGTACGTGGGCGCGTACCTCGCCGTTCTGGGCCGGGTCGACGCGATCGCGTTCACCGCCGGGGTGGGCGAGCATTCACCGGAGGTACGGGCGGCGGCGCTCGAGGGCCTGTCCCCGCTGGGTATTTCGGTGGACCCGGGGCGCAACGCCGAGAACGCCGCGGTCATCTCGCCGGACGGCGCGCCGATCCGGGTGTGCGTGGTGCCCACCGACGAGGAGCTGGAGATCGCCCACCAGGCCCGCGCCGCAGTCCACATCTAGATCGCTCCCGCGAAGCTCTCCGCGATCTTGGAGTTGTGGTTGCCCTTATGCGAAATAGCGCCCGCTTTGTTCCAACCACACCTCCAAGATCGCGAAGGAGAGGAGCAGCGGAGGAGTGGAGCGGAGGAGTGGAGCGGAGCGGAGGAGTGGAGCGGAGGAGTGGAGTGGAGCGGAGCGGAGGGGATCGGTGGAGCGGAGGAGTAACGGAGCGCAGGGCGACGAGCGCAGACGGGGACGCTGGACCCCTCAGACGACCAGCCAGACGACGACCGCGGCGACGACGAGCAGGATCAGGCCGCCGATGATCAGCGGGGCGCGGGACGCGGTCGCCGGCTCCTGCGGGGCGTTCTCCCTGAACGCCTTGAACGCCTCGGTATTACCGCTCGGATCGATACTGTTGTCAGGCATGCGGACGACCATAGCGAAGCAGTACGTCGATTGGCGACTCCACTGCCCAGCCGCCGAAACGCTCTGACCAGGGGCGGAAGGCGGGACGTCACGCGTTCGTGGAGTGTCCGATCCGGTACAGGCGATCCGCCTCGTGCGTCGTCACGGCGTCGGATACAGCTTGGGATCGGGCCACCGGCAAGATCCGCTGCTCCACAGTCCTCGCGATTGCGGCCGAATCCGGGGCCGCCGGGCTCCAAGATCTGCACGGGCCGGCAATCTTGGCGCGCACCGGCCTTCCAAGGGGCCGCTCCGTTCCAAGATCTGTGCCACCCCTGCGATCTTGGCACTCGGCGGCCCTCCGCGGAGTCCCTCCAACGTCGCGCAGGCGCCCGCGATGCCGGCGCCTCTCGACCCCGTGGATCGCGACCAGGTCGGCGCCTCCCGGCTCACCGATCGCGGCAAGCCCTTCCCAGCCACCGCTTCCTCCAGGGAGCCGCCGCCGCTTCCTCCAGGGAGCCGCCGCCGCTTCCTCCAGGGAACCGCCGCCGCTTCCTCCAGG
>DATBGW010000240.1:0-11114 GCA_036557765.1 Actinoplanes sp.
GCTGGATCAGGTAGTACGACATCGACCCCTCGAGCGAGTCCCCGCGGACCAGCAGCGTCACAGTGCGTGCGTACCGGGAGAAGAACAACGCGGCCTGGCCGGCCGAGTTGGCGCCGCCGACGATGTACACGTCGCTGCCCGAGCACGACGGGCCCTCGGTGGCCGCCGATCCATAGTAGACACCCGAGCCGGTGAGCTCCGCGATCCCGTCCGCCACCAGCGGCCGGTAGGCGACCCCGGTGGCCAGCACGACCGCGTGCGCCGAGACCTCCGAGCCGTCGTCGAACGAGAGCGTACGGGCGGAGCCTTCGGTACGCAGGCCGGTGACCGCCCGGGTGTTCAGCACTTCGGCGGAGAACTTGCCGGCTTGCCGGCGCGCCCGGTCGGTCAGCTGCGCGCCGGAGATCCCGTCCGGGAAGCCCAGGTAGTTCTCGATCCGGGAGCTCTGCCCGGCCTGGCCGCCGACCGCCTGCCGCTCCACCAGCAGAGTCTTGAGGCCCTCGGACGCGCCGTACACGGCCGCGCCCAGACCGGCCGGGCCGCCGCCCACGATGATCAGGTCGTAGAAGTCCCGACCGGCCATCGTGGACAGTCCAACCGCCTCGGCCACGTCGCTTGTGGACGGCTGCGTCATGGCCCGGCCGTCCGCGGTCACCACGAGCGGGATGGACTCCGGACCCACCCCGGCCGCCTCGAGCAGCCGGCGGCCCTCCGGCTCGTCCGCGCCGAGCCACCGATACGGCACGAGGTTGCGGGCCAGGAAGTCGCGGATCTGGTACGACGGCTCGCTCCACCGGTGACCGACGACGCGGATATCCTCCAGTTCCCGGTCCCCGGTGGCCTGCCAGGCGTCGAGCAGCGCGTCGATGACCGGATAGAGCTTCTCCTCCGGCGGGTCCCACGGCTTCAGCAGGTAGTGGTCGACGTCAACCAGATTGATCGCCTGGATGGCGGCGTCGGTGTCGGCGTACGCGGTGAGCAGCGCCCGCCGGGCGTTCGGGAACAGGTCCATCCCCTGCTCGAGGAACTCGATGCCGTTCATCTGCGGCATCCGGTAGTCGGCGAGCAGAACGGCGACCCGGCCGCCTCGCAGCTTGATCTCCTTGAGCGCATCAAGCGCTTCGGCGGCCGACGCCGCCCGGATGATCCGGTAGGTCTCGCCGTACCGGCGGCGCAGGTCCCGGGCGATGGCGCGGGACACCGAGGCGTCGTCGTCGACGGTCAGTATCGCGGGGTGGCCCATGTGCGAACCTCGGTTCAGGTATGGGAGAACGTGGGTTTACCGGCGACCGTGAAGGCCACCTCGTCGGCGAAGCACCACCACCAGTCCTCGCCCGGCTCGTACGACTGCACGAGCGGGTGGTCGGCGGCGCGGAAGTGCGCGCTCGCGTGTTTGTTGGGTGACGAATCGCAGCATCCGACGTGGCCGCACGTCATGCACAGGCGCAGGTGCACCCAGCGGCCACCGATCGCGAGGCAGTCGACACAGCCGTCGCCGGACGGTGTGACGTCGGTGGCCTCGGAGAGATGGGTGCAGGCGGGCGCGGTCATGAGGCGGTCCTTCCGATGGGTTCGGCGAGCACGTCGGCGTATTCGGGGTGGCGCTGGAGGTAGCCGGTGACGAACGGGCAGGACACCACCACCGGCGTACCCTGCGCCCGGGCGTCCTCGAGCGCCGCCGACGCCAGCCGGCTGGCCAGACCGCGACCCTCGAACGCCTGGTCGATCTCGGTGTGCATCAGGTCGATCCGGCCGCCCTCGCGCCGGTAGGCCAGCAGGCCGGCCACGTCACCGTTCAGCAGGATCTCGTACCGCTGCTGCTCGAAGCTGTCCACCACTACTGCGTCGGAGGCGTCCGCGACGTCGACCTGCGCGCTGCCCTCGACGCGCAGCTTGCGCCGGGCACGTTCGTAGAACGACGTGTGGCCGAGCCGCACGACCTGCGCCGCCGCTCGGACCGGTGTGATGGACAGCGTGTCGCCGGCGTCCACATAGCCCTCGATGACGCCGTCCACCTCGACGGCGAGCCGGCCGCTGCGGGGTAGGATGTCGAGCCGGAGCTGCTCGTCGATGGAGAGCATCAGCGAACGGTTGAACGTCGAGTGCGCGGCGGCCGCGCTGACCAGCAGGCCCTCCACGTTGGGCGAGACGATCGGACCGCCGACCGAGAACGTGTACGCGGTGGAGCCGGTCGGCGTGGCCACGATGACGGCGTCCGCGGCGTAGTTGACGAAGTTGCGTCCCTCCACTGTGATCCCGACCGCCGCCAGACCGTGACCCGGCACGCGGACCAGAGCGATGTCGTTGAACGCGGAGACCTCACCGCGGCCGGGCAGTTCGGTGTGCACGGCGGTCCGCGGCTCGACGGCGAACTGGTGCTGGTCGATGGCGGAGAGCGCGGCCGACAGCTCGCGCAGGTCCACTTCGGCCAAAAAGCCGAGCCGGCCGATGTTGACGCCGAGCACCGGCGTCTTGCGTCCCTCGACCAGCCGCATGGTACGCAGCATCGTGCCGTCCCCGCCGAGGCTGACCAGCAGCCCCGCGCGTTCGATCATCTCTTGCTGATCGACCGGTACGGCCGCGCAGTCGATGCGGGTGATCTCGTCGCGAAGGCCCAGGACGGTCACGCCACGAGTGGCCGCCCACGTCACGATGGCGTCGATCGCCGCGCCGCAGTCGCGCCGTGGATGCAGCACGAGCCCGACCACCTTGATCATGCCCATCGCGATCCTTCCATCGTTCTCGTCGATCTTGGAGTTGTGGTTGCCCTTATCAGTAGTTTGTCCGGTTCTGTGCCAACCACAACTCCAAGATCGGCAGCCAGCCGCGCACCGAGCGCTCGCGTTCAGCCTTACACGTTCGGCGCCGTGGCGGCGAGACCGGGCTGTGATGACCGGCACCTCCGGCGCGCTGATGGAATCCCGGCGGGGAGGGAACGTGTCGTACCTGAGGTGGGCGTCGCGCCCATCGGGATCGCGCCCACCCGCAACGGAAGGACTTTCATGACGCTCGCGCCTGAGCGCACCGCCGTCACACTGCCCGGCGAGCTGATGTCGGCCCGGGCCCGGCTGCGGCTCATCCTCGTGCTGGGCTTCCTGATCGCCCTCGGCCCGTTGACGATCGACATGTATCTGCCGGCCCTCCCCACGATCAGCGCCGACCTCGCGGCCTCCGCCGCCGCGGTGCAGCTGACGCTGACCGGCACGCTCGCCGGAATCGGCCTCGGCCAGCTCCTGGTCGGGCCGATCTCCGACGCGTACGGACGACGTCGGCCACTGCTGGCGGGCGTCGCGCTGCACATTCTCGCCTCCGTCCTGTGCGTGATCGCGCCGAGTCTCGCCGTGCTCGGCACACTCCGCGTGCTGCAGGGACTGGGCGCTGCCGCGGCCGGCGTGGTCGCCATGGCGGTCGTCCGGGACCTGTTCGACGGTCTGGCGTTCGCCAAGCTGTTCTCGAGACTGATGCTCGTGATCGGTGCCGCGCCGATCCTGGCTCCGACGTTGGGCGGCATCATCCTGAACTGGACCTCGTGGCGCGGCGTGTTCCTGGTCCTGGCCGTGTTCGGGATAGCGATGATCACGGTGGGCGCACTCGCGCTCCCGGAGACGCTGCCACCGGAGCGGCGGCGGAGCGGCGGCGTCCGCGGAACGCTCCGCGACTACGGACAGCTGTTGACCGATCGCGCGTACCTGGGCCTGATCGTGGTCGCCGGCCTCACCATGGCCGCGATGTTCGCGTACGTGTCCGGCTCCTCGTTCGTGTTCCAGGAGCAGTACGGGCTGAACGAGCAGCAGTTCGGATTCATCTTCGGTGCCGGCGCGATCGGGCTGATCGGTGCGACCCAGCTGAACGTGCGGCTGCTGCGCCGCTGGTCACCGGCGCAGATCCTGGTCACCGCGCTGGGCGTCGGCGCGGCTGCCGGGCTGGTCCTGGTGCTGTTCGCGGCGACCGGCGCCGGCGGGCTGATCGGTGTGCTGGTGCCGCTGTGGATGGTCATCGCGGCGGCCGGCCTGGCGATACCGAACGCGCCGGCGCTGGCGCTGTCCCGGCACGGCGACGCCGCCGGCACGGCCGCGGCGCTGCTCGGGGCGGTCCAGTTCGGCGTCGGGGCGCTGGCCGCTCCGCTGGTCGGCCTATTGGGGGTGGGCGCGGTGGCGATGGCGGTGGTGATGGCCGGCGGCATGGTGGCCGCGAACGTCGTCCTGGCCGCCGTGGTCCGCCCGTGGCAACTGCCCGCACCGGCCGATTCCGCGGTTCCCGCACCCGCGCACTGAGAGCCGAACTCTCGCCGATGGTGGAGTTGTGGTTGACACGCACACCTTCATCGATCTTGGAGTTGTGGTTGGCACGAATCGGGCGAAAGTCCGCGTAAAGGCAACCACAACTCCCAGATCGACGGAGGGTGTTGGTGGGTCAGCGGCGGGGTTTGCCGCCGGCAGCGGTGTAGGCGGCGCGGGCCCGCTCGGCCAGCGCCGGTGAACCGCATCGCTGCGCCAGGTCCAGACCCTCGCGCAGCACCCGCCGCGCCTGCGGCCGGCGCCGCGCCGACGCGAGCCGCAGTCCGAAGTCGACGAGCGCCAGCGCGTACTCGAATCGGCGCGGCGAGGGCGCCAGCACCCGGACCGCCTCGTCCAGCGCCGCCATCCCGCCCGGACCATCCAGCACGGCGCCCTGGATCCGCAACGACCGGCCCAGTGCCGACGGCGTGCCGGCCCGCCGGTTCGCGGCGACCTCGGCCGCGACCAGGCGGGCCGCGGCCTCGGTCGCGCCGGTCGCGGCCAGCACCACGGCGGCCGCCGACCGCCAGGGCAGCCCGAGGGGCCGGTCGGCGCCCCGCGCGGCGAGCCGCTCGCCGCAGGCGAACAGATCGGCCAGGCCATCGCCGAGGCGCCCGGCAGCGGCGTTCAGCCGGCCCCGGGCGTACCGCAGGGCGACCGCGCCGGAAGTGTCCGGAAGGTCCCGGTCGAACCCGCCGACGAGACGTTCCGCGGCGGCCACGTCGCCGGTGTCGAGGCGTACCGCGATCCGCCGGGCGGCCAGCCACGCCGCCGCGTCACCGTGCGGATCGGCGCCGGCCACGGCGAGCAGGGCGGCGCCGGCGTGCCCGTCGGTTTCGGCGGCCCCGAGCCGTCCCCGGCGCCGGAACACCGAGCAGCGCAGCGACCGGATCGCGGCCAACGCGCCCGGCGACCGCCAGGTGGCGGCGGCCTCGAGGGCCGCCGCGCAGGCGTCCTCGGCGGCGTCCAGGTCGTCGACGTCGGCCAGGCGGGACGTCGCGCGCAGATACCGCCCCAGATCGCCGAGGTCGGCGGCCGGAGCGGGCAGCGGGCGGCGCTGACGGACGCGGTCGGCCGGCGGTAACGCAGCGTGCTCGGCCAACCCCAGCCGATCTTCACTGACGGGCATGCAGGGTCTCTTACCCGCTCGGGCCGTCCCGTCACATGCCGCTCCACTAGGTTGAGCGGGTGGACGCACTCGACCTGGCCGACTACCGGGCCGCGACGGCGCGGATGTACCTGGCGGACACCGACCTCGCCGGCTTCCGGGGCTGCCGGGATGAGTTGTTCGGCACCCACCCGCAGTCGCCGATCGCCGACCGCGCCGGCTTCCACGGCTTGCGGTACTTCGCCCCCGACCCCGGTGCCGTCGCCGAGGTGGATCTGCGGCCGGCCGACGGTGAGATCGACATCGACACCGGCGGCGACGACGGGGTGGTGCACTACACCCGCGCCGGCATTCTGGACACGCCGTGGGGCGAGCTGTCACTGTGGTGGATCGCCGCGTACGGTGGCGGCCTGTTCCTACCGGTCCGCGACGGCACGTGCGGCACGGAGGCGTACGGTGGCGGCCGCTACCTGACCGACACGGTGAAGGGCACGCACGGGCGCGGCGTACAGCTGCTCGGTGGCGACCGCGTCCGCCTGGACATGAACTATCTGTACAACCCGAGCTGCGCGTACGACGATCGGTGGCTCTGCCCGCTGGCGCCGCCGGAAAATCGTGTGCCGGCACGGATTGCCGCCGGTGAACAGGCCTATTCCAAGAGCTAAGATCTCCCGCGGGCGGAGGTGGCGATATGCACTGGCTTGAGGTGTTCTACAACGCCAAGTGGCAGGTGACGGCGACTCAGGCGATCTACTACCGGGAGATCGTCGGTAACGGGTTCGGGCTGGCGTCGGCGGTGTTCGGGCTTCTCCGCATGGTGTGGGCGTGGCCGATCGGCATCATCGGCAACGTCCTGCTGTTCACCGTGTTCCTGGGGCTGGCGGTCGGCAACGATCAGGGCACCCCGTTGTACGGACAGGCGTCCCGCCAGGTGTTCTTCATCATCACCAGCATCTACGGCTGGTGGCGGTGGCAGCGCAACAAGCGCAAGGGCGGCGGTGGGCCCGCGGTCCGGCCGCGTTGGGCCACCGCCCGGGAGCGGATCATTTACCTGTCCGCGGCGCTGGTCGCGGTCGTCGTGTGCTTCTTCATCTTCCGTACGGTCGGAGCCGGCTTCCCGGTGCCCTGGTGGTACTACCTGGCCGACTCGTGGATCTTCGTGGGCTCGATCCTTGCCACGTTTGCGATGGCCCGCGGCTGGGTGGACTTCTGGCTCTGCTGGCTCGCGGTCGACCTGGTCGGCGTACCGGAGCTGTTGCATTTCCACTACTACCCGTCGGCGATTCTGTACGCGTTCTACGGCGGGTTCGTGATTTGGGGCTTCGTGGTCTGGCTGCGCATCTCCCGGCGCGAGCGGCTGCCGAGCCTGGACGATCCGGCGATGGAGGCCGTGGCCTGACCCATAAGAAAAGCAGTGGCTGAGTGAGTGCTCGCTCACTAGCCTTGCCTCGTGACGTCGGTCGAGGGTGAACGCCGCCGGCGGGTGCCGGCTCTGGCGCCCGACGAGCGGCGTGCGGCCCTGATCGCCGCGACGATTCCCCTGCTGCGCGAGCACGGGCCGGACGTCAGCACCCGGCAGATCGCGCAGGCCGCGGGCGTCGCCGAGGGGACCATCTTCGGCGTGTTCTCGGACAAGAACACCCTGCTGGTCACGGCGCTGACCAGCGCGCTGGATCCGCGGCTGACGCTGGACGCCATCGCCGCGATCGACCCGGCGCTGGACCTGCGGACGCGGCTCATCGCCGCGGCCGCTCTGATCAACCAGAGGTTCACCGGCAACGCGCAGCTGATCACCGCCGCCCGCAAGCTGGCCTTGGCGCACGACGCGGATCCGGAGGTGCGGCGCCGCATGAGCGAGTCCCGGGACGCGCTTCTGGCCGCGCTCACCGCGATGATCGAGCCGGACGCCGGCCGGCTGCGCCGCTCCCCCGGCGCTACCGCCGGACTGTTGCTGTTGTTCTGCGCCGGCAGCACGCACGGCCCGTTCGGCGACCCGGCTGACGTCAACGCCGCCGAACTGGTCTCGCTGCTGCTCGACGGTCTGCTCATCCGTAATGACGACAACCACGGGGGTGCCGTGCGGTGCTGATCCGATTGCTTCGTGTCCATCTGCGCCCGTACAACCAGGCGATCGCGCTGGTGGTGCTGTTCCAGTTCGTTCAGACGCTGGCGACGCTGTACTTGCCGACGCTGTTCGCCGACATCATCGACAACGGCGTGGTCAAGGGCGACACCGGTTACATCATGCGGGTCGGCGGCGGGATGATCGGCATCACGGTGGTGCAGATCGCCGCGCAGATCGCCGCTGTGTACTTCGGAGCCCGAACGGCCATGGCGGTCGGCCGGGACATCCGCGGCGCCCTCTTCTCCCGGGTGCAGGACTTCTCCACCCGGGAGGTCGGCCAGTTCGGCGCCCCGTCGCTGATCACCCGGACCACGAACGACGTGCAGCAGGTCCAGATGCTGGTGCTGCTGACGTTCACGCTGATGGTCTCCGCCCCGGTGATGTGCGTGGGCGGCGTCGTGCTGGCGCTGCGCCAGGACGTCCCGCTGTCCGGGATGCTGCTGGTCATCGTGCCGGTGCTGGTGGGCGTGGTCAGCGCGATCATCGTGCGGATGCGGCCGCTGTTCCGGTCCATGCAGGTCCGCATCGACAAGATCAACCGAGTGATGCGGGAGCAGATCACCGGCATCCGAGTGATCCGCGCGTTCGTCCGGGACGAGCACGAACGGGTTCGGTACGGCGGGGCCAACGAGGAGCTGACCGACGTCTCGCTGCGCGTCGGGAAGCTGATGGCACTGATGTTCCCGACCGTCATGCTGATCGTGAACCTCTCCAGCGTGGCTGTGCTCTGGTTCGGCGGCCACCGGATCGACGCCGGGGACATGCAGATCGGGGCGTTGACGGCGTTCCTCAGCTATCTCATGCAGATCCTGATGTCGATCATGATGGCGACGTTCATGTTCGTGATGATCCCGCGCGCCGAGGTCTCCGCCGAACGCATCGAGGAGGTGATCGGCACCGCATCGAGCGTGCTGCCGCCGGCCCGTCCGGTCACCGCGCTGAGCCGGCACGGCTTCCTGGAACTGCGCAATGTGGACTTCCGCTATCCGGGCGCCGAGGCGCCGGTGCTGTGTGGCATCGACCTCACGGCGCGTCCGCGCGAGGTGACCGCCGTCATCGGCAGCACCGGCAGCGGAAAGACGACGCTGCTCAATCTGGTGCCCCGGTTGTTCGACCCCACCGCGGGTCAGGTCCTTGTGGACGGTGTGGACGTCCGTGATCTGGACCCGGCGCTGCTGTCCCGGACGGTCGGGCTGGTGCCGCAGAAGCCGTACCTGTTCACCGGCACGGTGGCGTCGAACCTGCGGTACGGCAACCCGGACGCCAGCGACGCGGAGTTGTGGCGGGCGCTCGAGGTGGCCCAGGCCCGGGACTTCGTGGAACAGATGGACGGTGGCCTGGACGCGCCGATCGCACAGGGCGGCACGAACGTGTCCGGCGGACAGCGGCAACGGCTTGCAATCGCCCGGGTGCTGGTGCAGCGGCCGGAGATCTTCCTGTTCGACGATTCCTTCTCGGCGCTGGACTACGCCACCGACGCCGCGTTGCGGGCCGAGCTCGGCCGGCACATCACCGATGCGACGGTGGTCATCGTCGCGCAGCGGGTGAGCACGATCCGCGACGCCGACCGGATCGTCGTCCTCGACGACGGGCTGGTCGTCGGCACCGGAACGCACGCGGAACTGATGGCCGACAACCCGACCTACCGGGAGATCGTGCTGTCGCAGCTCACCGAGCAGGAGGCAGCCGCATGACCGAGCGCACCGAGCGAAGCGAGGGCCACGAGGGCATGCCAAAGGGAGGCACCGCATGACCGCCCCGGCTCGTCCAACCGTTCGGCCGCCGATGGGCGGCCCCGCCCGGATGATGGGCGGCCCGATGCCGGTGGAGAAGCTCCAGGACTTCAAGGGCTCCACCAAGCGGCTGCTGGCTCTCATGAAGCCGGAGCGTCTGCTGGTCGCCGTCGTGCTGCTGTTCGGTATCATCAGCGTCTTCCTCTCCGTGCTCGGCCCGCGGCTGCTCGGCAAGGGCACCGACATCGTCTTCGCCGGCGTGGTCGGCAAGCTCCTGCCGCCCGGCATCACCAAGGCCCAGGCCGTCGCCAGCCTGCGCGCGCAGGGTGACAACAACCGTGCCGACCTGCTGTCGTCCATCGACGTCGTGCCGGGCCGGGGAGTCGACTTCACCCGGTTGTGGCACCTGCTCGCCTGGGTGGTGGTGGTCTACCTGTTCGCCTGGATCTTCGGGGTGATGCAGGGCCGGCTCACCGCCCGCGTGGTCCAGACCGCGGTGTACCGGCTGCGCCAGAACGTCGAGTCGAAGCTGTCCCGGCTGCCCCTGTCCTATTTCGACCAGCAGCCACGCGGCGAGGTGCTGAGCCGCGCCACCAATGACACCGACAACATCTCCCAGACGCTGCAGCAGACGTTCAGCCAGCTCATCACGTCGCTGCTGACGATCATCGGCGTCCTCGGCATGATGATCTGGATCTCGCCGTTGTTGGCACTGATCGCGGTGGTCACCGTGCCGGTCTCGGTGTGGGTCAGCACGCGGATCGGCAAGCGGGCGCAGCCACAGTTCGTCGCGCAGTGGGGCACCACCGGCCGGCTCAACGGCCACATCGAGGAGATGTTCACCGGGCACGCGCTGGTGAAGGTGTTCGGCCGGCAGCGGGAGGCGATGGACACGTTCGCGGAGCAGAACGGCCAGCTGTACGCGTCGAGCTTCCGTGCCCAGTTCATCTCCGGCATGATCCAGCCGGCCATGATGTTCATCTCGAACATCAACTATGTGCTGGTCGCCGTGGTCGGCGGCCTCCGGGTCGCCTCCGGCTCGCTGTCACTGGGCGACGTGCAGGCGTTCATCCAATACTCCCGGCAGTTCAGCCAGCCGCTGACCCAGGTGGCCAGCATGGCCAACCTCATACAGTCCGGCGTCGCCTCGGCGGAACGGGTGTTCGCGTTGCTCGACGCGCCCGAGCAGACAAAAGATCCGGCCGGCCCGGTGCTGCGTCATCCCACACGCGGCCGGATCGCGTTCGAGGACGTGTCGTTCCGCTACCTACCGGACAAGCCGCTGATCGAGAACCTGTCGCTGACCGTCGACCCTGGAGACACAGTGGCGATCGTCGGGCCGACCGGGGCCGGCAAGACCACGCTGGTGAACCTCATCATGCGGTTCTACGACGTCACAAGCGGCCGGATCACATTGGACGGCGTGGACATCGCCACCATGCCGCGGGAGGAGCTACGCGAGCAGATCGGCATGGTGCTGCAGGACACGTGGCTGTTCGGCGGCACGATCGCCGAGAACATCGCGTACGGCGCGGACCACCCGACGCCGGAGAAAATCGCGACGGCGGCCGAGGCCGCGCACGTCGACGCGTTCGTCCGGATGCTGCCGGACGGCTACGACACCGTCATCGACGAGGAGGGCTCCAACGTCAGTGCCGGGCAGAAGCAGCTGATCACGATCGCCCGCGCGTTCCTGGCCGAGCCCACCATCCTCATCCTCGACGAGGCAACCAGTTCGGTGGACACCCGGACCGAGGTGCTCATCCAGCGGGCGATGAGCCTACTGCGGGCGGGCCGGACCAGTTTCGTCATCGCGCACCGGCTGTCCACCATCCGCGACGCGGACGTCATCCTCGTGATGGAGTCCGGGC
>DATBGW010000241.1:0-8434 GCA_036557765.1 Actinoplanes sp.
TCCGCCGCCCGGCGTGCCAGCAGCGCGCCGAGCTCCGGCAGAAGCGCGACCGGCTCCGGCGCGTTGCCGGCGTCCACGGCCGCTTGCACGCCGGCGTAGTCGAGTTTCGCGCGGCTGCGCACCCGCGCCCGTTCCAGACGAACGTCGGCCATCGCGCCATCGGCGTCCAGGTCGATGGTCCACACCACGGCCGCGCGGTCCACGTCGGGGAACAGGCTCACCGCGCCCTCGCTCAACACCGTCGGGTGCAGCGGGATGCGGCCGTCCGGCAGGTAGATCGTCTGCCCACGCGACCAGGTCTCGGTGTCGAGCGGTCCACCCGGCCGTACGAACGCCGCGACGTCGGCGATGGCGTACCGCACCCGATAGCCACCACCGTCCCGGTGGCTGAGGTGCATCGCCTGATCCAGATCCTTGGACGTCGCCGGGTCGATCGTGACGAACGGGACGTCGGTCAGATCCGTCGCGGGCATCGGCGTGGTCGTGGCCGCCTCGTTCGCCTCGCGTAACGCGTCCGGCGGGAAGTCGGTGGGCAGCTTGAGCTCGCGGCGGATGACCGAGAAGTCGATCCGCGGCGCCCAGACCCGTTTGATCGGCACGGGTCATTCCTACCAGCCCGGGGAACGGCAGGGGCCACGCCATGTACGACGTGGCCCCAGTGGTGCGTTGTCGGTCAGCGGCTGGTGCTGCGGACGGCCGGCTTGCGGGCCGACGTGCTCCGCTTGGCGGCCGGACGGGACGCCGAAGCCGCGGCCTTGCGGGCCGGTGCCTTCCTGGCGGCCGGCTTGGCCGCGCTCGCCTTCTTGGCCGCGGCCTTCTTCGCGGTGGCCTTGGTCGCCGTCGCCCTCTTGGCAGGAGCCTTGGTCGCGGTGGCCTTCTTGGCGGCGGCCTTGGTCGCCGTGGCCTTCTTGGCGGCAGCCTTCGTCGCCGTCGCCTTCTTGGCGGGAGCCTTGGTCGCGGTGGCCTTCTTGGCGGCAGCCTTGGTCGCCGTCACCTTCTTGGCGGCGGTCTTCGTCGCCGTCGCCTTCTTGGCGGCGGCCTTGGTCGCCGTCGCCTTCTTGGCGGCGGCCTTCGTTGCCGTCACCTTCCTGGTGGCGGCCTTCGTACCAGCCGACTTGGCGGCGGCCTTCTTGGCGGGCGCCTTGGTGACGGCCGCCGACTTGACCGCCTTCTTGGCCGCCGGCTTGACCGCGGACGTCCTGGCGCCGGCGGTTCCGGTCGTCTTTCCCGCCGCCGTGGACTTCCGGCTCGCCGACTTCGGTGCCGCCTTCGCCGCGGCCGGCTTGGCTGCGGATGCCCGGACTCCCGGCTTCGCGGCCGCCGACGCGGCGGGCGACACCCGCTTGGCCGAGGCCTTCGCGGGCTTGGCGGCGGACTTCGTTCCGGCCGGACGCGACGCTGCCGCCGACTTGCTCGCGGCGGGCCGAACGGATGCGGTCTTGGCGGCGCTGATCGCCGACTTCATAGGTGCGGCCGGCTTGCCGGCGGCCGTACCCGCCCTCTTCGAAGCCGTGGTCGCGACCGGCTTCTTAGCAGCGGTGGCCGGCTTCTGTGAAGCGGAGGCCGTCACGGCCGGCTTCTTCGCAGTGGCGGCCGGCTTCTGTGAAGCACTTGCGGTCGCGGCCGACTTCTTCGAAGCGGCGGCGCGCTTCGGCGCCGCGGCCGGCTTCTTTGCGGTCGTGGTCTTGGTGCCCGCGCGGCTGGCGGCGGGTTTGGTCGGGGCCTTAGTGGCAGCGGCCATCGGGATGTTCCTCCTTGCGAATGACTGCGGGCTCGTCTCCGCCTGGAGACTCACGAGGTTCCGGCTCGGACACAGGAAGTCGGCGCCGGCCTAGCTTTCCTCCCCTGTCCAGCGGGCGTCCTCGGCATCCCACTCCGCATTGCGCTTCTCGACCGTCTCGAGTGCCCGCGTGGCGTCGTCAGCCGTGGCGTAGGGACCGAGGCGGTACTGGGCGGGACAGATATCGTCGCCCGTCTCGACTCGGTTGTGACGGAGGCACCAGAAATAGCCGCCTCCACCAGGCCCACTGTCGTTCATGCCAACACTGTGCACCTCAAACCGACCATGCGCTACCGATTCACGCAAAAAGCCCATGTTTTCTAATGTGGAGCGTCCCGGCAACTCCCCGATCGGACGAATGAACGCCCGCCCCGCGTGCGGCGGGACGGGCGTTTCCGTACGGATCAGCGACTCTCGGCGGCGACCAACTCGGCGATCTGGACCGCGTTGAGCGCGGCGCCCTTGCGCAGGTTGTCGTTGGAGACGAAGAACGCCAGCCCGTTCTCGACGGTCTCATCGGCGCGGATCCGGCCGACGTACGACGGATCGCGACCGGCGGCCTGCAACGGCGTCGGAATGTCGGACAGTTCCACACCGGGCGCAACGCTCAGCAACTCGCGCGCCCGAGCCGGTGTCAGGGGACGGGCGAAGCGCGCGTTCACCTGAAGCGAATGGCCGGTGAAGACCGGCACGCGGACGCACGTGCCGGACACCTTGAGCCCGGGGATGCCGAGTATCTTCCGGCTTTCGTTGCGCAGCTTCTGCTCTTCGTCCGTCTCGTCACTGCCGTCGTCGACGATCGAGCCGGCCACTGGCAGCACGTTGAACGCGATCGGCCGCGCGAAGGACCGTGGTGCCGGGAACTCCACGGCGCTGCCGTCATGGGTGAGCTCGGCGGCGCGGTCCACGACCTTCTTGATCTGCTCGTCGAGTTCGGCGACGCCGGCCAGTCCTGCCCCGGACACCGCCTGATAGGTCGTGGCGACCATTGCGACGAGTTCCGCCTCGTCGTGCAACGGGCGCAGCACCGGCATGGCGGCCATCGTCGTGCAGTTCGGGTTGGCGATGATCCCTCGGGGGCGACGCCGTGCGGCGTCCGGATTCACCTCGGCCACCACCAACGGCACGTCCGGATCCATGCGCCAGGCGGAGGAGTTGTCCACGACCACAGCACCGGCTTCCGCGACCCGCGGCGCGTACTCCTTGGAGCTCGCCTTGCCCGCCGAGAACAGCACGATGTCGAGGCCGCGGTAGTCGGCGGTCGCGGCGTCCTCGACGGTCACGTCGCCGTCCTGCCACGGCAGCGTTCGCCCGGCGGAACGCGCGGAGGCGAACACACGCAGCCGGTTAACGGGAAACTGGCGCTCCGCCAGGATGCGGCGCATGACGCCGCCCACCTGCCCGGTCGCACCTACGATGCCGATCCTCATGCGGTCAAAGGGTACGGGGTGGCGGCGGATGTCCGTTCTGTGTTTCGAATAATGGGAATCGCTTCCTGTATAGCGAGATTCCGGCGTACGCCTGAGGGCATGGCTGCCGTCTACACCCATGGACATCACGAGTCGGTTCTGCGTTCCCACCGCTGGCGTACCGCGGCGAACTCGGCGGCGTATCTCCTGCCGTACCTGTCGGCCGCGCAGACCGTGCTGGACGTCGGTTGCGGACCTGGAACTCTTACCGCGGACCTCGCGCGCATCGTGGCGCCGGGCCGGGTCACCGCCCTGGAAGTGACCGACGAGGCCCTTGATCTCGCCCGTGCCGAGATCGGCCGGCACGGCCTGGACACCGTGGACTTCGCAGTGGGTGACGTCCAGAAGCTGAATCTGCCGGACGGCGGCTTCGACGTGGTGCACGCGCACCAGGTGTTGCAGCACCTCGGCGACCCGGTGACGGCTCTGCGCGAGATGCGCCGGGTGGCCCGGCCGGGCGGGATCGTCGCGGTGCGGGACGGTGACTATGCGGCGTTCACGTGGTTTCCGCGGATGGCAGAGCTGGACGAGTGGCTCGACCTGTACGAACGTGTCGCCCGGCACAACGGCGGCGAACCCGACGCGGGTCGGCGGCTGCTGTCATGGGCGCACGCGGCCGGTTTCACGGATGTGACCGCCACGTCGAGCACGTGGTGTTTCGCGACGCCGGAGGACCGCGCCTGGTGGGGCGGTATGTGGGCGGAGCGCATTCTCAAATCCGACATGGCACGCATCGCGATCACCACCGGCTTGGCGACGAGCGACGATCTCCAGCGGATCTCGGATGCCTGGAATCGATGGTCCGCCCACCCCGACGGCTGGCTCTCCATCCTGCATGGCGAGCTCATCTGCCGCGCATAGCCCCCAACTTCCCCCGTCGATCTTGGAGTTGTGGTTGCCCTTATGTCCGCTGCATAGAGGTTTGTGCCAACCACAACTCCAAGATCGATGAGAGAAAGGGGTACGGCACCCGGCGGGAGTGGGGCCGTTACGCGGACGGGGGCTTGTAGGCCCAGTGCCAGGACTCGCGCGGGACGTTGTCCTCGAATCCGTACCGGGCGGCGTTCGCGCGCATCCAGGACAGCGCCTTGGCGTTGAGATCGAGATCCGCCGCCATCCCCCACCCGTGCTCACTCGTGCCCGGCTTCGCCGCCAAACCACCCTGCGAATACAGCCCCTTACGCTGCGCCAGGCTCACCTGTTCGTCGTACGACCGGTATGAATCGGTGATGCCGATCGTCACGCCGTCCCGCTTGGCGTCGGCGCGAAGCCGGTTCAGCGACTCGGCCGCCGGCGCCCACAGCTTGTGGCCGGTGCCGCCGACCCGTTCCAGAGCGGTCGCCGGGATCCGCCCATTGCCGTACGCGGCGAGGTCAGTGGGAACGCCGTTGCTGTTGAGTTTGTACGTAGCAGTTGACTGCGTCGCCACCGCGTCGGACAGGTAACCGGCGAACGATGTGCCGTCGGTGGCCGCCGGAGAGGCCTGTTTCGTGGTCGTCGCCTGCTGCGTCTGCAGCGCGATGATCCGGCTCTGGATGTCGGCGATCCGGGCGTTCACTCCCTCGATACCCACGCGTTCAAGTTCGGCGCGACCCCCCAAACGCTGAGCCACGTCCTCCGCGATCTTGGAGTTGTGGTTGGCACAGAGCGGCCCGAAAAGGGCATAAAGGCAACCACAACTCCAAGATCGTGGTATCAGAAAACGGGGTTGGTGTTGGCGCCGCAGAGGAGCACGACCACGCGCTCGCCCGCGGCCGGGACGTACGCGCCGGAGGTCAACGCTGCCTGCGCCGCGGCCGTGCCGTGCTCGACCGCGATCCGGTAGTCCTCCCACAGCTCCCGCCGGGCGTCCACGATCGCCTGGTCGTCAACGAGCACGGAGCTCACTCCGGCCGCCGTGGTGACCTCGAACGCGATCCGGCCCACCCGCCGTGCGCCGAGCGAATCGGCTGCAACACCGGACACCGGTACGTCGACCGGTTCACCCGCGATCATCGCCTCGTGCAGCGACGGGCAGCTGGCCGGCTCGACCGCGACGACCCGGGCGCTCCCGGCCAGCGCCGCCGTCACACCGGCGATCAACCCGCCACCGCCGACCGCCACCATCACCGTGTCGAAGCCCTCCGGCAGTTGCTCGCGCAGTTCGAGGCCGACCGTACCGTTGCCGGCCACCATGTCCGGATCGTCGTACGCGTGGCAGAACAACGCTCCCGTGACGCCGGCCTGGACGACCGCGGCCGCGTAGGCCTCGGCGTACTCGGTGCCCGCCTGCACCACCCGGGCGCCGAGCTTGGACAGCTTCGCGACCTTGACCGGCGGGGCGGTGACCGGCACGAAGACCTCGGCCGGCACGTCCAGCTCCCGGGCGGCGTAGGCGGCGGCGAGGCCTGCGTTCCCACCCGACGCGGCGATGATCCCGGCCGCGGGCAGCGCACCGCGTTCGGCGCCGGCGAGGATCTGGTTCATCATTCCGCGGGTCTTGAACGACCCGGCGTGCTGCAGATACTCGAGCTTGAATCGCACCTCGCCGCCGGCGGTCAGCACCGGCGTACGGCGGATCCGTCCGCGGATGCGCCGGTCGGCGGCCGCTATCTCGCTGGCACCGATCACCCGCCCACCGTACGTCGGTTCAGGCGATGCTCCAGCCGGCGTGGACGGAATGCAACGCGGGGTCGGGCCCGGAGCGGCCCATCAACCGGGTCAGGTCGAGCAACCGGTGCGAGAAGCCCCACTCGTTGTCGAACCACCCACGCACCTTGATGCCGCCGTCCGGTGTGGCCTGTGTGCCGGACGGGTCGAACAGGCACGAAGCGGGATTGTTCTTGACGTCGATCGACACGGTCGGATCGGAATCGTACGCGAGAACGCCGCGCAGCGGGCCGGCGGCCGCCTCGGCCATCACGCGGTTGACGTCCTCGGCGGTGACCGGCCGGTCGGTCACGCCGGCCAGTTCGGCGAGCGATCCGACCGGCGTCGGTACGCAGTAGTAGCTGAACCGCAACGGCCCGATCTCCGGCAGCGCCTGGCGGATCAGGTCACCCACCACATGGTTGTGCGGGACGATGCTGTCCCCCGCCGATCGGCCGAGCCGCGGATCGTCGCGGGACGTGCCGACCATGGCGTCGTGCACCTTCTGCCAACCCTGTGTAGCCAAGGTCACCGACGTGCTGACGTACCGCAGCCCGAACCGGTCCAGCAGCACCTTCGCCATCACCGTCAGGGCGTTGACCCCGCAGGACCCCGGCGAGACCACGTCGTGCTTGCGCGGGTCGTACTCGTTGTGGTTGGCGCCGTAGATCAGGAACGCGTCGGGGTCGTGGGCCGAGGCGCTGATGACGACCTTGCGCGCGCCGCCGGAGCTGATGTGCGCCCGGGCCTCCGCGCCGGTACGGAATCGGCCGGTCGCCTCGATGACAACGTCCACACCCTGGTCCGCCCACGGGATCCGCTCCGGGCGCGGCTGATGGAACGCCCGGATCTCGTTGTCGTTGACGATGAGACGGTCCGGCCGGGCGGTCACCGTGCCGGGGAACGCGCCGCGCAGGCTGTCCCGGCGCAGCGCGTACGCCAGCCGGTCCACGGTCGCCAGGTCGTTCACCGCACGGATCGTGACGCCGGGATTCGGCGACGCGCTCACGATCCGCGTAATCGCACGGCCGATCCGCCCGAACCCGTTGATCCCCACCGCGACATTCACGCAGACTCCTCAGCCGAATCGGGCGCCGCCCGGGTTAACGGGCCGTCACCTCGCCGACACTATGAGTGTGCAAGTTGCACGTCAACGGCTACCATAGGGGACGAAATACACGTCCGACAATTACGCCCAGGGTGGCGGTCCCTCGAACACGAGGACGTGGACGTCGAACAGAACGGCCGCTTCGACACCCAGTGCCGGTCCGGTCTGACGGGCCGCCCAGGTCAGCATCAGCTCCGGATCCGGACCGCCGGCGCCCAGACCCTTGGTGTACTCCGCGTGCGCGGCCAGTGAGGCGATGCCCTTCTGCAGCGGATCGCCGGTCACGTCGACACCATGTGTCGGTTTCGGCGCACCGCCGAAACAGACGTACCGTACACCGCCCCACGGCTCGAGACCCTCGTCGGCGAGCTCCGGAAAGATCCACCGGTTGCCGGCGTCCCGGGCCGCGTCGAGAGCGGCCAGGCCCACCGCGCGGTGGTCGGCCTGGTTGGTGATGCCCCAGACCCCGCGGACGTCGAAGTATCCGGACACGACGACCTCGGGGCGGTGCCGCCGGATCGACCGGACGATGTCGCGGCGCAGCGCCGGACCGTACTCGATCACCCCGTCGCGGTGGTCGAGGAACTCCACCACCTCGACGCCGACCTCCCGGGCGCCGGCCCGTTCCTCCGCCTCACGCAGCGGGGCCGCGTCCTCCGGTCGTACGGTGTCGATGCCCGCCTCCCCCCGGCTGGCCAGTAGATATGTGACCTGCTTGCCCTGGGCGGTCCACCGCGCCACGGCGGACGCGGCGCCGTACTCGATGTCGTCGGGATGGGCCACCACGCAGAGGCAACGGTCCCAGTTCTCGGGCAGCTCGGGAAGTCGATCGGTCATGCCCGTACGGTATCGGCCGAAGATCGGCCGGGACAGCGCTTGTAGGCTCAATCGATGGATCTCGCCCGGCTGCACCCCCAGGCGCGCGCCGCGCTCGGCGCACAGGTCCGGGCACCGCTGACCGTCGACAACCTCGCCGAGGTACGGGCGAGCATGGTGCAGGCGGCACCGGTCGAGGTCGGCCCCGGACCCGAGGTGCGGAACGTCGACGGCGTGGACGCCGACGGCGTACCGGCGCGGTGGTACCGCGAGAACGACGACCGGCCGGTGCTGGTCTATGCGCACGGCGGCGGCTGGGTGATGGGCGACCTCGAAACCCACGACGGCCTCTGCCGTCATCTGGTCCGCGCCAGCGGCTGGTCGGTGCTCGCGGTGGACTACCGGCTCGCGCCGGAGGCGCCGTTCCCGGCCGCCGTCGAGGACTTGTCCGCCGCGGTCGGCTGGGCCCGGCGGTACGGCACGGTGGCGGTGGCCGGTGACTCGGCCGGCGGGCAGCTGGCCGCGGTGGTGGCCCGCCAGGAACGGGACGCCGGCCGGCCGATCGCCGCCCAGGTGCTGATCTGCCCGGTCCTCGACCCCGGCATGACGTACCCGGACCTGGACGACTACGGC
>DATBGW010000242.1:0-5446 GCA_036557765.1 Actinoplanes sp.
CCCGACGTCGAAGTTGACAGTCGTCATCAGCCAGATCAGGAACGAGTTCCAGCCGCCGGTGACCAGCGCGAGACCGACGAGGATGAGCAGCCCGCCGCCGATCCGGGTCACCCAGCGGCTGTTGCGGCGAACCGCCCCGAAGACGCCGAGGAGTTTGCGGAAGAACACCCCGAACAGCACGAACGGCACACCCAGACCGAGGCTGTACGCGACGGCGAGGATCACCGCCCGGTCGGTCTGCCCGCTGACCGTTGCGAGACTCAGCACGGCGCCCAGCGTGGGACCGACGCAGGGGATCCAGGACAGCGCGAACAGCGCCCCGAAGACCGGTGCGCCGACCAGCCCGGCGGCCGGCAGCCGGCGGATCCGGACCTCCCGCTGCAGTCCGGGGATCAGGCCCAGGAAGCCCAGGCCCAGCACGATGACGAGCAGGCCCAGGACGACGTTGAGGAGACGCGCGTGCGTCTGTAGCGCGGAGCCGATGTTGGCGACCAGCGTGGCGAGGAGCGTGAAAACGGTCGCGAAGCCGAGCACGAACAGCGCGGTGCCGGCCAGCACCCGGCCGCGCGCCGTCACCGGCGGTGCCGCCACCGCGGTCCGTAGCGCGCCCGGACCGTCCCGCGGTGGCGCCCCCAGCGCGGCGTCCAGATCCGCGCCGGCCAGGCCGGTCACGTACGACAAGTAGCCGGGAACCAGCGGCAGCACGCACGGAGAGAGAAAGCTGACCAGACCCGCGATCGCCGCGGCGCCGATCGCCAGCAGCAGTGGGCCGCTGCTCGCGGCGTTCGCGAAGCTGTCGCCCATCAGCCGGTCCCCTCGGTGGCCACCTGCTCGACCAGCGGCTGCAGCTCGGTCACCGTCGTGGAGCGGCGCAGCGCGACCGCGATCCGTCCGTGCCGGTCCAGGATCAGCGTGGACGGCGTGCTCACCTGTGTGACGTCGAACGACAGCGCCACCCTGGCGTCGGGGTCGTAGATGCTCGGGTACGTGACTCGGCCACGTTCGAACGCCTTCGCGGCGTCCCGGTCGTCCCGCGAGTTCACGCCGATGAACGTGACGCCCTGGGCTCTGGTCGCCGCGTACGTCTTCTGCAGGTCGGCGGCTTCGGCGCGGCAGGGGCTGCACCAGGATCCCCAGAAGTTGACCACTACGACCTTGCCGCGGTCCGCGGCCACGTCATAGGTGCCGCCGTCGAGCAGCCGGCCGGTGACGTCCCGGGCCGCCGGCCGCTGGTCGGGCCGGCATGTGATGACCCCCGCCGCGCTGGTCGTGCACTTCTTCACCCAGCTCTCCGACCCGCACGCGGTCAGCGCGCCGGCCGCGAGGACCGCGGCGGTGAGGACGGCGAGCCGGCTCACGTCATGCCCCCTTGGCGGTCCGCGCGCCCGGTGACATCGCGATGAGATGGGCGGCCGGCTCCCGGTAGCGGATGCCGACGATCCGGCTGTCCTCGAAATCCAGCGACGTGAGGCTGGCCAGGCCGCACTGGCGGCGGCGCGGGTCGTGCCAGAGCCGCTTGCGCTCGACGTACCGCCGAAGTGTCCAGATCGGCAGCTGGTGCGAGACGCACACCGCCTCGTGGCCCTCTGCGGCGACCCGGGCGGCCTGCACTGCGGCGAACATCCGCTGCGCGATGACCAGGTACGCCTCGCCCCAGGACGGCGTGACCGGGTCGCGCAGCACCCACCAGTTGCGCGGATTGCGGAACGATCCGTCGCCGACCGAGACGTTCTTGCCCTCGAAGACGTTGGCGGCCTCGATCAGCCGGACATCGGTCGCCGCCTCCAGCCCGAACTGCGCCGCGATCGGCTCCGCGGTCTCCTGGGCGCGCTCCAACGGGCTCGACACGAGATACGTGACGTCGCAGTCGGCGAGCGCCTCCGCACCGGCCTTGGCCATCTGCCGGCCCAGCTCGGACAGGTGGAACTCGGGCAGCCGTCCGTACAGGATCTTGGACGGGTTGTGCACCTCACCGTGCCGCAGCAGGTGGACGGTGGTCCTCGTGCTCATGTGGCCGCCCCCTCCGCCGCTGCGCGGGCGGCCGCCGGCAGCGCCGCCGCGATCTGCTCGAGCGCCGCGTCGTCCAGCGCGGTCGAGACGAACCACGACTCGAACGCGCTCGGCGGCAGGTAGACGCCCCGGGCCAGCATCGCGTGGAAGAACGCCCGGAACGCGGCGACGTCCTGGGTCCGGGCGGTGTCATAGTCGGCCACGTCGGCGGCGGTGAAGAAGATCGAGAACATGTTGCCGGCCGCGGAGAGGCGGTGCGGCACGCCGGCCGCGGCCAGCGCGTCGGTGGTCAGCGTGCCGATCGTGGCGGCGAGCTCGTCCAACCGCTTGTACACATCCGCGTCGGCGAGCCGCAGCGAGGCCAGCCCGGCGGCGCAGGCCAGCGGATTACCGGACAGCGTGCCGGCCTGGTAGACCGGTCCGGCCGGGGCGAGGCGCGACATGATCTCGGCCCGGCCGCCGAACGCCGCTGCCGGCAGGCCGCCGCCCATCACCTTCCCGTACGTGAACAGGTCGGCATCCACCGGGTCGAGGGCGGTCCATCCGCCGGCCGCCACCCGGAACCCGGTCATCACCTCGTCCACGATGAGCAGCGCGCCGCGTTCGTGGGCGATCTCGGCGAGCCGCTGGTTGAAGTGGTCCCGCGGCGCGATCACGCCCATGTTTCCCGCCGCCGCCTCGGTGATGACCGCGGCGATGTCCGGCTCGGCGTCGAACACCGCCTGGACGGCGGCGACATCGTTGTACGGCAGCACGATCGTCTCGCTCGCGGCGGCGCCGGTAACGCCGGGTGAGTCGGGCAGTCCCAGCGTGGCAACACCCGAACCGGCCGCCGCCAGCAGCGCGTCCACGTGCCCGTGGTAGCAGCCGGCGAACTTCACCACCTTCGACCGGCCGGTGTAACCCCGGGCCAGCCGGATCGCCGTCATGGTCGCCTCGGTGCCGGAGTTGACCAGGCGTACCTGGTCCACCCCGGTCCGGCGGACGATCTCCTCGGCGAGCTCCACCTCGCGCTCGGTGGGCGTACCGAAGCTGGTGCCGTCGGCGGCCGCGGCCTGGACCGCGGCGATCACCTCCGGATGCGCGTGGCCGTGGATCAACGGCCCCCACGAACACACCAGGTCGACATAGCGGCGCCCGTCCGCGTCGAACAGCCACGGGCCGGCGCCGCGCGCCATGAACCGTGGCGTACCGCCGACCGCACGGAACGCACGCACGGGTGAATTGACCCCGCCCGGCACGACGGCCCGGGCGCGGTCGAACAGCGCCTGAGAAGCCGGTGCGTCATCGGGGTACTGGGCTGCGGCGAAATATGAGGTGGTCACAACGAAACCCATTCTGGCAGCGCGGTCTGACAACTGGCAGCCAGGGGCGAGGGCAGCTGCGCCGGGCGGGCCGGACCGGTGCGGTCGCGATAAGGTGGCCGGGTGGAACGACCCGAGCTGTCCATCGCTGTTCAGCGTGGCCCCGACGAGGTCATTTTCCGCCTCACCGGGGAGATCGACGTGCTCACGGTGATCGACCTATCGAATATGGTGAATGAGACGCTGACCGAGCCGCCGGCCCGGATCGTGCTCGACATGGCCGGCGTGACGTTCTGCGATTCGCAGGGTCTGGGCACGCTGGTCGTGCTCAGCCGCAAGGCCCAGCACGCCGGATCGGCGCTGGCACTGCAGAACGTCGGTGACTTCCTTCTCCGCGTTCTCGACATCACCGGCCTACGCAGCGCCCTGATGATCAGCACGTCCTGAAATCCTCCGCGATCTTGGAGTTGTGGTTGCCTTTTCGCGGACTTCGTCCGCTTTCGTGCCAACCACAACTCCAAGATCGCGGAGGGAGGAAGCGGCCCAGACCGCGGGGAAATGCGGGGCAGCGGGGGTCAGCCCCAGCGGGCCTTCTCGAGGAGCGCCAGCGCCTCGGCGGCCGCGTTCGCGCCGCCGGCGCGCAACACCCGGGCCGCCTCGTCGACCGTCTCGGTGAGGCGCTGCCACTGGGCGTCGCGTTCCCGAGCCGCGTCCGCCTGTGCCTTGAGCTGCTGCGACTTGTTCCACAGGTCCACGAAGATGGACACCTTGGCGCGCAGCACCCACGGATCGAACGGCTTGGTGAGGTAATCCACCGCGCCCACTGCGTACCCGCGCAGCGCCAGCTGGGCATCCCGGTCGGCGGCCGTCAGGAACAGGATCGGAACGTGGCGGGTGCGCTCGCGGCGTTTGATGTGGCTGGCGGTCTCGAACCCATCCATGTTGGGCATCTGCGCGTCCAGCAGGATTACCGCGAAGTCGTCGACGAGCAACTGCTTGAGCGCCGCCTCACCACTTTCCACCGCGACCGCCTGCACCGGCAGGCCCTGGAGAATCGCCTCCAGGGCCATGAGGTTGTCCCGTCGATCATCGACGAGCAGCGCCTTGGCGCGGTCAGCCACGCTCCGCCTCCGTCTCCGCCGCGTTCACCCACCGGGCCATCAGCCGAATCAATTCGTCCAGATCGACCGGCTTGGTGATGTAGTCGGTCGCCCCCGCGCCGAGTGCCGACTCCCGGTCGCCGGGCATCGCCTTGGCGGTCAGGAACACTACCGGCAGATCCTGGAAGCGCTTGTTCCGGCGGATGCCGCGAGTCGTCTCGTATCCGTCCTGGTCCGGCATCATCGCGTCCATCAGTACGATGTCGACCTCCGGGTGCTCGGCGAGCAGCCGGATGCCCTCGGCACCGTTGTCCGAGTACAGCACCTGCAGTCCGTGCATCTCCAGCGCACTGGTGAGCGCGAAGACGTTGCGCACGTCGTCGTCCACGATCAGCACGGTGGCGCCGTCGAGCTGGTGGGCGGCCGGGGAGATCCGCCGTTCGGGCGCGGACACCGGGCGCAGGATCGCCGGGGTGGTACCGCGGACGACCGGTACCGCGGGGCTGACCGGGGTCGCGAGCGGGGCGACGGACTCGGGTAGCAGGACGTCGGGCAGGTACAGGGTGAAGGCCGAGCCCTTGCCGGGCGAGGAGGACACCGCGATGGCGCGTTGGGCCGGTCTCGGTAGACGGTATCCGGTAGTGGCGGTGGTGTTCTCGCTGTTCCTGCTGGCCTTCGCAGGCATCCCGTTGACGAGCGGGTTCGTCAGCAAGTTCGCGGTCTTCAAGGCTGCGGGTGAGGGTGGCGCGATACCGCTGGTCATCGTGGGCGTGCTCGCCAGCGCCGTCGCGGCGTACTTCTATGTGCGGGTCATCGTGTTGATGTTCTTCACCGACCCGCCCGAGGACGCGCCGACGGTCGTGGTGCCCAGCGTGTTGAGTACCGCGGTCGTCACGGTCACCGCGGCTGTCACGTTCGCGCTCGGCGCGCTGCCACAGCCGCTGCTGGACCTGGCGAACACCGCCAACCAGTTCCTGCGCTAGCTTCGTCACCATGACCGAAGCACTTGTTCTCGTTGTCGATCACGGGGCG
>DATBGW010000243.1:0-4572 GCA_036557765.1 Actinoplanes sp.
GTCGAGCGGGTCGAGGACTGGCTGGGCATCGAGAACCTCTACGAGTCGGTCAATACCCCGCTCGTCGGCTTCCTCAACAACGCCATCAAGGCCAAGGAGCTCTACAAGCGCGACAAGGACTACGTCGTCATGGACGGCGAGGTCATGATCGTCGACGAGCACACCGGCCGTATCCTCGCCGGCCGCCGCTACAACGAGGGCATGCACCAGGCCATCGAGGCCAAGGAGGGCGTGGAGATCAAGCAGGAGAACCAGACCCTCGCGACGATCACCCTCCAGAACTACTTCCGGCTGTACGGCAAGCTCTCCGGCATGACGGGCACCGCGAAGACCGAAGAGGGCGAGTTCAACAAGGTCTACAAGGTCGGCGTGGTCAGCATTCCGACGCACCGCCCGATGATCCGGACCGACCACCCGGATGTCATCTACAAGACCCAGAAGGCGAAGTTCGACGCGGTCGTCGAGGACATCGCCGAACGGCACGCCACCGGACAGCCAGTGCTGGTCGGCACCGTCTCGGTGGAGAACTCCGAGATCCTGTCCCAGTTGCTGCGCCGCCGGGGCATCGCGCACAGCGTGCTGAACGCCAAGTTCCACGCGCAGGAGGCGCAGATCGTCGCGCAGGCCGGCCGCAAGGGCGGCGTCACAGTGGCGACCAACATGGCCGGCCGGGGGACCGACATCCTGCTCGGCGGCAACCCCGAGTTCCTCGCGTCCGCCGAGCTGCACCAGCGTGGCCTGGACCCGGTGGAGTCGCCGGAGGAGTACGCCAAGGCGCTCGAGGAGGTACTGCCCGCCTGGAAGGAGGCCTGCGACGCCGAGGCCATCGAGGTTGTCGAGGCCGGCGGACTGTACGTGCTCGGCACCGAGCGGCACGACGCACGGCGCATCGACAACCAGCTGCGCGGCCGGTCCGGCCGGCAGGGCGACCCGGGCGAGTCCCGGTTCTACCTGTCGCTGCAGGACGACCTGATGCGGCGGTTCCGGGCCGGCGCGGTCGAGGCGGTAATGGACCGGTTCAACATCCCGGATGAGGTGCCGATCGAGTCGAAAATGGTCACCCGCCAGATCAAGAGCGCGCAGACGCAGATCGAGGCGCAGAACGCCGAGATCCGCAAGAACGTGCTCAAGTACGACGAAGTGATGAACAAGCAGCGCCAGGTCATCTACGCCGAGCGCAAGCGGGTGCTCGACGGCGAGGACATGCACGAGCAGGCCCGGCACATGATCAATGACGTGGTCGAGGGGTACGTCCGCGGCGCGACCGCCGAGGGGTACGCCGAGGACTGGGACCTCGAGCAGTTGTGGACCAACCTCAGGCGGCTGTTCCCGGTGAGCATCACGATCGACGACATCGTCGAGGAGTCCGGCGGCGAGCGCAACGCCGTGGACCAGGAGTTCCTGGTCGAGCAGCTCAAGGACGACGCGCAAGCGGCGTACGACACCCGCGAGGCCGAGCTCGGCGAGGAGGCCACCCGGGAGCTCGAGCGTCAGGTGCTGCTCGCGGTCATCGACCGGAAGTGGCGCGAGCACCTCTACGAGATGGACTACCTGCAGGAGGGCATCAACCTGCGGGCGTACGCCCAGCGCGACCCGGTGGTCGAGTACCAGCGCGAGGGCTTCGACATGTTCAGCCAGATGATGGAGGGCATCAAGGAGGAGGCCGTCGGCTTCCTGTTCAACCTCGAGGTCCAGGTCGAGGAGCAGCCCACGGTCACCGTCGACCCGAGCCAGGCGGTTCCGCTGCCGGTGGTCGCCGAATCGGAACGCGAGGCACCGGTCGAGGTCCGCGCCAAGGGCCTCGGTGGTGACCGGCGGCCGCAGAACCTGCAGTACATGGCGCCGGCCATCGACGGTGCGGCGGGCGACGGTTCCCCGGTGATTCAGGAGCAGTCGGCACCCGCTCTGGGTATCGGCGGCGATTCGCCGGTGCCGGCCGGTCCCGCGCACGCGGCGGCGAACCGGAGCCGGCAGGGAGGTCGCGGTGGTCGCCAGGCCGCGGGGCAGCCGGCGGGGCAGGCGAAGTCCAGCAGCGGTCCGTCCCGGAACGCGCCGTGCTACTGCGGCTCCGGCAAGAAGTACAAGCGCTGCCACGGCGCCCCCGGCGCCACCCCCTAGCTCGTACACTCTCCGCGATCCGTCGTAATCCCCGCCGATCTTGGAGTTGTGGTTGCCCTTACGTCCGCCCTATGGCGATTTGCTCCAACCACAACTCCAAGATCGCGGGGAGGAAGTGGGCCCAGTCGCCATGGAGGTGGCCGGCCCGGATTGCGGATGGAGAAGGGGCCCGGGACGTCCGCTGCCTCGGCTGCTGAACGAACGCCCCGGGGGTCTGTGTCGTGTCTCGTGAGGTTATGCCTAAATGAGACGAAGTGCAGTAGCTGCCCACTTCTGCTGATGTAGCTCGAGCCGGAACGCCATCGCCCACGTCCGCTCACCGGTGATCAGCAGCACGGCCGCCTCGATCGCGCCGGCACGTGGCTCGCAGAGCAGCACTCTCAGGACGCCGACCGGACCGGGCCGGCGCACCCGCCGATCCGTCGAGCGGATGGCCTGTCGCAGCTCGGCGACACGCCGAGCGCCCGCGATGCCCTGGGACACCACGCTGGGTGCCTCCATCGGCAGCGACAATCGGCGGAGATGGGCCGCGGGCCGGTAGCCGTTGAGCACCTCGACGCAGACGCTCACGAATCGCCGCACCGCGAGCTTGCCGTCGCCCGCGGTTCCGACGCCGCCGGCACCGGCGGCCGGCATCGCCGACCCGGCGCCGTGCGCACCTGCGGCAGACCCGCCGGATGCCGTTCCGCCGTCAGGCGCGCTGGCCGCGCTGACTAATGGATCCACGCCGGGCGCGGCCGCCGGGCTCTCGCCGGCCGGTCGCCCGTCTGCGTCTGCGGATACGGCGGACGGCCGCGGCCACCGGAAGCTCAACTGGTCCGCCGACGCCCGGGTGTCCGGCGGCAACTCGTCATCGAAGGGCGGATCGCACCGCGGCACCGGGCGAAGCCTGATCGCCGGCGGAGGATCAGTCCGGACTTCCGTAGCGGTGGACATTGGCGTCGCCCATCCTTGCGTTTGCTTTCGTTTGCCTTCGACACGAGTTTGACGCGGCATCACAACAGTCGTCAATGCCAACTTGCGTGAGCGATCGCCGCCACGACCCGCGCTGTCACAACCTCCGCTGACGCGGCTCTCGTCGATCTTGGAGTTGTGGTTGGCACGAACCGGTCGGAAGGCCGCGTAAAGGCAACACAACTCCAAGATCGCGGGGATCTTGACCTGGGCTACTCCGGGTCGCGGTCGATCAAAGGGTTGTGCTGGACCCACTCCGCGGTCTCGGCGTATTTGGCCTTGATGTAGTCCTCGAGCTTGCTGCGCTCGACGCGCCACTGACCGCGTCCACCGATCTTGATCGCCGGCAGTTCACCGCTGCGGACCATGTGGTAGACCTGCGAGTCCGAGACGTTCAGCTCGGCTGCGACGTCGGACAGAAGCAGGAACCTGGCCTCCACGCGATCTCCCCGGTCGATGTTGATCGCCTTAGTTTGCCACCGACAAGCTGCGATCACCTATTCTGCCGCGCCGGCGTGTCCCGCCGCCGCCACGATCGGGACACGGTTGGCGGATCTGCCTTCCGGTCGGCACCGCGGCGGTGTACTACGGGAACGGCCGACCGCAGGAGGGAAAGTGCCGACCACCCAGCTCGTCCGCGTCTACGTGCCGGCCACCGTACCGATGCTCGCGGAGCTCCGGGCGTCGGGAAAGCTCGGCGCCGGTCCGACGATCGCGCACGCGGTCACTCCGGCGCTGCGCGAGTGGTACGCCGAGGGTGACGATGAGGAGCTCGAGTACGTCGCGTTCACCCGCGCCGCCCAGGCCGCGCTACGACTCCTCCGCCACGATCTGTCCGCGCCACGCCGTCGGGTCGTGGTGTCCGCGGACATCGCGACCGCCGGTGTGGAACCCGCGGACGTGGAGCTCGGCTCCAGCACGATCCGCTTGTCCCACCCGGTTGCTCTCACCGAGGTGGCCGCCGTTCACGTCGACGGCGCCGCCGCGGCGGACGAGGTGGCCGCGGCCGCCGACGTGGTTGAGGAGGCGCTGGCCGGCGATCCGGATGCACAGTTCACCGTGGACGGTGCCGAGGACCACGAGCTGGAGTGGTACGCCGTGTCGGAACTGGATCAGCTCGCCTGATCCGACTCCGCGGGCGGTCCCAGCGTGCGGCCGATGGCGATCGTCGCGGTGATGGCGCCGGCGAACAGCACGACCAGCGCGCTGTTGAAGCGGGATCCGCTCAGCATCCGTTGCACAGTCAGCTCCAGTTCGCTCACCCGGCCGGCGAGCGCGACGACCCGCGCCCCGGCCGTGCGCGTCAAGCCTTCCGCGAGCAGGAGCAGCAGACCCGGCCCGGCGCCGGCGAGCGCGTACATCGGCCAGCGGACGTCCGTTCCATCGCCGCGGCGCCGGGCGCGGCGTAGCGAAACGAACGCGATCACGCCTGCCACGACGCCGCTCACCACCGCCTGGGTCAGCGCGAACCAGCGTGCCGCGGCGGCCTGCGATGCCGAC
>DATBGW010000244.1:0-14358 GCA_036557765.1 Actinoplanes sp.
GTGCCCTCCGGCGACTTCCCCGTCGCCGCCCGGCGTTCCGGATCCTCGATGCCGTGATCGACCGCGTTCCGGACCAGGTGGGTCAGCGGGTCCTTGACGGCCTCCAGCAAGCTGCGGTCCAGCTCGGTCTCCTTGCCCTGCATTACGAGCTGGACCTGCTTGCCGAGCGAGGTGGACAGGTCGCGGACGACCCGCGGCAGCTTCGACCAGATGTGCTCGATCGGCTGCATACGGGTCTTCATGATCCCTTCTTGCAGCTCGCTGGTGATCATGCCGAGCCGCTGGGCGCTGCGGATCAGCGCCGAGTCACCGGTCTCCATCACCCCGCGGACCAGCTGGTTCCGCGCCAGCACCAGCTCGCCGACCATGTTCATCAAGGTGTCGAGCAGGTCGACGTCGACCCGGATGGCGCTGTCGGCGACGCTGCGCTTCGGCGCCTGGGCCTGCAGCGCCTCATGCACCGCGGCGGGTTGCGCCTTGCCCTCCTCGAGCAGGATCGTGCCGAGCTTGCGTTCGTCGCCCTCGAGCTGCTGCTGCAACGCGAACCCGACGTCGGCCGGCTGCGCCGCGCCGGACTCGACCAGCAGCTCGCCCAGCGGGCGGCGCTCGCCCTCGACCGGCTCGGGCGCCGGCCGGACCGGGCTCTCGAGCAGCGCCTCCGCCGGCTCGGGTTCCGCGGCCGCCGGAGTTCCGGCGGACTCGGCCGGTGCCTGCATCTGGGCGTGCACCGACGTGATGATGGCGTCCACATCGACGTCACCCTCGGTCCCGCTCTGCTCGATCGCGGCGAGCAGCGCCCGTACGCCGTCGATCGTCGCGAGCAGCGTGGTGATCGTCTCCGGCGTGACCGGCTGCACGCCGTCACGCAGCCGGGACAGCAGCGACTCACCGGCGTGCGCCAGCGTCTCGAGCCGGGTGAACGCCAGGAACCCGCTGGTGCCCTTGATCGTGTGGATCGCCCGGAAGATGCGCGAGATCAGGTCGCGGGAGCCGGGCTCCTGCTCGAGGTCCACGAGATCACGGTCGATCTGGTCGAGGTTCTCGTGGCTCTCCAGGAGGAACTCGCCGACGATCTCACCAAGGTCTTCCACTGCGCCCTACCTCCCTCAGCTATCCCCACCGGGTCTGCGGTAGCGGTAGCCGAATCCACGGACGGACTCGATCGGCGACTCGTCGGGATCCGACCAGCCGAGCTTGCGGCGCAGCCGGAGCACCGCGAACTTGACCCGTTCCTGACCGATGCCGGTCGGGTCGTCCCAGGCCTGGGTGAGCAGCTGGTTGGGGGACAGCACCGCCCCGGCGTGCCGGACCAACGCGTTGAGCAGCCGGAACTCGGTCGGGGTCAGCCGTTTCTCGTCACCCTTGACGTACACCCGGCGTTTGGTGGGATCGAGGTGGACCAGCCCGTCGTCGTAGATCTGGCTGGCCCAGCTGTTCTGTCCGGCGGACGAGCGGCGCAGCAGCGCCTCGACCCGGGCGAGCAACTCGTTGTTGGCGAACGGCTTGGTCAGGTAGTCGTCCGCGCCGCCCCGCAGGCCGCGGACCTTCTCGGTCTCCTGGCCGTGCGCGGTGAGCACCAGCACCGGTACGTCGGACACGTCGCGGAGGCGTTCGAGCACTTGCCAGCCGTCCATCTCGGGCAGGCCGACGTCCAGCACGACGAGGTCGGGATGCTCGGCGTACGCCTCTTTGAGTCCGGTGCGCCCGTCGCCGGCGTGCGCCACCTCGTACCCGGCCCGGCTGAACAGCAGCCGCAGCGCGAGCGCGATGTCCGGGTCATCCTCGACGACCAGCAGGCGGCTCACGCCGTACTCCCCTTTGCAGCCATCGCCATACCCCCGTCGTGCGCATGCGGCACCGCAAAAGTGCGGACCTCACCATAACGTGAAGTCACGACCCGTATACGCATAGCTACGGTTTTCGGGCCGACCAATCCCACCCTCTCCCCGATCTTGGAGTTGTGGTTGCCCTTTTGGGCGTTTTGAGGGCGTCTATGCCAACCACAACTCCAAGATCGCGGAGGGTGGGACCATGTTCGTACGAGTCATGGTTGTCGCGGTGGCCGTCTGCCTTGGGGCGATGGGAGCGCCGCTCGCGGTCGCCTCGGCGGTCTCGGCCGCTCGGGCGGTCCCGGGCGCTCGCGGGGTACCGGCCGCTCGCGCGGTACCGGCCGGTCGCGCGGCACCGGCCGTTCCGCAGATGCCGGTGGCCGGCGTGATCGAGCCGGTGCCCGGCCGGCCGGAGGCGATCCCGGCGGCGGCGCTGATGTCCCAGGTCGTGACTGGTACGAACCAGCAGCGGCACGCCCACGGTTGCGGCCGGCTGGACGTCGATCATGATCTGGTCGACGCCTCCGTACGGCAGAGCTATTTCATGGCCTCCACCCGGCGCTTCGGGCACCGTGGACCCGGCGGCTCGACGTTCGTGACGCGTGCCCACTCAGCCGGGTACGCCCAGCCTGCCGGCGAGAACATCGCCTGGGGCTACCACACCGCGGAGGAGGTGGTCGGCGCGTGGATGGCGAGCCCCCGCCACCGCGCCAACATGCTCAACTGCGCAGCCCGATCGATCGGAACGGGCGTGGTCTACGCACTGGACGGCACCCCGTACTACACGGAGGTCATGGGCTGGACCTGACGAGTGGAGCGCCATGGGTGTTTGCGGGTGCCTGATACACCCACCGTGCTCCACCGGCCTGTCCACAGGGCGTCCCGGCACGGGCGGTCAGAGGCCAATGTGGGCTTGTGCCTCCGATTGCCCGCGTGCCGCGACAGTTGTCCGGCTTCCCATTTCGGGGTAGTGACGCCCTCGCTGACGGGTTCGCCACCCGGGAGATGCTCAAGGGACAAGCCTTCTTGCCCGGGTGGACCTTGCCTATGCACAGTGGCGGATCGCACTGGAGTATGAGGGCGACCACCACCGCGAGCGCAGCCGGTTCCCGGCAGGACATCGCCCGGCTCAACGCCCTTAGGCAGGCCGGATGGCTCGTCCTCCGATTCACCGCCGAGGACGTTCTCCGGCATCCCGAACGGATCGTGGAACACGTGCTGGCTGCCATCCGGGAGCGGCGCTGACCGTGACTCAAAGAGCGCAGTTGATCAGGACCGGCTCGGGGTGCAGGACGATGCCGAACCGGTCGACCACGCCGGACCGGATGGTGCGGGCCAGCTCGAGCAACGCCGCGGTCGTACCGGAACCCCGATTGGTCAGCGCGAGCGTGTGCTTGGCCGAGATCGCGACGTCACCGCCCAGTGTGAAGCCGCGCGGAAAACCGGCCCGCTCGATCAGCCACGCGGCCGGAACCTTGACCGTCCCGTTCTCGGCCGGCCAGTGCGGCATCCTCTCGTCCGGCAGTGCCGGCAGCACCGGGTTGGTGAAGAAGGACCCCACCGACCAGGTGTCCTTGTCATCCTGGTCAAGCACCATCCCCTTGCCGGCGCGCACTTTCAACACCGTCTCCCGGCACTGGTCGAGCGGCACCCGCGCGCCCGGCTCGACACCCAGCTGGCGGGCCAGCTCGGCGTACCGGATCGGGGCCGAGTCGGCGTGCACGGCCAACCGGAAGTCGACCTCGAGCACCAGCCACCGGTCGTTGTGCTTGAAGATGCTGGACCGGTACGCGAACCCGCACTGTTCCGGGGTCATCGTCGCGACCGCGCCCGTGACACGGTCGAACACGTGGACCGCCACGATCGTGTGCGCGACCTCCTGGCCGTAGGCGCCGACGTTCTGGATCGGGGTCGCGCCGGCCGAGCCGGGTATGCCGGACAGGCACTCGACGCCGGACCAGCCGTTCGCCACGGCGTGCGCCACGAACACGTCCCACGGCTCACCGGCGGCCACCCGCACCACGACGTGACCGCCGTCCCGCTGGATCACCCGGATCCCGCGCGTCCGCAACAGGATCACACGGCCGGGAAAGCCCGCGTCGCTGATCACGACGTTGCTGCCGCCGGCCAGGATGAGGACCGGATCGCCGTCTGACGCACCGTCGCGTACGGTAGCTACGGCTTCGTCGGGTTCCGTGACAACGGTCAGCGTGCCGGCCGGGCCGCCCAGGCGTAGCGTCGTATAGGTCCGGAGGGAATTGTCACTCTCCGGAGCTGCGGCGGCCGGGTGGCCGGCGTAGGCGTCGGGCACGACGTTCACCCTAGGCTCGGGTGGCGGCGGACAGCTCACCGGCGTCCGGGGAACAGCGGGAGATCTGCGATGAACAGGCTGCATGCGACGAAGGACTTCTGGCTCGCGGCTCTGCGCGCCGACGGTCCGGCGCTGCAGGACGCCGTCGCCGAGACCGGCCCGGATGCCCTCGTCCCATCGTGCCCGGGCTGGGCCGTCGCCGACCTGGTCGAGCACCTGACGGTCCTGTTGCGCTGGGTACGGACGGCGGTGGCGCGTGGTGTCGTCACGAAGCCGGACGAACGCGTAACGCCGGTGCCGCGGCCGGACTGGCCGGAGGCGCTGGACGGGTTGCGGCGGGAGCTGACCGGCACCATCGAGACGCTCGACGCGCTGGACCCGGAGTTCCCGGCGTGGACGTGGCCCGCGCAGGCGAAGAAGGCCGGATTCTGGCACCGGCGGATGGCGCACGAGATCTCCGTGCATCGCTGGGACGCCGAATCGGCCGCCGGCCGGTCCACGCCGATCGAGACCAAGCTGGCCGCCGACGGCGTCAACGAGGTGCTTGATACCTGGCTGCCGGCCGGCCGCCGGAAGGGCCCCGGCGACATGCACGGCGTCGTTCACCTGGCGGCCACGGATGCGAGCTACGAGTGGTTCGTCCGTTTGCGGGGTCCCGGTGTGGCGCTGCTCGACACCGGCACGATTCTGGACACCGACGATCATCATCCGCGCGCCGAGGCGACCGGAACCGCCAGCGACCTGTTGCTGGTGCTGATGGGCCGCCGCGCGCCGGACGTCCTGCACGTCACCGGCGATCCGCGACTGCTCATGGCGCTGCAGGCGGCCTGATCAAAACTTCGTGGTGGCCGTAGGCTGTAGCGGTCTTGATCGGCCTACCACGCAGGAAGCGGTGCACGCATGACGTCCGGCGACGCGTTTCCCGACGGTTTCATTTGGGGCACGGCCACCGCGGCCTATCAGATCGAAGGCGCGGCCCGCGACGACGGTCGCGGCCCGTCGATCTGGGACACCTTCAGCCGAACGCCGGGACGGGTCCACGCAGGACACACCGGCGACGTGGCATGCGACCACTACCACCGGTACGCCGAGGACGTGGCGCTGATGGTCCAGCTCAGCCTCGCGTCGTACCGGTATTCGATCTCCTGGCCCCGCATCCAGCCGGACGGAACCGGTCCGGTCGAGACGCGCGGCCTGGACTTCTACGACCGGCTGACCGACGAGCTGATCGGCAAGGGCATCGACCCGGTGGTCACGCTCTACCACTGGGACCTGCCGCAGACGCTGCAGGACCGGGGCGGTTGGACGGTACGCGAGACGGCCGAGGCCTTCGCCGAGTACGCGCAGATCGTGTACGCGCGGCTCGGCGACCGGGTGCGGACCTGGACGACGCTGAACGAGCCGTGGTGCTCGGCCTACCTGGGGTACAGCAGCGGCCGGCACGCTCCCGGCTTCACCGATCCGGCCGCGGCGTTCGCGGCGGTGCACCACCTGCTGCTCGGGCACGGGCTCGCCGTCCAGGCCCTGCGATCGGCCGGCGCCGGCAACATCAGCATCACGTTGAACCCGGCCTCGGTTCACGCGATGGATCCGGACAGCGCCGCCGACCGGGACGCCGCGACGCTCGTCGATGGGCTGCACAACCGGATCTTCCTCGACCCGCTCCTACGCGGCCGATACCCGGACGACATGCGCGAGCACATCACCCGGTTCCGCGACCTGTCGTTCATCGCCGACGGCGACGAAGCGATCATCAACGCCCCCATCGACGTGCTGGGCGTGAACTTCTATCAACCCACGTACGTCTTCGCGCAACCGGACGCGCCGGGGTCTCCGGAGCACCCGGGCACCGAAGGCATCGGCTTCCGGGAGCCGGTCGGACCGGTCACGGACATGGGCTGGCAGATCGAGCCGGCGTCGCTCACCCGGCTGCTGGAGCGATTGCACAACGACTACGGCGTGCCGCTGCTGATCACCGAGAACGGCGCGGCGTACCCGGACGGGCCGGACCCGGACGCGGGCCGGGTCGCCGACGTTCGCCGGATCGAGTACCTCGACGGGCACCTGCGCGCCTGCCTGGACGCCATCGCCCGCGGGGTGGACCTCCGGGGGTACTTCGTCTGGTCGTTCATGGACAATTTCGAGTGGGCCGAGGGGTACGCGAAGCGCTTCGGCATCGTGCACGTCGACTACGCGACGCAGCAGCGCGTGGCCAAGGACAGCGCGTTGTGGTACCGGGACGTGATCCGGCGGGGTGGTCTGGAGGGTCGCTGATGGTGACACGGGAGCGTCCGACCCTCGAGGCGGTGGCCCGGCGGGCCGGTGTCTCGAGGGCCACCGTCTCCAGAGTCGTCAACGGCTCGACCACGGTGGCGGGACCGATCCGCGAAGTGGTGAATCGCGCGATCGAGGAGATGGGCTACGTCCCGAACCAGGCGGCCCGCAGCCTGGTCACCCAGCGGACCGAATCGATCGCGTTGATCCTGCCGGAGACGGCCAGCCGGGTCTTCTCCGACGACATGTTCTTCCCCGGCGTGATCCGCGGGGTGAGCGGCGAGCTGGAGGCCGCGGACAAGCAGTTCGTGCTGATGATGGCCGGCTCGGCCGCCAGCCATGACCGCGTCGAGCGGTACGCGATGGCCGGTCACGTTGACGGCGTCCTGTTCGCCTCGATGCACGGCGCCGACCCGCTTCCCGGCAAACTCGCGCGGCGGGGGATCCCGGTGGTCTGCAACGGGCGGCCGATGTCCCCGCCGGAGACCCCGGTGCCGTACGTCGACGTGGACCACCTCGGCGGCGTTGCGGCCGCGATGGACCACCTGATCCACACCGGACGACGCCGGATCGCCACGATCGCCGGCCCGCAGGACATGATCGCGGGGGTGGATCGGCTCGCCGGCTACCGCGCCGCGATGCGCTCGGCCGGCCTCGCGGAGCAGGTCGCGTTCGGTGACTTCACCCGCGATTCCGGCGTACGCGCGATGCGCGAGCTGCTCGCCCGCGACGCCGGCTTGGATGCGGTGTTCGTGGCGTCCGACATGATGGCGCTCGGTGCATTGCAGGCACTGCGGGACGCCGGCCGGCGGGTGCCATCGGACGTGGCAGTGGCGGGGTTCGACGACTTCGAGATCAGCCGCTACAGCGATCCCCCGCTGACCACGGTCCGGCAACCGATCCTGGACATCGGCCGGACCATGGCACGGCTGATCCTGGCCTTGATCGATGGCGAGCCCGACGTGCCCGCATCGGTCGTGCTGCCAACCGACCTCATAATCCGCACCTCAGCCTAAGCCGCGCCCTCCCACCGCGCCTCCCACCGCGCCTTCTCCGCGATCTTGGAGTTGTGGTTGCCCTTAGGTCCTCTTCGGTCGGTTCTGTGCCAACCACAAATCCAAGATCGCGGAGAGGGATCGGTCAGTCCGACGTGGCCCGCTGAAGCGCAGCGACTCGAACGGCAGGCCGTCACAGCCGTGCGCGAGCACGGTCACAGCCGTGCGCGGCACCGTCACCGCCCTGCGGGCACCGTCACCGCCGAGCGGGCACCGTCACCGCCCTGCGGGCACCCTGGCCGCCGCGTCGGCACCGTCACAGCCGAACAGGCACCGTCACGATGTCGATCGGCTGGCCCAGCGCGCGGCGGGCGAGCAGCGCCGCGCCGGCCACCGCCGCCGGCATCAGCAGGATCGCGCCGAGCGGGATGAGGAACGACGCGAAGACCGCCACGCCGAATCCGAGCGTCAGCGGCCGATGCGTCCGCAACACCCGCCGACGGTCGCGCAGGCGCTGCCCGCGACGCTGAAACGGCACGCCGGTGAGCTCCATCGCGAGCAGCCAGCCGCCCACCATGCCGCCCAGCACAGGTGCGAGGGTCTGGCCGACGACTGGAATGAGACCCAGCGCGAACAGCGGCACACCGAAGAGGACGGACACGGTGATGAGCCGCAAAGAGTCGACCGCGTTGCGCCACCAGGCGACCTCGCGGCCGCCGCCCGGGACACCGCCGTACTGCCCTTCGACAAGCGACGAGATCCGCTCGTAGAACGGGTCGCCGATCAGCAGTGTGACCGCTGTGAAGCTGAGCACGCCCAGCATCCCAGCGGCGCCCAGCAGCGCCAGACCGGCGAAGATCCGCAGCCCGTCGTGCCAGCTCGTTGCCCAGTCGTCCGCGAACCATGTGACCGCACCGGTGAGGTCCGGAAGGAACCCGATCAGCGTGATCAGCGCCGCCGCGTACAGCACGCCGGAGATCAACGCCGGCACGAGGCCGAACAGAAGGAGGCGTGGCCTGCGGAGCACGATGCTCAGGCCGCGGCCGAGCAGGCTCGCTCCAAGTACGAACTGGCGTGCGGCGGCTCCCACGGTGGGGAGCCTATTGCTCGCCCGCCACTCCGGTCGGTCCAGGCTCCTCCGTCGGCGCGCTTTCGGAGGGCGTCGGCGACGGGTTGGGTGGCGGGTCGAAGATCTCGGTGGGGGTCGGCACGGGCGGCATGTTCAGGACCGGCGGCGGCGCGGACGAGGGCGAACCGCTGGCCGCGGGGCTCGCCGTGATCGACGGTGCGGTCGTGGCCGGTGTGGTCAGCGCCGGCGAGGCCGGAGCTCCGGGCCGGGGCGGCTGGGATGCGTAGTCGGCCGGCGTGACCGGCTGGGCTGTCACCACTCGCTCCGGGGCCGCGCCGATGCCGCCCGCGCCGCCGGGAGCGCTCGCCACGGGGGGCCTCTCCACCGGCGTACCGAGCAGCCACCCCATGGTCACGGCGAAGGGAAGGCCGAAGGCCACAATGCCGGAAAAGACGTATTTGGGAGAAAGCCGCACGGCATAAACACCGCACGAAACGCCCAAAGGTTACGGCGCACCGCGCCTCCAGCTCCCGGCCTTTGCCACACCCCCCGCCGATCTTGGAGTTGTGGTTGGCAGAGATGCGGCGATAACGCCCAAAAGGGCAACCACAACTCCAAGATCGGCGGGGGTGTGTGGCGGGCTGGCAGGCGGGCGGGCGGGCGCAGCGGGATTACCAGAAGCCCTTGCCGTCCGAGAGGTCGCGGAGACCGGGGCGTACGTCCAGGAGGTAGATCGCCGCGGCCGCCACGCCGATCAGGCCGAAGATCCCGATGGGGCCGCTGACCAGCAGCGTCAGCACGATGGAGACTGCGAGGATGGCCACCCAGGCGCCCTTGGGGAGGGTGCCGATCGCCGCGAATCCGTCGCCACGCTGCGTCAGGCAGTGCACGAGTGCGACACCCTGCACGATCAGCGACAGGATGAGCACCAGCAGATTGATGTAGCTGACGACCTCGTGGTAGAAGATCGGCGCGCTGTAGGCCATGAGTACGAGTCTATGCTGCGGGCCCCAGCAGCAGCCGGGGCCCGCACATCAACGGTCGGTCACTCAGCGGCCGGCCGGGTCCGCTTGCGCGGCTTCGGCTCGGCCGCGGCTTCCGCCGACTCGACAGCCTTGGGCACTTCGGTGGTTTCGATGTCGGCGTTGACCACGTCGGCCGCGTCCACGACGCCCGTGCCGACCACGCGCTCACCGTGCGCGACCAGCGCGGTGTAGACGGCGATGGCGCGCTCCTGCGCGGCGTGCGCGAGGGTCACCGCGTTGCTGGCGGCGGTGCTACGGAGCTTGTCGAGGTCGGTCGTGTTGGCCCGCTCGCGGAGCAGCGTGGCACGGGTGGTGGCGGTCTCGTTGGCGCTCCGCAGCGACGCGGCGGCGCGGTCGGACCACTCGTTGATCACCGCGGGCAGCTTGCGGAGCTGCTGGTACGCGAGGTCGCCGGCGCCCGCAGCGGCGTAGAGCGGCGCGGGGAAGCGGGTCTTGGTCTGGTCGGTCATGTCGTCTCCTTGGTGGTTGTACCGCCGGGTGCGGGCGCCGCGCCGTCCTCGACGACGGCGACGTCCTCCAGCACGGCCGCGAGCTGATCCTGCTCGTCCCGCGGCTCGTCCGGCTCGTCCGGCTCGGCCGGAGTGGGCGGCGCGTGACGTGCGTTCTCGTTCCGGAACGTCTCGTAGATCTGTGACAGCGACTGCTTCTGCGCCAGCGTGAGCTCCGGGTCGACCGCGATCGCCGCGAGCACGCCCTGCTGTCCCTCGCTGTCCAGGAGGCCGGCACGCAGGTACATCGCGGGTGTCGACACCCGCAGCGCGCTGGCGAGTTGCTGCAGCACCTCGGCGCTGGGCTTGCGCAGTCCCCGCTCGATCTGGCTCAGGTAGGGATTGCTGACCCCGGCCCGCTCGGCGAGCTGCCGAAGCGAGATCTTCGCTGTCTGGCGCAGATCACGAATGAATCCGCCGATGTCCTGGGGCAGATCCTTGGATGTGGCCATGGCCCGACAGTAGCCGCCGGTGCTAGCTGTTGCAAGCGAAATGCTTGCTACAGTTAGCGTGAATCAGATCACCACGCCGACCGGACCTCGCCGACCGGCTCACCGCCACCCAGCACCGGCTCGGTCATCGCCGGAGCCGGGACGCCCAACTTCCGGAGCGCGGACACCAGAACGGGAATGCCGGCGCGCTTGGCACCGTCGCTGATCTTGATGGCAACAGCGCCGACGCCTGGCACGGCCACCGCGAGCACGCCCTCCGCGCCGCCCTTGGCCAGCAGTCCTGGAACGCCCTGCATCAGCCGTGTGTCGTCGGCGCCGGTGCCGGCGACCAACTCGGGATGCGAACGCATCTTGTCCGCGACGAGCCGCTCCGGTGTGCCGGGCGCGGCCTCGACCAGCCGCGAGAACGCGCGTGCCAGCGCGGTGAGCGAGAACGCGAACACCGGGGCGCCGCAGCCGTCCACCCCTGTGGCGGCGATGGGTTCACCGGCCAGGTCCGCCACCGCCGCCGCGATCGCGACCTGCAGCGGATGCTTCGGATCAAGGTAGTCGCCCAGCGACCAGCCGTTCGCCGCGCAGGTCGCGAGCATGCCGGCGTGCTTGCCGGAGCAGTTCATGAGTATCGGCGAAGGCTCGCCACCGGCTCGGAGCAACGAGTCCCGCTCCGGCACCGACAACGGAAGATCGGCCGGGCACTTCAACGCGGCCGGCTCCAGTCCGGCAACGCGAAGCATCGCCCGCACGCGCTCGACATGGAACGGCTCGCCGTAGTGGCTGCCGCTGATCAGCGCGACGTCGGCGAGATCAGCGGGACGCAGGCCGGCGCGCAACATGCCGACGGTCTGCAACGGTTTGTTGGAGGAGCGCGGAAAGATCGGCCCGGTCACGTCTCCGGCCGACGCTGCCGTCGCGCCGGACTGGTCCAGCACGACGGCGGAACCGTGATGCCGGCTCTCGACGAAGCCGGAGCGCACCACCTCGGCGAGGATCATGCCGGAATGCCGAGCAGCGCGCGGGCCTCCGCGGCGGTCAACGGAGGCCGCTGGGCGAGCTGGGCGAATCCGACGGCCCGCGCGACGAGCTGCATGTTGGACTCGACCGGCCGGCCCTTCGCGTACGTGATCGTGTCCTCCATGCCCACCCGCAGATGACCGCCGGCGGACAGCGAGGCGAGGATGACCGGGATGGTGCTCCGGCCGATCCCGGTGGCGGAGAACGTCGTCCCGGCCGGTAGATCGCGGATCGCCTGGTGACACGCGACCAACGCTTCAGCCGTGCCCGGCATGCCGCCGGGCACGCCCATCACCAGGTCGAGATGGACATGACCGCCGGCGGGCAGACCGTATTTGTCGAGCAGCCGTTGGAGCGTGGTCAGCTGGCCCAGGTCGAAGATCTCGTACTCCGGCACGATCGATCGGTCCTGCATCCGGGAGTGCAGGTCGACGATGAAGTCCCACCGGTTCAGGAACACCGCGTCACCGAAGTTGACCGTGCCCATCGTGCAGGACGCCATCTCGGGTGCCGCATCCAGCACCGCCAGCCGGCCCTGCTCCGGATCGGTCACCGCGCCGCCGGAGGAGAGCTGAACGATGAGATCGGTTGATTCCCTCAGTGCCGCCACCGTCGCACGCAAACGGCCCGGATCGAGCGTCGGCTCGGCCTTGTCGTCGCGAATGTGCACGTGGATGATCGCCGCGCCCAGCGCCTCGCACTCCTTGGCGGTGGCAACGAGCTCGTCCAGCGTGACCGGCAGGGCGGGCACGGCCGTCTTGGTGCTCTCCGCGCCGGTCGGCGCGACGGTGATCAACGTCCCTGTCGTCATGGCCCGATCCTGCCACGATCAGCAGTACCGGATCGGAGTCCCTGTGGATAACCGTGGATTGTGGATAACCCCAGCGGGCCGGCGGCGATCAGGCAGGATCGATCGCGGCTGCCGACTCGCCGACCTGCAGACGGGCGTCGTCGGTCACATTCCGCTTGACCACCGCAAGTGCGATCATGCCGAGTTCGTGGTGCCGCACGGCGGTGCCGACGAAGCCGATCCCGCGCCCGTCCAGGGTGACCGGGGTCCCGTGTGGAGGAGGGTTGTCCGTGGCGATTCCATCGAGATGCAGCAGCACCAGCCGGCGCGGGGGTCGGCCGAGGTGATGGACCCGGGCGATCGTTTCCTGCCCCCGGTAGCAGCCCTTGTCCAGGTGCACGGCCGCCGCCTGAAATCCCGCTTCGGCCGGGATGGTCCGGTGGTCGGTCTCCCAGCCGAGCCGCGGGATCCGGTGCGCGACCCGGATGGCCTCGTACGCGAGCAGGCCCGCTGGCGGCACGTTCAGCGCCGCGCGTATGTCTGCGAGCGAGCCCCGGGGCACAAGCAGGTCGATGCCGAGCGGCACCCGGCGGGCCAGCCCGCCCATGAACGGCCGTACGTCGTACCGGGAGGTCGCACCCGGAGGAACGGACCCGGCGGCGAACTTGGGACCCGGCACCGCGCCCACCTGAGGCTCGGCCAGGTCACTGATCACGGCGGAAGCTTCTGGACCGACCAGCGACAGCACGGCCATTTCGGGCGTCGCGTCCCGCGGGTCGACGCGGGTGAAGAACCGCATCGACTCGAGGTACGTGAGCAGACCCGCACCCGCACCCGGCTCGGTGTCCAGCCAGGCCGTCGTGCCGTCCTCAGTGACATACGCGTGCTGTTCGACGTGACCGTGCGGGGACAGTACGAGCAGTTCCGACGCCTGGTTAGGGCCAAGGGCCGCGAGGTGCTGCGTGGTCAGCGTGTGCAACCAGCCGGCGCGTTCCTCTCCCGGCACGGCGATGACGTCGCGGTGGGACCGGTCGACCAGTCCGACCGACGACTCGATGAGGCGCTGTTCAGCAATGGGATCGCCGTAATGCGCGGCCACGCCGGCGTCCTTGGAGCCCGCGTCGATCTCCTCAACCAGCACGGTGGTCATGCGCGCTCCTTACAGTTCCCGCACACACCGAACAGCGAGACATGGCCCACGTCGACCCGGAAACGCTGCTCCTCGCGGAGCCGGTCGGTGACCGGCCGCATCACCGACGGGTCGACCTCCGCGATCGAGCCACAGCTGCGGCACACCAGATGAACGTGCTGGTTCTGACCGGCAGCGTGGTAGGTCGGCGAGCCGTGCGACAGGTGGGTGTGATTGACGAGGCCGAGCTCCTCGAGCAGCTCGAGCGTGCGGTAGACGGTGGTGATGTTAACTCCGGCGGCCCGCTCGCGCACGTGGTGATGCACCGACTCGGGCGTCGCGTGGCCGAGCTCGTGCACCGCCTCCAGGATCAGCTGGCGCTGCGGCGTGAGTCGCAGGCCGCGCTCCCGGAGCATCGCGGCAAGGGACGTGGCGGACACGCTACGAGCATAGTTCCGCTTCGTCAGCCGCCGACGCGGATGAGTCGCGCGGACAGGTGCGGCTCCATCCCGCGTCCCTGGGCCGCCATGTCGTGCGCGTACAGCAGCGCTCCCTCGACGATGCCGAACAGCCGATGGCCGCCGGTGACCTCCTTGGCCGTGGGCGAACGAACGATGGCGTCCGCTTCCATCTCCAGCCGGGTGCCGGTGACCTTGCCGAGGTAGAGCTCCATGATCCCGGTCGGCGTACACATGGTCGCTTCCATGTCGTCGGTGGGCCGTCCGTTCTCGTCCGTGACCGGACGCCACCAGCCGACCTCGCGGCTCCCCATCCGTACCGGCTGGGACATGTCGTCGAGGAGCCAGGCCCGCGACTCGTATTTGAGAAACGGCCGGCCGTCGTGGCTGATGGTGATCTCCTGGGCGAAGTTGAAGTCCTCCACGCCGGGATGGCCGCCTTGCCCGCGGCCGCGCCAGAACCCGATGTACGGCAGCAGACCCAGAAGAGCCGGATGCAGATCGGG
>DATBGW010000245.1:0-8067 GCA_036557765.1 Actinoplanes sp.
CCCGCCAGTTCACCCCGTGTTCATCGGCCGCCGCCCCCCGTACTTGAGCCCCTCTCCGCGATCTGTCCCGCGACCGGTCCCGCGCGAACTTGGAGTTGTGGTTGCCCTTATGTCCGTTTAGCGGGCCTTGTGCCAACCAACAACTCCAAGATCGCGGGGATCACGTTGGTAATCGGTTGCAGGTCGCCGGCGTTCTCATCCGCGGCCCGTTCCCACCGATACGGCCTGTACGGCAACCCGGCCGTCCAGTCGAACGGAGCCAACATGCCGATGCGGTTCGCGCATGCGTGCTTCGGCGTCTGGATGGTGGCGCTCACCGCCCTCTTCTACGCCATGCCGCAGTGGAGCATGGTGACCTGGGCCGCGATCGGGCTCTCCGGAGCCGCTGCCGTCCTGTTGGGCATCCGGCTGCACCGGCCGTCCCCGCGACTCCCGTGGTTTCTGTTGTCCGCGATGCTGGCGAGCTTCACCGCCGGCGACACCACATACAACGTTCTCACCGAGTACCTGCACCAGGAAGATCCGTTCCCCAGCTTCGCGGATGGCTTCTACCTTGCCGTGTATCCCATGCTCGCCGCTGCGCTGCTTATGCTGATCCGTGCGCGTTCCGGCGCGCGCAACCGCGCCGCCCTGCTGGACGCGCTGTTGCCGACGGCCGGCCTCGGCCTGCTGGCGTGGGTCTTCCTCATCGCACCGTACGTGCACGATTCGGGCCTCACGCTGGGTGAGAAGCTCACCTCTGTCGCGTACCCGCTGGGCGATGTCCTCGCGCTGGCCATGATGCTCCGGCTGCTGACGGTGCCGGGACGGAAGCCCGTCGCGGTCACGATCCTCAGCGCCGGAGTCACCGGACTCCTGGTCACCGACGTCCTGTACGGGCTGCGCCAACTCGCCGGCACCTGGGAGGTCGGCGGCCCGACGGACTCGGGCTGGGTCTTCTTCTACGCCGCGATCGGGGTGTCCGCACTCCATCCCTCGATGGCCCGGCTGACCGCGTCGGCGGATGCCGGGCCGGCTCGGTCGGGTCCGGGCGGCCGGCGCATCTTCCTGATGTCGCTCGCGGCGCTGATCGCGCCGGCGGTGCTCCTGCTGGAGTACCTGCGCGGCGACGTTTCGGACGCCCCGGTGATCGCGGCCTCGTGCGCGCTGATCGTCATCCTCGTCATGGTCCGGGTCAGCGACCTGCTCACCACGCAGAACCTCGCCGGCGCACGGGAACGGGCGTTGCGGCAGGCCGGTGCCCGGCTGGTCGCCGCGTCGAGCGAACGGGACGCCGCCGAGGCGTTGCGCCTCGCCGTGGCCGACCTCATGCCGGAAGACGCGCCATACAAGCTGTACTTGGCCGCCGAAGAGCTACCGAAAGGCCAGCCGGAGACGGACTACCGCGCCACTCTGGTTCGCGTCGCCGACCTTTACGGTGCCGTCGCCGTCGAGCTCGCGGACTTCCGGACCGCCCTGTTCACGGCGGTGACGACCGCCGCGCCCACGCCGAATGGCCTGCTCAGTCGCAGGTCGGCCTACCTGGCGGCGGCGCCGGCGACGTTGCACGAGCTGCGGCCGTCGTTCGACGCCTTGATGGCCCAGGCCGCCATGGCGATCGAACGCATCAGCCTCAGCGTCGAGGTGAACCGGCGCAGTAGCGAGGACTACTTCCGGACCCTGATCCGCAGCGCCTCGGACGTCATCCTGATCCTCGACGAGGACGAGACCATCCGGTACGCCAGCCCGTCGGCGACCACCGTCTTCGGCTGGTCCGATCTGGTGACTGCGCCGCTGTCCGCTCTGATCGCCGGCACACACCACGCCGCGCTGCACGATCTGCTGGCTGGGGTCCGGACCGGTCGCGGACCTTCCGAGGGTGTCGATCTGACGGCGGTGCGCGCCGATGGCCAGGCTCTGCAGGTGGAGTGCGCCGGCCGGGACCTGCGCGACGACCCGACGGTCGCCGGCCTCGTGCTCACCGTCCGGGACGTGACCGTCCGGCGCCAGCTTGAGAACGATCTCGCGTACCAGGCGTTCCACGATGGACTGACCGGGCTCGCCAACCGGGTGCTGTTCCAGAACCGGTTGGAGCACGCGGCCAGGTTGGCGCAGAGCGACGGCTCCACCATCGGCGTGCTGTTCGTCGACCTCGACGACTTCAAAGAGGTGAACGACACGCTCGGCCATGCCGCCGGTGACCAGCTCCTGATCGCGGTGGGGCAGCGCATCGCACACACCGTCGGCTCACTGGATACCGCCGCGCGCATGGGTGGCGACGAGTTCGCCATCGTCGTTCCGGACGCGCAGAGCCCGGAGGCCGTCGACGAACTCGCGGCACGGATCGTCGCGGCGCTGGCCGTTCCGGTGGAGGTGAGTGATGGCGCCGGCGGCACCCACATCGTCAGCTCGGCCGGCAGCGTCGGCGTCGCCACAAGCCAGGAGGCGGCCGGTACCGCCGAGCTCCAACGCCAGGCCGACCTCGCGCTGTACGTCGCCAAGGGTGAAGGAAAGAACACCTGGCAGCGCTATCAGAGTGGGCTGCACGCCGCGGTGGTGCAGCGGCTGGCGCTGCGGTCCGACCTCAGCGACGCGGTCGCACAGGACCAGCTCGTGCTGAGGTTCCAGCCGATCGTCGACCTGCCGACCGAAGCGATGGTGGGTGTGGAGGCGCTCGTCCGATGGAACCACCCCACCCGGGGACTCCTGGCGCCCGACCAGTTCATCGACGTGGCCGAGGAAAGCGGCGCCATCGTCGAGATCGGTGGCTGGGTGCTGCGCGAGGCGCTGCGCACGATCGTCGAGTGGAAAGTGTCCACTCCGGACAGCTCACTGCAATACGTGAGCGTCAACGTGTCGGCGCGGCAGTTCCGCACACCCGGCTTCGTGGACCAGGTCCGCGCTGCGCTGGCTGACACCGGGGCTCCACCGCAGTCGCTCCTGTTGGAGATCACCGAAAGCCTGCTGCTGCGAGACGCCGATACGGTCGCTGCCGACCTGCGAACGCTGCGCGGCCTGGGCGTCCGCATCGCCATCGACGACTTCGGTACGGGCTACTCGTCGCTGTCGTACTTGCGCCACATGCCGGTCGACAAACTGAAGATCGACAAGTCGTTCATCGACGAAATCCTGCACAGCGACGAGCAGCTGGCGCTGGTCGAGGCGATCGTCAACCTGGCCCGCACGCTGCGGCTGGCTGTCATCGCCGAAGGCATCGAACACCCCGCGCACCGCTTCAAGCTCATGGAGCTCGGGTGCCCATACGGCCAGGGCTACCTCTTCTCCAAGCCCGTCTCGGCCGCCGAGATAGCGCAAGCCATGCGCTCGCCCGTCTTCGTGAGCTGACCCTCCATACGCCAACGTCCATGCTCGACCGTCCGGAAGGAAACACCATGACTGTCCTCGACAACACCACCGCCGGGCTGGACTACGTGCGCCGGGACTCGCGGTGGGCCGACCTGGAGCGGCTGCGCAGCGGCAACCCGATGTACGACGCGACCATCGAGGAGATCGACGGCCGCCGCATCCGGGTGGGCGACCACTGGCTCGCCGACTTCGCATCGTGCAACTACCTCGGCTTCGACCTGGAGTCGGAGATCATGGATGCCGTCGACGTCGAGATTCGCCGGTGGGGCACCCATCCCAGCTGGTCCCGCCTGCTGGGCAACCCGGCGCTCTACCCGCAGATCGAGGAGCAGCTTACTGAACTGCTCGACGCGCCCGACACGCTCGTGCTGCCGACGATCACGCACATCCACATGTCCGTGATCCCGATTCTGGCCGGACAGGGCACCGTATTTCTGGACTCTCAGGCACACAAGACCATCTACGACGGATGCATGTACGCCCGTGGCCTCGGCGCCACGGTGCGCCGCTTCCGCGCGAACGACCACGAGCACCTGGCCGAGCTGCTCCGCGCGGCGCCGGCCGGCCAGACCCGGCTGGTCTGCATGGACGGTGTCAACAGCATGACCGGCAACGCTCCGGACCTGCGGGAGTTCGCGCGGGTCTGCCGCGAGAACGATGCCCTCCTCTACGTCGATGACGCCCACGGATTCGGCGTGCTCGGCCAGCGGACGCCGGCCGAAACGTCGCCCTACGGCTCCCGCGGCAACGCCATCGTCAAGTACTGCGGCGAGACGTACGACAACGTCGTGCTCGTCGGTGGCTTCTCCAAGTCGTACTCGTCGCTGCTGGCGTTCCTGGCGTTGCCCACCTGGCTCAAGAACCACCTCAAGGTGTCCGCCCCGCCGTACCTGTACTCCGGGCCCGCCCCCACCGCGTCGCTGGCCACAGTGCTCGCCGGGCTGGCGGTCAACGCCAAGCGCGGCGACGCGATCCGCGCAGACCTCTATCGCAAGAGCATGAAGGTGCTCGACCACGTCCGGGCGCTCGGCGTCTACACACCGAACGTCGGCAACACGCCGGTCATCGAGCTTCCGTTGGCCGCGGGCGAGGACATCGACGACGTGGGCAAGCTCCTGTGGGACCGCGGTATCTACGTCACGCTGGCGGCGTACCCGCTGGTGCCGCGCGACCAGGTCGGCTTCCGCGCTCAGGTCACGGCGGCCAACACCGACGCGGAGATCGACGAGCTGAACTCGGTCATCACGGACCTCGCGGCGGTCGGTCGCCTGCGCCGGGCTGTCTGATGCGAATCGCCTCGGGGCCTCTGGCTCCGTTGCGCCATCGCGAGTTCCGGCTGTTGTGGACCGGGATGACCACGTCGCTGATCGGCAACGGCATCCTCCTGGTGGCGCTGGCCTGGCAGGTCTACGACCTGTCGGGCCTGCCCTCCGCGATGTCCGCAGTCGGGGTCGCGCTCTCCCTTCCGCAGGTCGTGACGCTGCTGATCGGCGGCGTGGTCAGCGATCGGTTCGATCCGCGCCGGGTCATGGTGGTCTCCGACCTGGTCCGGTGTGCGGTCATGGCGACGCTCGCGACGCTGAGCATCAGCGGTGCTGTCCGGCTGTGGGAGATCATGGCGTTGACCGCGGTGTACGGCGCCGCGGCCGGGTTCTTCGGCCCGGCGTTCGACGCGCTCGTTCCGCAATTGGTCACCGAGCCGGATCTGGTCGCGGCGAATGCCCTCGACCAGTTCATCCGGCCGGTCGGCCTGCAGATCCTCGGTCCCATGCTGGGCGGCGCGGCCATCGCGGTCGCCGGAGCCGGATGGGCGTTCGCGGCGGACGCCGCCACGTTCGCCTTCTCGGCGGCGTGCCTGCTCATGATGCGCCGTCCCAGTGCTCGCCAGTCGGACGAACCCGGGGATTCACTCTGGATGGAACTGCGGGAGGGTATCTCCTACGTGCGGCGACACGTCTGGCTGTGGGGCACGTTTCTGTCCGCCACATTCACGTACCTCCTGTTCGTCGGGCCGACCGAGGTTCTCCTGCCGTACGTCGTGAAGACCGAGCTGGGCGGCAGCGCCGCCGCGCTCGGTCTGGTCCTGACCTCCGGTGGCCTCGGCGCGATCGCGGCCGCCATCGCGGTGGGCTGGACCGGGATTCCGCGCCGGTTCATCTCGTTCATGTACGGAACCTGGGCGGTCGCGACGCTCGCGGTGGCGGGGTACGGGCTGGCGACCGCGACGTGGCAGCTGGCCGCGGCATGCGTCGTGGTGAACGGCATGGAGGCGGCCGGGACGATCGCTTGGGCGACTGCCAAGCAGCGGCTGGTGCCGGACCGGCTGCTCGGCCGGGTGTCCAGCGTGGACTGGTTCGTGTCCACCGCGCTGCTGCCGCTGTCGTACGCCGCGGCGGCACCGGTCGCGTCGCTCATCGGCGTACGGCAGACACTGATGGCCGCCGGTGTGCTCGGCGCGGTGGTGACATTCGGCTTCCTGTTCCTGCCCGGCATGCGGCGACCGGAAGGACGGCCCGTGGCACACCGGCCCGGGCGGCACCGCGCCGACGACCTGGTGCGTGCCGGAGCTCCGGCGTGAACCCGCCGCCGGCGGTCGTCGCCGCTGTTCTCTCGGCCGCCGATCGATTGAGCGCCGCGTTCGCCGCACGAGATGTGGATGCCGCGCTGGACTGCTTCGTGGTCGGCGACCATATCGGGTACGCCGGTTCGGAGCGTGCCGAGACCGCGACCGGGCGGGATGCGGTGTCGGCACTCTTCACTGCTGTCTTCGCCCGAGATGAGGCGTACTCGTGGCGGGTGAGGGAGGCTCGGGTGCATGCCTACAGCGGTTGCGCGTACCTGTTCGCCGAGGCAGATGGCGTGGCCCGTACCGACGCGGGCGAGACCGTGCCGTTCTCCTACCGCATCTCCGGGGTTTTGGAGAAGGACGGCGGCCGTTGGCGATGGCGCCACTGCCAGGGCGCCGAGCCCACGGCATAGATCCCGCGATCTTGGAGTTGTGGTTGCCTTTATGCCCGCTTCGCGGGCTTTTGCTCCAACCACAACCCAAGATCGCGGCACTATTCGATGCCGCTTCAGTGTCGGTTCAGGTGCCGTTGCGCTGGCGGCGTCCGCGACGAGCTTGATCGGCCGGTAGCCGGTCCGGGCGTTCCGCTGGCCGTCCCGGGGGCATCGCTGTTCAATGCCAACGTGGGTCAGGGTGCGATCTCGATTGGTCCGGCGCTGGCCCTGGTGCTGATCGGCTTGGTCGCGATCGGCGCCGGGGCGGCCGTGATCGGCCACCTCGGCGTGAGCCGCGCGGTCGTGACCGCGTCGCTGCGCGCGGTGCTGCAACTGGGAATCGTCTCGCTGCTGATCACGGCGGTCCTGCGATCGTGGTGGGCGACGGCCGCGTTCATCGCGGTGATGCTGGGCGTGGCATCCGCGACGTCCGCCCGCCGGGTCAGCACGCTGCGATTGGGGTGGCCGGTCGCGGCGCCGATTGCGGCAGGGGCGCTGCCGGTGGGCGCCGGCATCATCGCCGCACACACGATGCCGCTGACCACCGTGGCGGTGTTGCCGATCGCCGGCATCCTGATCGGCGGCGCCATGACGGCCACCTCGCTGGCCGGCCGCCGGGCGCTCGACGAGCTCCGGATCCGGCACGGCGAATACGAGGCCGCCCTGGCGCTCGGGTTTCTGCCGCGCGATGCGGTGCTGGAGGTGTGCCGCCCGACGGTCGGACAGGCGCTCGTGCCGGCGCTGGACCAGACGCGAACGGTCGGCCTCGTGACATTGCCCGGAGCATTCGTCGGGGTGCTGCTCGGCGGCGGTTCCGCACTGCAGGCCGGCGCGACGCAGGTGCTGGTGCTGGTGGCGCTTCTGGCCGTAGAAGCCATCGCGGCCGCGGTCACGCTGGAATTGGTGGCCGGCGGCGCCGTGCGCCGCGCTCCTGCGTGAAACCCCATCCCGCCCCCGTCCGCCCTCGTCCCCCCGCCCCCGTCCGGCCCTCCTCTCCGCGATCTTGGAGTTGTGGTTGCCTTTTTGTCGCTTTCCATTAGCTTTGCGCCAGCCACAACTCCAAGATCGCGGGGAATGGGGGTGGGGCCGTCGGGGACGTGACACCGCGGCGGAGATCGGGCTGTTACCGTCGGCGCACCGTCCACCCGGGGAGGACACAGTGGACACTATCGCCCCAACCGCCACGATCGAGAGCGTCGGATACATCTTCGAGTCGCCCACCGGCCCGATGCTCCGCGCCGTGGCCCAACTCGCCGCCGCCGCGACCATCACCGGCGTGCGTGCCTTCCGATCCGGTGGCGCCGGCGCCGCCGTCAACGCCCGCGTCGACACCGAAGCACTGCTGCCGATCGACCTGTCGGTCGCCACGGCGGACACCTGGACGTCCGCGCCCGATCTGCAGAATACCGCCGTGCCGGCCGGCGCGTCCCTGCAGATCGAGATCACCGCCGTCACCGGCACCGTCGCGTACGTCGTCGTGCAGATCGACTACCAGGTCGACTGATGGGCGTCGTTCTGCGCTCGGCCAGCGGTCCGACCGCCCCGCCGGCGATGGTGTTCGACTTCGAGACGGTCACGGCCGCTCCGGGCATCGAGGCGTTACGCGTTCTGGCCGCCGGCCGCGAGGTCGCCTATCTGACGACCGGAGCGAAGATCGTGACGGTCCAGGGACCGCAGCGCACGTTCGCCGAAGCGAAGAAGGTCGGTTCCCCGTACCGCGAG
>DATBGW010000246.1:0-6040 GCA_036557765.1 Actinoplanes sp.
CGGTTCGTGACCGAGCAGCCGCCGTACTCGATGTTGGTGCGCGGCATCGAGGCCGACGTCCTGCCGGTGGCCCGGGCGTACGGCATGGGTGTGCTGCCCTGGAGCCCGCTGGCCGGCGGCTGGCTCACCGGCCGGTACCGCAAGGGCCAGGACATCCCCGAATCCACCCGCAGCAGCCGGATTCCGCAACGCTACGATCTTTCCACTCCGGAGAATCAGCGCAAGCTCGACGCCGCCGACGCGCTCGCCGAGCTCGCCGACCAGGCCGGCCTGTCGCTGATCCACTTGGCGCTCGCGTTCGTCCTGCAGCATCCGGCGGTGACCGCGCCGATCATCGGCCCGCGAACGCTCGAGCACCTGCAGAGCCAGGTCGGTGCCGCCGATGTGCGCCTGTCCGCGGACGTGCTCGACCGGATCGACGAGATCGTCCCGCCCGGCGTGACGATCACGCGCTTCGACGCGGGTTATCAACCGCCGTCCCTGACCGATCCGCGGCTCCGCCGAAGGTAGCCCGTCACTCGAATCGGCGACCGCTCCCGCGGCCCCTCTAAAATCGTCGCGGTCGTGAGGAGGTGCGGTGGTGCGGAGCGGGCTGTCCCGCCGGCAGGTGCTGGCGTTGGCCGGTGCGGCGGGCCTCCCCGCGCCGGCCGGCGCTGCTTCGGCCGGCGATCCCATCGCGGACACCTACCACCGGGTCCTGTTGTTGCACACCCGATGGGTGGAGCGGCAGTGGGACGCCAGGCTGCGCGCGTACCGGCCCGACGATTTCCGCTTCACCGCCGTGCTGGGCAACGCGATCCTGCTCACCAGCGGTGGCTATGACGCCGACCTGGCCGGTGTCGACCGCGGGACGCTGCGCGCCCACACGCTCGCCACGATCGAGCGGTACGCCGCGAGCAACCGGCTCGCCGGCGGCACCGCGTGGGGCCAGCGGCTCTTTCCGGATGCCACGTTCGCGCTGTACTTCGTGCTCGCCGCCCGCCTGCTCTGGCACGAGCTCGGCGATCGGACACGCGCGGACATTCTGGCGATCACGTCGGGCCAGGCCGCGTACGCCTACCGGCTGGACACCGGCGACGATCCGCTCAGCCCCGGCCGGTCGCCGAACGGGAACCGCGGCGGGTGGCTCGGCGACTCGAAGCTCGCCGACATGGGCGGTTACGCCCAGGCGCTGGCGCCCGGCGCGGCGTGGATCGACGACCGGGACTGGCTCAACCGGTTCACGTTCTGGATGTCGAATGCGACCGGACTGCCGGTCGCCGACCGTGCCAACCCGGCGCTCGCGCGGCGGAACACCGCGCACAACATCCACGAGACGTTCGCGGTGGAGTGCGGTGGGGCCTTCGATCCGTACGGTCAGGCGGAGATCTGGCGGATCGCCGGCCGCGCCGCTGCCCACTTCCTGACCGCCGGCCGGCCGCTGCCGCCGGTCCTCACCGGCACGCCTAACGGGCGGGAGCTGTGGACCACGCTGATGCTGCTCGCCAGCGACGCGGGCGAGCCCGTCATGCCGATGATCGCCAACGGCTACCACCAGTACGCGCGCGACGCCCTGCCGCTCGCGTTTCTCGCCCAGATCCAGGGCGATCGGTACGCGGCGCGCGCCGAGGCCGACCTCGCCGCACGGCTGTTGCCGTATCTACGTCATGAGCCCGGATACCGGCTGGCCAAGTTCACCGCCGATGAGGCGGACGAGGCGGAGGCGCGCGCCCAGCTCGCCATCGCGTATCTGCTGCACCGCGGCACCGCGACACGGCCGGTGTCGCGTGTGGACTTCTTCCGCGCCGCCGCGGGCACGCGCGCGTTCGGTGATGATGTCGGTCTCACCGTGCACCAGTCGCCGAACGCGTTCGCGGCCGCCGTGACGAAGCCGGGATTCGCCAACTTCGTCTGGCAGCCCCGGCACGACAACTGGCTCGTCGACACACGCGCGGTCGGGTTCCTCCCGCCCGGCGCGCATCCGCCGACCGACATCTGGACCACCGCGTACCAGCGAAACCGTGACGACTTGGACGCGACCGCGACAGTTCTCCGGTTCGGCGACGACGGCGCCGCGGGCTTCACCACGCTGCCGACCGGAACGGTGGTCTACGCGAGCACCGGCGTCGGCACCGACGAGGGCGGCCTGACGCTGTTCAACCTCGGCATGCCGGGCGTGCCCGGCCTGACCGGGCGGCGCCGGTTCACCAGTGGCTCCGGCACCGTCACGCTGAGCGGAAGCCGCGGCGGTGGGGGCGACGGCGGCACCGACGAGCTGGCGTTCCCGTCCCGCCCGGCCCGCTATGTGCGGATGTTGGGTCGTCGGCCGGCGAACGAGTACGGCTACTCGATCTGGACGTTCAGCGTGCTCGATCCGGCCGGCGGAGACCTGGCCCAGGGCGCGGTGGCCACCGGCTCATCGGCGGACGTGACGTATCCGGCCTACAACGCCACCGATGGCAATCCGGCGACCCGCTGGGCCGTCGCACCGGACCAGCGCGGCCGCGAAGACAGCTGGCTCGCGGTCGATCTCGGTTCGGTCGTCCCGGTCGCGGGTGTCCGGCTGCGCTGGGAGGCCGCGTACGCCACCCGATACGTCATCCAGACCTCCATCGACGCGAGCCGGTGGACCGACGTGGTCACCGTGCCGGACGCCCGGCCGCTTACCGGCGGGTGGGTGGACATCGACGGGCGCGCGGGCCTGGTCGTGCACGACACCTACCGGCCGATCACGGTGACCGCGACCGGGGTCATCGCCGTGCCCGGCCCGGCCACACCGTCCACCGTCGAGGGCTACTCGCGATCTACTGTGGACCTCGCTGCGGCGGCGCACCGGCAGCTGCCGATCAGCGCCAGCGGCCTGCGGGTCAGCGACGCCGACGGCTACCTCAGCGTCTTCAATCTCACCGAGGACCTCATTCCGGACGCGGCCGTCTGGCTGCCATCACCCGGCCGGCTCTACCGTGGTACGCAGATCGTCCGAACCGGTGGTCTGGAGTGGACGGTGACGCAGGCCGCCGGAACGGCCCGGGTCGAGCCGCCGTGTTTCACCGTCGAGGGCACGGTGCCGGAGGACACCGGGTTCACCGTCACCGACACCCGGCACGTCACGGTCACGGCGCCGGAGCGAGCCGCGGTGAACGTCACCGTCCGTTCCGGATCCTGGAGCTCCGCGGTACGCCTGCCGCCGGGCCAGGCCCGTACCCTCGCGGCGCCCGGGCCCGCGACCCCCACGGCGGACCTGGCCCGCGGAAGGACGACGTTCCCCACGTCGCCGCTGCCGGCGGGCATGACCGCCCCGGACCGCGCGGTCGACGGCGACCCCCGAACGGCGTGGCGGCCCGGCCCGCAGGGCCGCATGGTCGTCGATCTCGGCATGATCTGCGACCTGTCGACGGTCCGGCTGGTCTGGACCGGTGGCTGGATCTGCCCGGTGCGCATCGAATCGTCCACCGACGGCATGACATACGCGCCGCTGGACCGGCTGCCGCAACCGGATCGGATCGCCACCACCGTCGCCGACGTGATCGCGCGGTACGTGGCGATCACCGTGGTGGGCTGGCGTCCCGGCGACGCCGAGCTGATCGAGCTGGCGGTTCTTTAGGGCCGGACGCCGCGAGTATGCTGTGCGGCGGGCCGTGACTGGCGCGTTCGGATGGGCAAACCATCGGGGAGCGGCCTCGTCGTCGAGGACGTTTGCCGTGCGCCTGGGCCTCTGCAGATGTGATAGGGAGGTCCGATGCCTGCACTGAACTCGGAGTCCGCCGCGTTCCGTTCCGCGCTGGAGGTCGTGCGCTCGGTCGAGCCACGCATCGCCGACGCGATCGCCAAGGAACTGCACGATCAGCGCGAGTCGCTCAAACTCATCGCGAGCGAGAACTACGCCTCACCCGCCGTGCTGCTCGCAATGGGCAACTGGCTTAGTGACAAGTACGCCGAAGGCACCATCGGCCGCAGGTTCTACGCAGGATGCCAGAACGTCGACACCGTCGAGGCGGTCGCGGTCGAGCACGCCAAGGCGCTGTTCGACGCCCCGTACGCGTACGTCCAGCCGCACTCCGGCATCGACGCCAACCTCGTGGCGTACTGGGCGATCCTGGCCGACCGGATCGAGGCTCCGGCGCTCGCCAAGGCGCAGAAGCGGCAGGTCAATGACCTGACCGACGCCGAGTGGGCCGAGCTGCGCGCCGCGTTCGGCAACCAGCGGATGCTCGGCATGAGCCTGGACGCGGGCGGTCACCTCACGCACGGTTTCCGGCCCAACATCTCCGGCAAGATGTTCGACCAGCGCAGCTACGGGGTCGATCCGGCGACCGGGCAGATCGACTACGCGGCGCTGCGGTCCACCGCCAAGGACTTCAAGCCCCTGGTGATCGTGGGTGGTTACTCGGCGTACCCCCGCAAGGTGAACTTCCGGATCATGCGCGAGATCGCCGACGAGGTCGGCGCGACGTTCATGGTCGACATGGCGCATTTCGCCGGCCTGGTCGCGGGCAAGGTCTTCACCGGCGACTTCGACCCGATCCCGCACGCGCACATCGTCACCACGACCACGCACAAGAGCCTGCGCGGGCCGCGCGGTGGCGCGGTGTTCTGCCAGCCGGAACTCGCCGACCAGGTGGACCGTGGGTGCCCGCTGGTGCTGGGCGGTCCGCTCGGGCACGTCATGGCCGCGAAGGCGATCGCGTTCGCCGAGGCCCGGCACACCGACTTCCAGACGTACGCCCAGCGAATCGTCGACAACAGCCAGGCGCTGGCCGCCGGTCTGCTGTCGCGCGGCGCGAGGGTGGTCAGCGGTGGTACCGACAACCACCTCGTGCTGATCGATGTGGACGGATACGGGCTGACCGGCCGCCAAGCGGAGCAGGCGCTGCTCGACTCCGGCATCGTCACCAACCGCAACGCGATCCCGCAGGATCCGAACGGAGCCTGGTACACCAGCGGCATCCGGATCGGCACGCCGGCGCTCACCACGCGTGGTCTCGGCACCGCCGAGATGGACCAGATCGCGGAGCTGATGCACACGGTGCTGACCGCGACGAAGCCGGGCGCGTCGAAGGCGAAGTTCGATCTCGACCCGGCGATCGTGGACCGGGTCAGCAAGCAGGCGACCGAGCTGCTCGCGGACTTCCCGCTCTATCCGGGCGTCGACCTCGGCTGACGCTTCAACTCGTTCAGGACGACGTCGTGGAGCCGGCCGTTCGTGATCGCCGCGGTCAGAAAGGTCGCGAACGGCTGGCGCCGGCGGTCGGTGGGTGAGCCGGGGTTGAGCAGCCGCAGGCCGGTGGCCGCAGTCGTGTCCCACGGAATGTGGGAGTGGCCGAAAACCAGGACGTCGGTGTCTGGGAACCGGGCGTCGCAGCGAGCCTCCCGGCCGGTCGCCGGGCCCGTTTCGTGCACGACCGCGAGCCGGACACCGTCCAGGTCGGCGCGGGCGATCTCCGGCAGCCGGCGGCGCAGCGCGGGTCCGTCGTTGTTGCCGTAGCACGCGATCAGCCGGGCGGAGCGGGCCTCCAGGGCGTCCAACAGCGGTAGGTCGACCCAGTCGCCGGCGTGGATGACCACGTCGGCGGCGTCGACCGCGGCCCACAGCTCGGCGGGCAGGTTCCGCGACCGCTGGGGAACGTGGGTGTCGGACATGATCACGAGCCGCACCCCGCCACCCTACGTCCCCGCCGCCCCCGCACCTCTCCCGCTCACCTCTCCCGCGATCTCCTCGAGCTTCCCCGCGATCTTGGAGTTGTGGTTGCCTTTATGTCCTTTATGGATGGCCTTGTGCCAACCACAACTCCAAGATCGCGGAGGGTTGGCTTGGTCCCAAGACCGCGGGTTAGGCGCGGTCCTTGGCTAGACGATCCCAGCCGGGGACGTCGTCGGGCTGGCGTTCCGGCGGGCCGACATAGTCTGCGGACGGGCGAATGATCTTGTTGAGTCGCTTCTGTTCCAGAATGTGGGCGCTCCACCCGGCCGTCCGGGCGCACGTGAACATCGGCGTGAACCTGTCCGCCGGCACCCCGGCGAAGTCCAGCACGATCGCCGCCCAGAACTCGACGTTCGTCTC
>DATBGW010000247.1:0-3179 GCA_036557765.1 Actinoplanes sp.
GTGCAGTCGCCCTTCCGGCCCACAAGTCAGCGGATCCAAAAGGCGATCGCCCCAGCGAAGCGAAGCGGAGCCAGCAAGCTCAGCGATCGCCCCAGCGGAGCGAAGCGGAGCCAGCAAGCTAGGAGCCAGCAAGCATTGCGGGTCATGACGTGGAACGTGTTCTGGCGCTTCGGCGGCGACTGGCGCGAGCGCGAGCCCGGCGTCGCGGCCACTGTGGAGGCGTACCGGCCCGACCTGCTGGGTCTGGTCGAGACCTGGGCCGGCGACGGCACGTCACAGCCGGCCCGGATCGCGGAACGACTCGGCATGCACGCCGTGTTCACCCGGACGTCGCTGCCACCCGAGCCCGACCCGATCGAGTACCCGGAACAGACCGGCATCGCCATGGGGATCGGGCTGGTCAGCCGCTGGCCGGTGGTCACCACCGAGGTGCACGAGCTGCCGCACGACCAGCGCGGCGGCGCCCCGCCCACCGCACTGTTGTCCACACTGGACCACCCGCGCGGCGCGCTGCACGTCATCGTGTCGTGTCTGGAATGGGAGCCGGAGTTCGCGGCCGACCAGCTGGCGCAGGCGAGAATGCTTGCCGCCCTGGCCACCGATCCGCGGCTGGATGGGCCGCTTCCGGTGCTGGTGATCGGCGACATGAACGCCGCCGTCGAGCATGCCGAGATCGCGCCACTGGTGGAGGCCATGGTGGACACGTGGACGGCAGGTGACGGTGACCCGACGGCCCGGACCATCGACTCCGCACATCCGCACGCTCCGGTGGAGGCCGTCAAGCTCATCGACCGGCGGATCGACCACGTTTTCGCCCGGGCCGGTCGCCCCGGCCTGCCCGTGACGGTACGCGGGGCGTTCCTGGCCGGCGACCGGCCGGTCAACGGCACGTACCCGTCGGACCACTACGCCGTCGGCATCGACCTCGATCCCTGAACAAATGTTCAGGGACTCGCGGCCAGGAACAGGAACGCGGCCAGGAGTCCCAAGTGGACGCCACCCTGCAGCACGTTGGCCCGTCCCGGCACGACGGTCAGCGTGCCCACCGCCACGGTCAGCGCGAGGAGCACCATCTGGACCCCGCCGAGACCCAGCACCAGCGGCCCGGGGAGCCAGATCATCGCCACCGCGATCGCCGGAATGGTCAGCCCGATGCTCGCCATGGCGGAGCCCAACGCCAGGTTCAGGCTGGTCTGGATACGGTCCCGGACGGCGGCGCGGACCGCCGCGATCGTCTCCGGCAGCAGAACCAGCAGCGCGATCACCACGCCGACCACCGATTGAGGCAGATTCGCCCCGGCCACCACTGATTCGATCGCCGGCGACTCCACTTTCGCCAGGCCCACCACCGCGATGAGGGCGACCAGCAGAAGCGCCAGGCTTACAAGCGTGGCTCGCCCGGTCGGCGGTTCCAGGTGCTCCTCGGTGTCGACCACCTCGCCGGACGTCGTGATGGGCAGGAAGTAGTCCCGATGCCGTCGAGTCTGCACGGTCACGAACAGCAGGTACAGCGCCAGCGACGCCACCGCCGCGAAGGCCAGCTGTGCCGGCGAGAACTCTGGTCCCGGACGACTGGTGGTGAAGGTGGGCAGCACCAGACTCAGCGTGGCGATCGTCGCAACGGTGGCGAACGCCCCGCCCGTACCCTCGGGGTTGAAGACCGCAACGTGCCGCCGCATCGCGCCGATCAGCAGGGACAGGCCCAGGATGCCGTTGCAGGTGATCATGACCGCGGCGAAAACGGTGTCCCGAGCCAGCGACTGCGCCTTCCCGCCGCCGCTCACCATGAGGGTGACGATGAGCGCCACCTCGATCACGGTGACCGCCACCGCCAGCACCAGCGATCCGTACGGCTCGCCGACCTTGTGCGCGACCATCTCGGCGTGATGGACGGCGGCCAGGACCGCTCCGGCCAGGAACAGCGCGACCAGCACCACCAGCACCACTGGCAACGTCCGGCCCCAGGTGAACAGGAGCGCGACGATGGCGAGGATCGGCACGGACACGGTCCATCGGGTCGCGGCGGCGATCATCCGGCAACATTACCGGCCGGCAGGTTAGGGGCCGGGCACAGCGGGCACGTCAAAGGTATGGCCTATGTCAGCCCGTCCGGCGAATTCGACCGGGACCAGCGCTACATCAGCACCCGCATCACGGCCGACGGCCGGGACGGATATCCGGTCGAGCCGGAACGGTACCGGTTGGTCGTCAGCCGGGCGTGCCCCTGGGCGAACCGGTCCATCATCGTGCGCCGGTTGCTCGGGTTGGAAGACGTTCTGTCGATGGGCGTCGCGGGCCCGACCCATGACGAGCGGAGCTGGGCGTTCAATCTGGATCCGGGCGGACGAGACCCGGTGCTCGGCATCGAACGCCTGGAGGAGGCGTTCCACGCGCGCTTCCCCGGGTACGACAAGGGCATCACCGTGCCGGCCATCGTCGACGTGCCCTCCGGGCAGGTGGTCACGAACGACTTCGCGCAGATCACCCTCGACCTGTCCACCGAGTGGGAGAAGTACCACCGCGAGGGCGCGCCGGAGCTCTATCCGGACCGTCTGCGGGACGAGATCGATGAGATCAACGAGCAGGTGTACGCCGACGTCAACAACGGTGTCTACCGGGCCGGGTTCGCCGGGACCCAAGGGGCGTACGAGAAGGCGTACCACCGGCTGTTCGATCGGCTGGACCGGCTGTCCGAGCGGCTGGCCGGGCAGCGGTATCTGGTCGGCGACACCGTCACCGAGGCGGACGTGCGGCTGTTCACCACGCTGGTCCGGTTCGACGCCGTGTACCACGGCCACTTCAAGTGCAACCGGTGGAAGCTGACGGAGATGCCGGTCCTCTGGGCGTACGCGCGGGATCTGTTCCAGACGCCGGGCTTCGGCGACACGATCGACTTCGTGCACATCAAGCAGCACTACTACGTGGTGCACAAGGACATCAATCCGACCGGTATCGTGCCGGCCGGCCCGGACCTGTCCGGCTGGCTGACCGAGCATCGCCGGGAACAGCTCGGCGGCCGGCCGTTCGGTGACGGCACTCCCCCACCACCGCCACAGCCGGACGAGGTCGTTCCCCCCGACCACGGTGCAATCCCGCGCTAGCCTGCCCCATCCCCCTCCCCGCGATCTTGGAGTTGTGGTTGCCTTTGCCGCTTTGAGCCCCTTGCGTGCCAACCACAA
>DATBGW010000248.1:0-12468 GCA_036557765.1 Actinoplanes sp.
GCACGTCGTCCACCGTCGGCTCGTGCGCGACCGGTACGACGGCGACCGGTTCGGTGCCGCCGAGCAGGTCCCGGTGGCGGGACGGGTCACGACCCGTACACAGCAGGACCCGCCGCCCGAGGCCCGGCAGCAGGGTCGCCAGCTCGCCGGCGCGTCCCGCGCCGAACAGCACCCGCCGCGGCAGCGCGAGGTCGAACGTCGTCATGAGCTTTTTCCCTATTCCGAAGGTGGGACGGCCACACATCGCCAACTCTAAGGAAACGCTCTTACAGTCAAGAGATGCAGGCTGTGGCGGTCGTGTCGTGATCACCGACGTCGGCGTGGTCGGTGGCGGGTCAACCGCGCCGGAGCCCGCCGAGCCGCCGGAGCGGACACCGCGGCGCTGGAACCGGCCTGATATGCGGCGGAAGCTGTTGTTCGGCGTCGTTCTGCTGTGGGCGCTCGCGATCACCGCGGCGGTGCTGCTGCGGAACGGCGGGGACGCCGGACCGTCCACCGCGGCCTCACCGGCACCCGCACCGTCGGCGTCGGATGCTCCGCTCAGCGTCCCCGAGGTCTACCGTGCGCTGCTGCCCTCGGTGGTCCGGATCGAGGCCGACGGCGAGGGACGGACCGACACCGAGTCGGCGATCGGCACCGGGGTGATCGTGAACGCCAACGGCACCATCCTCACCGCGGCGCACGTGGTCGCCGGCGCGGACACCATCACGGTCGCGTACGCCGACGGGACCAGGTCGCGTGCCATCGTCGCGCGGGCCAACGCGCAGCAGGACATCGCCATGCTGACGCCGGCGAAGCTTCCGGAGACGGTGGTGCCGGCGGCGCTCGGCGGCGGCGTGGCCGTGGGCGATGACGTGGTGGCGATCGGCAACCCGCTCGGGCTGACCGCGAGCACCACCAACGGCGTGGTCTCCGGATTGGACCGTGGGACCCGCGGGGAGTCCGGTGCGATGACGGGGCTGATCCAGTTCGACGCGGCGGTCAATCCCGGTAGCTCGGGCGGCCCGCTGATCAACGACAAGGCCCAGGTGGTGGGCATCGTGGTGGCGCTCGCCAACCCCACGAGCGCCGGCACGTTCATCGGCATCGGCTTCGCCGTGCCGATCGGCGCCGCGCTCGGCGCCGGCACCGGCGACGGTCAGGCGCCGCCGCTATGACCGGCGCACCGTCGCCCTCGCCGCGATCCGTCGCTCTCCCCCGCGCTTCTCCGCCGATCTTGGAGTTGTGGTTGGCACGAATCCCCATGAGGCGGACCTAAGGGCAACCACAACTCCAAGATCGGCGGGGAAGTGGACCGAAGGGAGTGGGCATGAGCTGGAGTGACGTCGGGGGGCCGCCGGCCTCCGCGGGGCCGATCGAGAAGGTGCTCTACGAGGTCAAGAAGATCATCGTGGGGCAGGACGTGCTGCTCGAGCGGCTTCTCGTGGCGCTGCTGGCCCGTGGCCACATCCTCGTCGAGGGCGTGCCCGGACTGGCGAAGACGCTCGCGGTCAAGTCCCTGGCCGAGGCGATCGGCGGCGCTTTCCACCGCGTCCAGTTCACGCCCGACCTGGTGCCCGCGGACATCGTCGGCACCCGGGTCTACCACCAGCCGACCGGCGAGTTCCAGGTCTCGTTCGGCCCGGTCTTCACCAATCTCCTGCTGGCCGACGAGATCAACCGGGCTCCGGCGAAGGTGCAGAGCGCGCTGCTGGAGGTCATGCAGGAGCGGCAGGTCACGATCGGCCGGGAGACGCACCGGGTGCCCAACCCGTTCCTGGTGATGGCCACCCAGAACCCGATCGAGACGGAGGGCACCTATCCGTTGCCGGAGGCGCAGGTCGACCGGTTCATGATGAAGGTGCTGGTCGGCTATCCGAGCGTGACCGAGGAGTTCGTCGTGGTCGAGCGTGCCCTCGCGCTTGCAGCGAAGGTCCAGAGCATCATCGACCCGGCGACGTTGGTCGCGCTCCAGGAGGACGCCGACCGGGTGTACGTCGACCCCTCGTTGATCGAGTACGCCGTGCAGCTCGCCCACGCGAGCCGCGAGCCCGCCCGGGTGGGCCTGACCGACCTGGCCCGCTATGTACTCTACGGCGCGAGCCCGCGCTCCCCGATCAGCCTGGTGCTGGCCGGCCGAGCGCTGGCGTACATCCGGGGCCGCGAGTACGTCGTCCCGGACGACCTGACCGACCTCGCGCTCGATGTGATGCGGCACCGCCTGGTGTTGTCCTACGAGGCGCTGTCCGACGAGGTCACCGCGGACGTGATCCTGTCGAAGATCCTTGCAAACACCCCGATCCCGGAACCGGCCGGCCGAGGCCGTTAGTCATGACAACGGCCCCGGACCGGTTGCTGCGCCGCCTGGAGTGGCGACTCGGCCGCCGCCTGGACGGGCGTCTGCAGGGCGCCTACCGGACGGTGTGGCACGGCGCCGGCCTGGACTTCACCGATCTGCGTCCGTACACGCCCGAGGACGACGTCCGGCACATCGACTGGAACGTCACAGCCCGGCTCGACGAGCCGTTCGTCCGGCAGTACACCGAGGAGCGGGAGCTGACCGCCTGGCTGGTCGTCGACCGGTCCGCGTCGATGCGGTTCGGCCGGTCCGCCGATGAAGGACGGCCCGCCGGCAAGGAGTCGGTGGCGACCGAGCTGGCGGTCGTGCTCGCCCGGCTGATGTCGCTGAACGGCAACCGGGTGGGTGCTCTCCTCTACGACAACCAGGCGCACCAGGTGATCCCGCCCCGGCCGGGCCGCGACCAGGTCCTGCGGATCGCCCGCGAGCTGATGCGCCCGCCGGGAAAGGCCGCTCGCGGCCCGACCACCGACCTGGCCGCGATGCTGCGCCTGGCGGCCGCCACCGCGGCACGCCGCCGCAGTCTGGTGTTCGTGCTGTCGGACTTCATCGCCGACCCGGCCTGGGAACGACCGCTGACGCTGCTCACCCACCGCCACGAGGTAGTGGTGGTCCGGGTGGTCGATCCCGCCGAGCTCGACCTGCCCGACCTGGGCGTGATCCTGGTCGAGGACGCCGAGACCGGCGAACAGCTGCTGGTCGACACCAGCGACCCGCTGTTGCGGCACCGCCTGTCGGCCCAGGTCGGTGCGCGTGAACAGGCCCTGGCCGAGAGCATGCAGCGGGCCGGGGTGGACCCGCACCGGATCACCACGGACCAGGATCTGCTTGCCGTCCTCATCGGCCTGGTCCGCCGGTCCGGACGGAGGCGCCGGTGAGCTTCCTCTACCCCGTCCTGCTGGGCGCCGCCGTCGTGGTCACGGCCGCCGCCGTCGCCGCGTACGTCTGGTTGCAGCGCCGCCGGGCCGCCGCGCTTGCAGCGGCCGGCTTCGGTACGCCCGCCGGCGGCCGCTCTCGCGGGGCCGGACTGCGCCGCCACCTCCCGTACGCGCTGCTGCTCACCGCCCTGCCGGTGCTGCTCGTGGGTCTGGCCCGTCCGGAGGCGGAGCTTGCAGTGCCCCGGGTCGCCGGAACCGTGATCCTGGCGTTCGACGCCTCCAACAGCATGAAGGCCACCGACGTGACGCCCACCCGGCTCGCGGCCGCGCAGGCCGCCGCGACGCGCTTCGTCGAGGACCAGCCGGACAGCGTCGACGTCGGCGTGCTGGCGTTCGGCGATCAGGCCCTGCTGACCCAGGCCCCGACCGGCGACCACACCGCCACGATCGCGGCGATCAAGCGACTCCAGGTCGGCGGCGGCACCTCGATCGGGCAGGCGATCCTGGCGGCGCTGGGCACCATCACCGGCAAACCGGTCCGCCTGCCGGAGGACGGCACGATCCCGGACACCAAGACGCTCGGCTACTGGCCTTCGGCGACGATCGTGCTGTTCTCCGACGGGCAGCAGACCGGTGGACCGGACACCGAGGCCGCCGCACAGGTGGCCGCGGCGGCCGGCGTGCGGGTCCAGACCGTCGGCATCGGCACCACGCGAGGCGCCACCGTCGAGGTCGACGGCTACCAGCTGGGCACCGCGCTGGACGAAACGCTGCTCACCGCCGTGGCGCAGACCACCGGCGGCGCGTACCACCGGGCCGCCGATGCCGCCACGCTCACCGACGTCACCAGGTCGATCGACCTGCGGCTGACCACGAAGAAGGAGCCGGTCGAGCTGACCGCGCCGTTCGCGGGCGCCGCGCTGCTGCTGCTGACTCTTGGGGCGCTTCTGTCCACCCGCTGGCACGGAAGGATCGTGTGATGTCGTTCAGCTGGCCGTGGGCGCTGCTGGCGCTGCTGGCGGTGCCGCTGCTGCTGGCGGCCCGGTGGTGGCTGAACCGGCGCCGCAAGCGCACCGCGATCACCGTCTCCAGCGTCGCGCTGATCCGCGCCGCTCTCCCCGGACGGACGTCCTGGCGGCGGCGCATCCCGGTCTATCTGTTTCTCACCGGCCTCCTCGCGCTCGCCGGCGCCATGGCCCGGCCGCAGGCGACGGTTGCCGTGCCGTCCAACAACACCTCGATCCTGCTGGCGATCGACGTCTCCTCTTCGATGTGCAGCAGCGACGTCTCGCCCAATCGGCTCACCGCCGCCAGCGAGGCGGCCCGGGCCTTCATTCAGAAGCAGCATGACGGCACCCGGATCGGGCTTGTCGCCTTCGCCGGCATCGCCGGGCTGGTCGTGCCGCCGACCACCGACAAGGACAAGCTCCTCGAGGCCATCGACAATCTCAAGACGGCCCGCGGCACGGCGATCGGCCAGGCGATCCTGACATCGATCGACGCGATCGCCGAGCTGAACCCGAAGGTCGCCAAGACCGGCGTCGACCTCGGCGAACCCGACCCGGCCGGCAAGACGGCCTATCAGCCGGACAGCATTGTGGTGCTCACCGACGGCTCCAACACCACCGGCGTCGACCCGGTCACCGCCGCGAAGCAGGCCGCCGCCCGCGGGCTACGCGTCTTCACGATCGGCTTCGGTACGACCGAGCCGTCCCAGATGATGTGCACCGCCGACCAGATCGGCGACGGATCCCCGTTCGGCCGCGGTGGCGGGTTCGGCGGCGGCCCGTTCGGCGGGTTCGGCGGACGGCGGGCCTTGTTGATCGATGAGGAGACGCTGACGGCGGTGGCCGACCGCACCGGCGCCCGCTACTTCCGGGCTCAGGACGCCGGGCAGCTCAACAAGGCCCTCGCCGGCCTGCCCAAGGAGATCGGGCTGCACAAGGAGAAGGTCGAGATCAGCGTGTGGTTCGTCCTCGCCGGGGCGCTGCTGGCGTTCCTGGGCGTGGGCCTGTCGCTGTGGTGGAACCGGGCGCCGGGCGTCAAACCCACCGCTGCACGCCTGCGAGCCTCGCCATGATCTCGTGGTGCCCCAGGCCGCTCGCCCGCAGCTCGGCGTAGCGGGCCTCGTCGATGCCCTCGCGGCGGAGATAGGCGCGGATGTCGTACGCGCCGGACGCCGACGGAACGAGCAGACCCTCGTCGATCATGGCGGCCAGCGGGTAGGACCTCTCCTCGAGCGGCAGCGGCACCACGCGGTGCCGGCGGGCCGACTCGTACGCCGCCATCATGATTTCCGTGGTCCGCCGGGCGCGCCGGGCCGAGCACCGGTGCTCGGGGCCGCCCTCGAGCCAGCGGACCAGCTCGCCGACCTGGCGGGCGTTGGCGCGCCCGCCGATGGTGTCCACGTCGCGGCTGTCGAACTGCACCCGCCAGCCACCGGACTCGGCGGTGAACGCTCGGCAGAGGTATTCACTTGCTTCGACCATGCCGCCACTGCCGGTGACGCGGAGCGTGATGCCCTGGCCGGGTGGTCCGACCATGCGGCGCTCGGTCGGCAGGTCGCTCTCCACGACCAGCTGCGCACCGTCCGCGAGTTCGGCCACCACCATGCACCGGTCCTCGATCGGGGTATCCCGTTCGAACCGTTCGGTCTCCCGTTCGACCGCGCCCATCACCCACCGCGCGTCCGGCTCGCCGAGGATGAACAGCAGGCCGTCGATGATGTGCGTTCCGACGTTGAGCAGGCCCTGGACGCCGCGACCGTGACCGGTGGAGACCTCGCCGATCGCGCCTGCGGTGACCAGCTTCCGCGCCCGTTCCCATCCCGGTGTGAACCGGCGCTGGTGGCTCACCACCAGCTTGGTGCCGGCCCGGTCGCACGCTTCGATCATGGCGTCGACCTCGGCCATGCTCGTGGCCATCGGCTTCTCGCAGATCACCGCGGGCACCCCGGCCCCGGCCGCGGCGATCGTCATCGGCGCGTGCAGCCGGTGCCACGCGCACACGCTGACGATGTCGGGACAGCCGGCGGCGTACATCTCCTCCATCGACGCGTACGCCTCGGGCACGCCGTACTCGGCTTGGAACTGGGTCCGGGCCGCCGCCACCGGGTCGACGACCGCGCGCAGCTCGACGTCCGGGTTGGCCACATAGCCCTGGGCGTGCGCGTGACCGATGTCGCCGCAGCCGATGATCGCGGCCCGGTATCGCGCGGTCATCCGAACGTCGTCCGGAGGTAGTCGACGCTGGCGTCGATCTGGGCGAGCTCGTACGCGGCGCGGACCTCCGGCGGCTCCTCCCGTTCGTGCGGTGTGCGCCACTGCGCACCGGCGGGCTGCGCGGCAGCGTGCAGCGTGCGCAGCGCGTCGAGCGTGTCGGTCCAGGGCCGCGGGTCGTACGTCTCCCACCAGTCCCGCTCCAGGATGCGCACGTGGCGGGCGGTGACCGCGCCGAGCTCGATGCACCCGATCACACCCGGCGCGCCGGCGTCGAAGCGGGCCACCAGATCCGGCCAGTCCACGACGCCGTCGCCCAGCGCGCACCGGACGAGACGCCAGCCCGACGGCGTCGGGTGGACCGCGTAGTCCTTCAGCTGCACGTGCACCAGGTGCGGCATGATCCGCTCGGCGAACGCGGCCGGATGCTCCCCGACAGCGAGCGCGTTGCCGCAGTCCATCACCACGCCGCAACGCGGGCTGCCCACCTGCTCGAGCAGCCAGCGCAGTTCGTACGAGCAGATGTCCTGGTGATTCTCGATGCCGAACGGAATGTCCAGCTCCTCGGCGACGTCGGCGGCCCGCCGCAACGGTTTCACGAGCGCCCCGAGGTGGTCCTTCCACCCTTGGTGGCCGTACCTGCCGCGGTCACCCTCGAGGCACCGGCTGATCGTCGTCCGCACGGCCCGCGCGCCGATCCGGGCGGCGAGCGCCAGCACCCGCTCGACCTCGGCTCCGATCTCGGCGGGCGCGGTGTTCCACCCGCAGTCGAGCACACGCATGAGGCCGTGACTCTCGGCGCCGGGCTGCTCGAACGCGGACGCGGCGTGCTCGATCGACCGGAGGCCGCGTTCCTGGGCGAGGGCCGCCAGCCCGGCCACGGTCATCGGATCGTGCGCCGTGCCGGCCTGCTGGTGCGCCGGCGTGAAGCTCCACGCGCAGAGTCCGAATTCCATCTGGCCGCCCGACTGGCATGATTCTTCCCGCAGGAATCTCGACAGTACCCGCGCCCGAGGAGGGCCCGCATGGCCGACCCGTCGATTGCCGAGCTCTTCTCACTGCGCGGCCGCGTGGCCCTGGTAACGGGCGGCTCCAAGGGGCTCGGCCTGTCGATCGCCCACGGTTTCGCGCAGGCGGGCGCCGTCACCGTCCTCGCCGGCCGGGACGAGTCCACCGCCGCCGCCAGCGCCCGTGAGGTCGCCGAGGCCTCGGGCGAGGAGTGCGTCAACTGGCGCCTCGACGTCACCGACGAACAGGACGTCGCAGCCGCTTTCGCCGGCATCGTGAGCCGCTTCGGCGCGCTGGACGTCGTCGTCAACTGCGCCGGCGTCAACGTGCGCCACGCTCTCGAGGAGTGCCCGCTCGAGGCGTTCGACTCGGTCCTGGACGTGAACCTGCGCGGTTCGTGGCTCTGCTGCCGGGAGGCGGGCCGGGTGATGCGGTCCGCGGGGCGGGGGTCGGTCATCAACCTCGGTTCGGCGCTGAGCTCGGTCGGGCTGCCGGACCGGACACCGTACTGCTCGGCCAAGGCCGGCGTGCTCGGCCTGACCCGCGCGGCCGCGCTGGAATGGGCAGGCACCGGCCTGCGCTGCAATGCGATCTGCCCCGGCCCGTTCCTCACCGAGATGAACCGGCCGCTCCTCGCCCAGCCGGAACGGGCGCAAGCAGTCGTCGGGCAGACCGCGCTGAACCGCTGGGGTGAGCTGCACGAGATCCGCGGCGCGGCACTGTTCCTCGCCAGCGACGCCGCAAGCTACGTGACCGGCACCGCCCTGTACGTCGACGGCGGCTGGACCGCCCGCTAGACGTAACCCATCCGCGATCTTGGAGTTGTGGTTGCCCTTATGCGGACTGCGTCCGCATTCGTGCCAACCACAACTCCAAGATCGGCGAGCTAGAACTCCTCGTGGGTGCGCGGGTCCAGGCCGCTGCCGCGCTGGGCGCCCTCCATCGCGTCGATCTCGGCGAGATCGGCGTCGGTCAGCTCGAAGTCGAACACCTCCAGGTTCTGGCGGAGACGTTCGGCGTTGCCCGACTTCGGGATCGGAACGAGCCCGAGCTGGACGTGCCACCGCAGGATGACCTGTCCCGGCGTCTTGCCGTACCGGTCGCCGATCGTCGTGAAGACCGGCTCCGCCGGGAGGTCGCCGCCGCGGGCCAAGGGTGACCACGACTGCGTCACGATGCCGCGCCGTTCGTCGTCGGCCCGCTGGTCCCGCTGGGGCAGCCACGGGTGCAGCTCGATCTGGTTGACCGCGGGGACGACCGCCGATTCGGCGGCGAGCCGGTCGAGATGGTCGGGAAGGAAGTTCGAGACACCGATGGCGCGGATCTTGCCCTCGGCGAGCATGTCCGCCATGGCGCGCCAGGACTCGACGTACCTGTCCACGCGCGGCAGCGGCCAGTGGATGAGGTACAGGTCGACGTAGTCCAGCCCCAGCCGGTCCAGGCTCGCCTCGAGTGCCTTCCGGGTGGAGTCGTAGCCCTGGTCGGACCCGCGCAGCTTGGTGCCGACGAACACCTCCTCCCGGGCGATGCCGGCATCGGCGATCCCCTGCCCGACGCCGACCTCGTTCCCGTACCGGGCCGCGGTGTCGATGAGGCGGTATCCCATGCTCAGCGCCTCCCGCACGCGGCGCCGGGTCTCGTCGTCGCCGGGACCGGCCGTGCCGAGCCCGAGCTGCGGCATCGTCACACCGTTGTTCAACGTCACGGTGGGAACCATTTAGAGCCTCCTACGCGCCGAGGGTGTCCCGGAGGAATGACAGCAGGGTCTCGTAGGTCGGGGCGGGATCCGGTCCCCGGGTCGTCGCGCCACCGGACGTCTGCAGCACCGTACATTCCTCTTCCGCGTCAAGGTACGCGCCGGTGTGTCCCGCGGCGTGGACCAGCGCCAGCGTGGCGGTCGCGCCGGCCCTTTCGTACGCCGCGAAGAGCAGCTCGCTCTGGTGGCAGGGCACGAGCGGATCCCGCATCCCGTGGCAGATGACGATAGGTGGGCTGTCCGCGCTGACGTACGAGGCCGGGTCGGCCTTCCGCACCGCATCGGGATCGGTCTGAATGGGAAAGCCCATCAACGCGGACTCCGGAGAGTCCGGCGGGTCGTGCAGCATGCCGCCCTCGATGCGGTGGGCGTCCATCTGCAGGAAGTCGGTCGGGCCGAAGAGGTCGACGACCGCCTGCACGTCGCTGCGCTGCCGGGAATTGCCGAGATCGCCCTCGAGCTCCGGGACGTCCGCCGTCACGCCCGCCATCGCCGCGACCCAGCCGCCGCTGCTGGTGCCCATCGTGGCGATGCGATCCGGGTCCAGGCGGTACTCGGCGGCGTTGGCGCGCAGGTGCCGGATGGCGGCCTTGACGTCGTGGACCTGGGCCGGGAACGGGGCCTGGCCGCTCGACCGCACGTTGAACCCGACGACGACAAACCCCTCCGGCACCCAGCGGCGGGCCAGATCCGGCGCGGCGCCGGCATCCCGCTTGGTGTTGTCACTGCGGAACGCGGAGCCGCCGTGGAACATCACGACGGGGAACGGGCCGTCCCCGGTCGCCGGTGCATAGACGTCCAGCAGGTGCGCGGTGCCGACCGGCTCGGCGTACGGGATGTCGGCGTGCAGGATGTGGCCGGTCATGGCGTCACCTCTCTGGGTCGGGTCAGCAGGACGGTGGCCAGGAGCGCGGCGACGGCGCCGCCGGCGACGACCGCCGCCATCGGCAGTGCGGCACGGTCGCCGCCCAACGCCATCAGCGGCGTGACCAGAATGCCGCCGGCGAACATACACGCTCCGAGGATCGCCGACGCGGCGCCGGCCGCGGGCGCGCGTTCGACACCGAGCACTGTGGCGTTGGACGACACGAGGCCCCGCGTGGCGACGACGATGAACAGCGGCGGCAGCACGGCGGCCAGGCCGAGCGAGGTGCCGGCGACCACCGCGAGCAGGACGCCCGCGGCGACAGTGGATCCGGCCAGCCCGATGACCAGCAGCCGGCGGACCGCGATGCGCTTGACCAGCCGTGCGTTGAGCAGGCCCAGCACGATCATGCCGGCCGCGTTCATGGCGAACACCAGGCTGAACTGGGTGGCGGACAGCCCGTACTCCTCCTGCAGCGCGAACGACGACCCGGAGATGTAGCCGAACAGCGAGGCGTAGGCGAACGCCACGGTCAACGCGTAGCCGACGAATGCCCGGTCGCGGACCAGCCCGCCGAACGCGCGGCCGGTCTGACGCAGTCCCCCGGTGTGTCGCTGCTCGGGAGCCAGCGACTCCGGAATGCTCACCCAGGTCGCCGCGGCGAGCACGAGGCTGATCGCCGCGAGCACCAAGAACATCGGCCGCCAGCTGCCGGACCAGGCGAGGATCAGGCCACCCAGCACGGGTGCGGCGATGGGAGCGACGCTCGACGCGGTCATGAACAGCGAGAACAGCCGCGCGGCGGCCACGCCGCTGGTCAGGTCCGCGGCCACCGCGCGGGCGAGCACGATGCCACCGCCACCCGCGGCACCCTGCAGGAACCGCCACCCGGTGAGCATTCCCACCGACGGCGACACCGCACACAGCACCGACGCCACCGCGCACACCAGCGTCGAGCCGATCAGGAGGCGCCGGCGGCCCCACGCGTCCGACAACGGGCCGAGAATCAGCTGCCCGACGACCAGGCCCACCACGTCGGCCGTCAGGGTCAGCTGGACGCCGGCCTGGCTGGCACCGAGATCCGTGGCGAGCTGTGGGAACGCGGGCAGATACAGGTCCATCGACAGCGGGCCGAACGCGGTGAACCCGGCGAGCAGGACGGTGAGCAGAGCGAGCCGGCGGCCGGCGACGGAGGATGCGGTGGAAACGGCGGTCACGAACCCAGTCTCAGGCGGTAGCGTCGATCTGTCCAACAGACAGTTTCGCGTTCAGCAATCGAGATTGCATATGGATCTCCGGCAGTTGGAGTACTTCCTCGCAGTGGCCGAGGAGCTCAACTTCACCCGGGCCGCGGCCCGGTGCCACGTCGCCCAATCCGCCCTGAGCTACCAGATCGCACGGCTCGAGCGCGAGCACGCCGTGACGCTGTTCGAACGCACCAGCAGATCGGTGCGCCTCGCGCCGGCCGGTGAACAGCTCGTGCCGCACGCCAGACAGATCCTCGCCGGCGTGGACCTGGCGCGCAGCGAGCTCGCCGCGCTGAGCGGAGTGCTCACCGGCCACCTGCGACTGGGCATGATCAGCAGCACGAGCCAGGCGGCCCCGGTGGTGGAGCGGACCCTGGCCGTGTTCCACCAACGCCATCCCGGCGTCGAGATCGCCATCCGGGACACCGGCAGCTCCACAATGGCCGAACAGGTCCGCTCGGGAGAGTTGGATCTCGCCTTCGTGGGCCTGTTCGCCGACCAGGTCCCCGCCGATCTCGTGCACCGGGTGCTCGTGCGGGAGCCGCTCGTCGCGGTGGTCCCCGCCGTCGTTCGTGGGCCCGTTCCGCTCAGCGCCCCGGCCGGCCATACGGGCAGCGGGCCGGTCTCGCTCGGCGACCGTGCGGGCCATCCGGGCAGCGGCGACCTTGCCGGCCGTCCGAGCAGCGGGCCGGTTTCGCTCCGCGACCTTGCCGGTCCGTTCGTGGAGATGCGCGCCGAGAGCGGCCTCCGCCGGCAGGTCGACGCCGCGTTCGCCCGCGCCGGAACGTCACGCACGATCGCGTTCGAGCTCAGCACGTCGGAGGCGATCGTTCGCTTCGTCCGGCTCGGCTTCGGTGCGGCCGTGGTTCCGCGCAGCGCGGTGCGGCCCCGCTCGGGTGTCACCATCCGGGCGCTGAACGACCCGGAGGCGCTGCACCCGATCAGCATCGTGCACCGGAGCCCGCACCCCTCGGCACCCGCTGCCCGGGCGTTCTTGTCCCTTCTCTAAGACCTCCGCGATCTTGGAGTCGTGGTCGGCACGAATGCGGACGGAGTCCGCATAAGGGCAACCACAACCGCAAGATCGCAGAGAAGGAGTGGCGGGTGAACCGAACGGAAGCCGCGCCCGTACCAGGGGGAGCGTGGCCTTCGGGCCTC
>DATBGW010000249.1:0-12331 GCA_036557765.1 Actinoplanes sp.
GTCAAGGCCGCCGGTCAAGGCCGCCGGTCAGGGGCCGCCGGTCAAGGGCCGCCGGTCAAGGACCGCCGAAAACGGCCGCCGGTCAGGGGCCGCCGATCAAACGTGCGATCAGAACGAATACATGCCGCTGATCAGTGATTGCCAGGTCATCGGGCCGACGATGCCGTCGACCGCCATGGCGGGTTCGTCGTTGTCGTGGATCAGCTGCTGCCAGCTGCGTACGGCCGTCTCCGTCTTCGGGCCGAAGATGCCGTCCACGACAGGGCCTTTGCCCGGGTCACCAGACAGATTGCGGTACTGGAACTCTTCCTGCACCGAGCGCACCGCGTCACCCTGGTCGCCGTAGCGCACCGTGAGGACCAGCGCCCGCCACGTCAGCGGGCCCACGATCCCGTCCACGCCGAGGCTCTTCTCTTGCTGGAACGCCCGGACGGCGGCTTCCGTCTTGGGCCCGAAGTCGCCGTCCACGACGACGATGTGCCCACGGGCCCGCAGGTGGTACTGCAGGCTGGGCACCGGGTGTGCCTTGTCGCCCCGACGGACCAGCGGCCACGGCTGCAACGCCATCTCGATCATCCCCCTCGCCGGCGGCCGCCCGCGGGCCGCCCAGCGCCCATCGTCACGCCGCACCGCGCCGTCGTAACCGTTGCGTCGCCGTCCCGACACCCGACGCACGGCCACCGTCCAGCACCTCCGCGATCTTGGAGTTGTGGTTGGCATGAATGCGGACACAAGCCGCGTAAAGGCAACCACAACTCCAAGATCGACGAGAGACTTGGAGAGACCTCAGATTGTGCGGGTCAGGCGGTCGGCCAGCAGCTTCGCGAACCGGGCCGGGTCGTCCAGGTCGCCGCCCTCGGCGAGCAGTGCCGTCCCGTACAGCAACTCCGCCGTCTCCGCCAGCGCCGGGTCGTCGGCGCGTTCGCTGTGCGCGGCCCGCAGGCCGGCCACCAGCGGGTGCGACGGGTTGAGCTCCAGGATCCGCTTCACCCGCGGTCCTTCCTGGCCCATCGCCCGGTACATCCGCTCCAGCGCCGGCGTGATGTCGCCCGCGTCGCTGACCAGGCACGCCGGCGAGGTGGTGAGCCGGTGCGACAGCCGCACGTCCTTCACCTGATCCTCCAACGTGGACGACAGGAACGCGAGCAGCGGCGCGAAGTCGTCGGCCGGCGGTTCCTCGGTGTCGGAGTCGCGCGGCAGATCCACCGCGCCGCGGGCGATCGACTGCAGCTTCTTCCCGTCGTAGTCGGGCACCGCCTCGACCCAGATGTCGTCCACCGGATCGGTCAGCACCAGAACTTCGTACCCCTGGGCCCCGAACGCCTCCATGTGCGGCGAGTTCTCCACCTGCGTACGGGATTCGCCGGTCATGTAGTAGATCTCGTCCTGCCCCTCCTTCATCCGCGACACGTACTCAGCGAGCGTGGTCGGATCGGGGCCGCCCGTGGTGGCGAACGATGCCGCGTCGAGGATGGCCCGCTGGTTCTCGCTGTCGCTGAGGAGCCCTTCCTTGATCGCGCGGCCGAACTCCCGCCACAACGTGGCGTACTTCTCCGCGTTCGATGTCCGCAGGTCCTTGATCGTGGACAGCACCTTCTTGACCAGCCGGCGGCGGATCAGCTGGATGTGCCGGTCCTGCTGCAGGATCTCCCGGGACACGTTCAGCGACAGGTCCGCCGCGTCCACCACGCCCTTGACGAAGCGCAGGTAGTCCGGCATGAGCTCGCGGCTGTCGTCGGAGATGAACACCCGCTTGACGTACAGCTGCAGGCCGCGCCGCGCGTCCCGGTGGAACAGGTCGAACGGCGCGCGGGACGGGATGAACAGCAGCGCCTCGTACTCGAATGTGCCCTCAGCCTTCATCTGGATGATCTCGAGCGGATCGGTCCAGTCGTGGCTGATGTGCCGGTAGAACTCGTGGTACTCCTCGTCGGAGACCTCCGAGCGCGGCCGTGCCCACAGCGCCTTCATCGAGTTGAGCGTGTCCGAGCCCATTCGGATCGGGAACGCGATGAAGTCCGAGTACTTCTTGACGATCTCCTTGATCTTCCACTCGGACGTGTAGTCGTAGAGCGCGTCCTCCTCGTCGGCCGGCCGCAGGTGCACGGTGACCGACGTGCCGACCGGCGCGTCGTCGACCCCCTCTATCGTGTAGGTCCCTTCGCCGTCGGACTCCCACCGGGTGCCTTCGGCGGTGCCGGCCTTGCGGCTCACCAGCGTGACGCGGTCCGCCACCATGAACGTCGAGTAGAAGCCGACGCCGAACTGGCCGATCATGTCCTTGGCGTCGGTGTTCTCTTTCAACTGCCGGAGCAACTCCGCAGTGCCGGACCTGGCGATCGTGCCGATCAGGTCCACTACTTCGTCGCGGGTCATGCCGATGCCGTTGTCGGCGACCGTGAGCGTACGGGCGTCGGCGTCGGCGGTGATGTCGATGTGCAGGTCCGAGCTGTCCGCCTCCAGCCCGTCCACCAGCACGGCCAGACGCAGCTTGTCGAGCGCGTCGGAGGCGTTGGAGATCAGCTCACGTAGGAAGATGTCCTTGTTCGAATAGATCGAATGGACGACCAGCTGCAACAGCTGCCTCGCCTCCGCCTGGAACTCCAACGTTTCGGCCTGCGTGGTCATGGCGCCTACTTCCCGTACGAATCGACATGCTGATGGGGATGGTAATCACCCGCGGGTCACCGGCCCGACACGGAACCCGGCGGGGACTGTCAAGTTCGCGTCGTTCCAGGTCACGACGCCGCGGGATCGGGTGACCATGCGGTATGCGAACTCGTACGTTCACCGTCTACGCCGCGGCCACCCGCGCACAGGTGTGGCGGGCGCTCACCGATCCGGAGTGCACCCGGCGCTTCTACCTCGGCCTCGCGGTGGAGGCCGACTGGTGCGACGACGGCGAGATCGCGTATCGAGCGCCGGACGCGCCGGACTGGGCCGAGCTCGCCGGCCACATCGTGCATGTCCGGCCGGGCCATCTGCTCGTGCACAGCATCGACGAGACGACGGCGTGGGGTACGGCTCCGGAGAGCTGGGTGACCTGGAAGGTCGACGAGCTGGCGCCACGGCTCTGCCGGATCGCGCTGACCAGCGACGACCTCGACCCGGTCGGGGGCGCGGAGCGGGACGACGCGTGGAACAGCGTGCTCAGCGGGCTCAAGACCGTTCTGGAGACCGGCCGGGCGCTGCAGTACTGAACTCCGCCAGCCCCGGATCGTCGAGCCACGCACGCGGCCCGGCGTGCCGCACCCGGAGGCCGGCCACGCCGATCGCATAGCGTACGGCCCAACCAGATCGGAGACCCCCGGATCGCCGGCGACCGCGACCGTGAGCGCGCCGTGGAACGCGTCGCCCGCACCCGCCGTGTCGGCGGCCGCGACCGGCGGCACGGTCACCGCACCGGACCGGTCGCCGGACCACCATCGCACCGGCCGCGGCCCGTCGGTCACCGCCACGTGCGGAACGCCGGCCGCCCGCAGCTCGCGCACGGTGCCGGCATCGTCGCGGGCGTCCGGATGCCGGAACGACGCCGCACACGCGACGACCGTGGCGTACCCGATGATCTCGCCGAACACCGGGCGCCAGCTGCCCGCGTCGACCACGAGCGGCCGTCCGGCCCGTGCGGCCGCCATCGTCAGCGCGGGATGATGCCCGTCGGCGAGCACGGCGTCCGCGCCCGCCAGCGCCCGATCAACGTCATCCGGTACGCCGACAGCAGCGTCCCCCGCGTTGCGGCTGACGATGGTGCGCTCGCCGGTGCCGGCCGCGACCGTGATCGCGGAGATGGGCGGCGGCTCGGCGGCGTCCGGAGCGGCGTCCAGCAGTGCGACACCGCGGGTAGCGAGATCGGACCGGATGAGCGTGCCGAGCGGGTGCGATCCGACCGCGGTGACCAGGGTGACGTCGGCGCCCAGCGCGGCCGCGGTGACCGCGGCGTTCAGGGCCGGGCCGCCGGCGGCGATCTCCACCGCCTCGGCCTGCGCTTTCTGGTCCGGATCGGGAATCCGGTCGACGCGGTAGACGACGTCGACCGTGGCGAGGCCGAAGCAGACGAGGCGCACGGTCAGGTCACGAGGTCGGAGAAGAACACGCCGATGTTGTGGAACGCCTCGGCGACGCCGGAGCCGATGCTCCGCGCGATGTCCGCCGCCGGACCGGGGTTCGTGCCGATGTAGAAGATGAGCAGGATGAGCAGGATCCACCCGATGACCTTCTTCATCGGTGCGCCTCCTCTCCGCGGCCCCGTTCGCATAGTGGCACGAAACCGCAACCATCCCGGGAATCTTGCCGAAACCACCCGGCGTGACGCGCGCCGCACCCTTCCCCGCGATCTTGGAGTTGTGGTTGCCTTTATGCCCGTTCCATAGAGCTTTGGCCCAACCACAAATCCAAGATCGCGGGAGAGGTGGGAGGACCACAACTCCCCAGATCGCGGGAGAGGTGGGAAGGCTTCGTGGGGGCATTGGCAGAAGCTGAACAACGGCTGAATGCGGGATTGGGGGATGCTGCATGGGGGTAGGCCCAGGCCTATGATCACGCTCGCCGCCGAGGCCGCCACGCCCTCTGCCGGGTCCGGCCAACTCATCCTCGCCGCGGTGCTGGGCATCGCGACCGTCGTGGTGCTGATCGCCTGGGCGAAATGGCATCCCTTCCTGGCCCTCATCATGGGCTCGGCCGTGCTCGGCCTGGTGGCTGCGCTCGGTCCCGGCAAGACCGTCACGTCGTTCAGCACCGGGCTCGGCACCACCGTGGGCGGTGTCGGCCTGCTGATCGCACTCGGCTCGATGATCGGCGCACTGCTCGCCGAGTCCGGCGGCGCCGACGGCATTGTCGCCCGCGTCATGCGCGGTGTGTCGGGCTCGGCCCTGCCGTGGGCCATGGCCGGCGTCGCCGCGCTCGTCGGCCTGCCGTTGTTCTTCGAGGTCGGCGTCGTGCTGCTGCTTCCGATCGTGCTGCTGGTCGCGCGGCGTACCGACATCGGCCTGCTGCGCATCGGCATTCCGGCGCTGGCCGGACTGTCGGTCCTGCACGGCCTCGTGCCGCCGCACCCCGGCCCGCTCGTCGCCATCTCCGCCCTGAACGCGGATCTCGGCCTCACGCTGATGTTCGGTCTCATCTGCGCCATCCCCACGGTGATCGTGGCCGGACCGGTGTTCGGCAACTTCATCTCCAAGCGGGTTTCGGTGCCCGTGCCCCATCTGCTCGAGGCGTCGGGAGACCGGGTGGAGCAGCCGGTCCGTACCGGCTCCGGCGGCATCGGCGACATGGCGGACCGTGACGACCTCGGGGGTCGTGACCACCTCGGGGGCCGTGACGACCTCGTGGACCGTGACGACCTCGGCAACGCCGGCGCCGAACGGCCGGATGAGCCGATCGACCGGGACATACCGGAGCCGCGGCGCAATCCCGGGTTCTGGCCGGCCGTACTCACCGTGCTGCTGCCGATCGTGCTGATGCTGCTCCGCGGCATCGGCGAGCTCACGCTGAACGAGGACAACGCCGTTCGGAAGGCGCTCGAGGTGCTCGGCAACCCGCCGGTGGCCCTGCTGCTCGGGCTCCTGCTGGCGATGTGGACGCTGGGCAAGCGGGTCGGTTTCGACCGCGTCCAGACCTCGGCCGTGATCGGCGGCTCGCTTCCTCCGATCGCGGGCATCCTGTTGATCGTGGGCGCCGGCGGCGGGTTCAAGCAGGTGCTCGTCGACTCGGGTGTGGGCACTGTGATCGGTGACGCCGCCAAGGACGCGCACATTTCGGCGTTGGTCCTCGGATTCCTCGTCGCGGTCGGCATCCGGCTCGCGACCGGGTCGGCCACGGTTGCCACCATCACCGCGGCCGGCATCGTCGCTCCGCTGGCCAGCACGCTGAGTGCGCCTCAGCTGTCCCTCGTCGTGCTCGCGATCGGTTGTGGATCGCTGTTCTTCTCGCACGTCAACGACGCCGGGTTCTGGCTGGTCAAGGAGTACTTCGGGATGACCGTCGGGCAGACCATCAAGACCTGGTCGGTGATGGAGACGATCATTTCGATCGTGGGCTTCGCCTGCGTCCTGATCTTGAACATATTCGTCGGCTAGGTGCGCGGCGGGGCGGTGCTGTCCCGGACCACGAGGTTCGTGGCCAGCTCCACCCGCGGCGTGTCGATCCGCTCGCCGCGGGCCAGCCGCAGCGCCGTCCGGGCAGCCAGGATGCCCATCTCGGCCAGCGGCTGGCGGACCGTGGTGAGCGGCGGCGACGACCACCGGGACTCCGGCAGGTCGTCGAAGCCCACGATGGACAGGTCGTCCGGCACCCGCAGTCCCCGGCGCCGGGCGGCCTCGTATGCACCCAGCGCCATGGTGTCGCTGGAGGCGAAGACGGCGGTCGGCGGGTCCGGGAGGTCCAACAGCGCGCCGCATCCGGCGAAGCCGGACTCGTGCAGGAAGTCACCCTGGGCGACCAGCGTGTCGTCGGCCGCTATTCCGGCCGCCTCCAGCGCCGCCCGGTAGCCGTCGAGTCGCGCGCGGCTGCACAGCAGGTGCCTCGGTCCGGCGATGAGGCCGATCCGCCGGTGCCCGAGCGACGCGAGATGCTCGGTGGCGCTGAGACCACCGGCCCAGTTGGTGGCGCCGATCGTAGGCACCTCGGAGGCGGCGCCACCAGCGGGATCGACGACGACCACCGGAATGCCGAGCCGGTGCAGTTCGGAGTGCACCGGGGGGCTGAGCTCCGAGGTCACGAAGATGACCCCGTCGGACGCCCGGGCGCGCAGATTCTGCAGCCACTGCTTGGTGGGAACCGACCGCCGGTGGACGGCGGAGACGACGGTGCCGACGCCGGCCGCGTGCGTGACGTCCTCGACGCCGCGGATGAGCTCCACCGCCCACGGGCTGTCGAGATCGTTGAAGACCAGGTCGACGAGATTGGCCCGGCCCGACCGCCGGGACACCCGGCGACGGTATCCGTGCTGTTGCAGCAGCTGCTCGACCCGTTCCCGGGTGCGTGGTGACACGTCCGAACGGCCGTTGAGCACGCGGGACACCGTGGGTACGGACACGCCGGCCGCCTGCGCGATCGTATTGATCGTCACGCGTCTCGTGCCGCCGCTCACCGGACTCTCCTTCGGCGTCGTTGCCGGAAGTTTCGGATGCGTTCCCGGAAGTATTCCACACCCGCGCCGGGGTCCCCCGATCCGGGGAATCTGTGGCGTTGGCCGCCAATCGTCCGATCGCGCCGGTTCGGCGCCTCATGCCACGTTGTACGGGCTGGCCTGCGACAACCCGGCCGGTAGTGGTCCGTTCGGCTCGAGTTCCGACCCGTTCGCCGGACCGGCGCCGAGCGACTGCCGGAAACGGACCGGTTAACGTGCCTCGTGCTTAATATCCGAATTGGTGCTAAAGCGGCGGTACGCCGGATACTTATCGTCGGTGTCGCCACCGCCGTCACGGCGGCCGGCGGCGCGGCGCTCGCCGCGGTGGTGGGGTCCGACCCGATCGCGTCACCGTCGTTCAACGGCCCGGTGTACGCGATCGCGTACCGCGGTGACACGGTGTACGCGGGCGGCGCGTTCACCGGCGCGATCGTGAACGGGAAGACCATCGCCCGGCAGCGGCTCGCCGCGTTCAACGCCCGGACCGGTGCGCTGCTGGGCTGGAACCCCGGCGCCGACGCGCTGGTGCGGACGCTGGCCGTGGACGGCGACGCGGTGTACGCCGCGGGTGATTTCGCCAAAGTCGGCGGCGCCACCCGGGACTCGATCGCCGGGCTGAACGCCACCACCGGCGCGGTCACCCCGCTCAAGCACTCGGTGTCCGGGCAGCCGAACGCCATGGTGGCGGGCAACGGCCGGCTGTACGTCGGCGGCCGGCTCACCGCGATCGACGGCGTGCCACGCTCCAACCTTGCTGCGTTCACGCTGTCCACCGGCGCGCTCGACCCGTGGGCGCCGACCACTGATGACAACGTCAACGCGCTGGCCCTCGGCGGCAGCCGGGTCTACCTCGGTGGCAGCTTCCACAAGACGAACGGCGTCAGCTCCACGCTTCGGCTCACCGCGGTCGACACCGCCACCGGCGTTCTCGACAAGACGTTCCTGCCGAAACCGATCTCGCAGGTGCTGGCCCTGGCCACGGACGCGAACGGGGTGTATGCCGCGCTGGGCGGGCAGGGCGGCCGGGCCATCGCGTACAGCACCGCCGGCGCGACCCGGTGGACGCGCGTGTTCGACGGCGACGCCCAGGCCATCACCGCGCTGGACGGCGTCACGTACGTGGGCGGTCACTTCGACAAGGCATGCACGACCACCAACAACGGCGTGAAGGGCGTCTGCACGGACGGCTCCGTGCCGCGGGTCAAACTGGCCGCCGTGGACGCGCAGGGCAACCTGCTGGACTGGGCGCCGCAGGCCAACGGTGTGGCCGGTACCCGGACGCTGGCGGCCAGCACGGCGCTGGGGGCGGTCAGCGCCGGCGGCGAGTTCACCACGATCAACGGCGTGGCCCGGAAGCGGTACGCGGCGTTCGCCGGCGTGACGCCTCGCACCGAGTCCACCGGTCCGGCGTCGCCCTACGTCGCGTCGTACAACTTCGACACGACGATCGCGGACGGCACGTTCGACGACGGTTCCGGCAAGGGACACCTGCTGCGGGCCGTGGTCCGCAACGGCGGTCGCGTCACGCTCGCGCCGCACGGGAACGGTCAGGCGGCGGTGTTCCCGGCCAAGTGCACCGGCGACACCTGCCCGCGGGTCGTGCTGCAGGCGACCGACGTGCCTGATCTCAACCCGGGCGCGGGGCCGTTGCGCTACGGCGCCGGGGTGCTGATGTCCAAGGCGGAGGGCTCCGCACCGGAGAACATCCTGCAGAAGGGATACGCCACCGGCGGACAGTACAAGCTTCAGGTGGACGGCGTCTCCGGCAAGCCGAGCTGCGGGATGAGCGACAAGGACGCCGGTGCCGTGTATGTCGCGCGCAGTCGGACGTCCATTGCGGACGGTGAATGGCACGCGCTCGAGTGCCGGCGGTCCGGGGCCACACTCTCCATTCTGGTCGACGACCAGGTGCAGGCCACCGCGTCCATTCCGGAGGATCTGTCCGTGGTGACCACGCAGCCGTTCAGCATCGGCGGCAAGGGTGTGGGAGCGGACAACGACCAGTTCCACGGCTCGATCGACGACGCCTGGATCCGCGTGAACTGAACCATGTAGGTCAACTCCGCGATCTTGGAGTTGTGGTTGGAGCAAAGCCCTATGAAACGGACATAAGGGCAACCACAACTCCAAGATCGCGAGGGGTTGGGAGCGCGCGGCGTTACATGTTGTGACGGAGGGTGGCGGCGGGGGAGCGGAGGCCGAGCATGGCTTCGGTCATGCGGACGGCCTGGACCGCCGCGTGGACGTCGTGCACCCGCACGATCCGCGCCCCGCGCAGCACGCAGAAGACCACCGCGGCGATCGTGCCGGCCAGCCGGTCCTGCTGTGCCGCGTCCAGCGTCTCGCCGATGAAGTCCTTGTTACTGACCGCCGCGAGCACCGGATAGCCGAGTGCGACGATCTCGTCGAGCCGCCGGGTGAGCTCCAGCGAGTGGTACGTGTTCTTGTTCAGGTCATGGCCCGGGTCGACGATGATCTGCTCCGGGCGTACTCCACGTTCCAGCGCGACCGCCACCTTCTCCCGCAGGAACCGCGCCACCTCCGCGGCCACGTCCGCATAGGCCGGTCGCGGGTGGAGGGTCCGTGGAGCGGCCAGGCTGTGCGTCACCACCAGCGCGGCGCGGGTGCCGGCCACCGCGTCCGCCATCGCTGGGTCGCGCAGCCCGGACGTGTCGTTGATGACGGCCGCACCGGCGGCGATCACCTCGCGGGCCACATCCGGCCGGAACGTGTCGACCGACACCACGGCCAGGTCGCGCGCCGCCTTCACCACCGGCAGAACGCGCTCCAGCTCCTCGGCGGGACTCACCTCCGGGCCCGGGGCGAACGGCACGCCGCCGATGTCGATCCAGTCGGCGCCGGCGTCGGCCGCGGCGCGGACCGCGGCCACGGCGCGTTCCAGGGCGTACGTGCGGCCGCGGTCGTGGAACGAGTCGGGGGTCCGGTTCACGATCGCCATGACGGCGACCCGCCGGGCGAAGTCGAACGTCCGGCCGCCGATCACGCGCTCGGCGCTGATCAGGTCGGGCGCGTCCATGGGACGACGCTAACAGGGACGCCGGACCGTACCCCGATTCCCCGGAATCATGCCGTGCCAATTAGCACTATTGTCATGCGGCAATCATGCATGCGGTGGGACGGCGCCGGGTAGGTGCGAAGGCCAAGGGCGCAACGACGATCCCCCATGGAGGCAGTAATGAGTGACGTGTCATCGGGCGCTCGCGCACCGGACGGCGGCTACAGCGACCAGCCGGTCACACCGGCCGCTGACCCGGGATACCCGGCCCAGACGTATCCCGCGGAGACGTATCCGACCGAGACGTACCCGACGGAGACCTACCCCGCCCAGGCGTATCCGACGGAGACCTATTCCGCCGAGTCCTATCCGGCCGGCACCGGGTCCTCCGGTGCGGACGACTCGAAGGCCAAGCAGGTCGCCGGCCAGGCCAAGGACGCCGCGGGCCAGGCGGCGAGCGATGTCAAGGACACCGCCAAGGACCAGGTCCAGCGGGTCGGTTCGGAAGCCCGGACGCAGGCCCGGAACGTGGCCGCTGACGTCCGGGACCGGGTAAGCCAGCAGGCCCGCAGCCAGAACGACAAGCTGGTGACCGGTATCCGGCAGGCCGCCGACCAGCTCGAGGAGATGCGCGGCGACCGGCAGGACTCGCCGGCCGCGACGGTGGTCTCGCGGGTCGCCGACGGCGGCCGGCAGTTCGCCGATTACCTGGACCGCCACGGGCCCGAGGGCGTGCTGCGCGAGGTGCAGGACTTCGCCCGGCGCCGCCCCGGGGCGTTCCTGGCCACCGCCCTGGCCGCGGGCTTCGTGGTCGGGCGCCTCGGCAAGGGCATCGCCAAGGCCGACTCGAACGCCGGCAAGCCGAGCAGCGACTCGTTCGTGTCCGGGACCGGCTACTCGACGGGTGACCGGTACGGCACCGCCGGCTACGGCGACACCGCCCTGACCGGCACCGACGCGGGATACCAGACCGGCACCGGCTCGGGATACCCGACCGGCGCGACGAGCTCCACCGAGTACGCCGCCACGGGCACCGGCACGCCGGTCGTCGTGGAGGAGGAGTACATTGTCGACACCCGGGAGGACCGGCGATGACCACGCCGTATTCCGCCGACCGTGCCTACCCGGCCGACGGTGCCTACCCGGCCGATCGCGGCTATCCGGCCGACCGGGCCGACGAGGCCGCCGAAACCTCGGTCGGTGAGCTGATCGGCAACATCAGCAACGACCTCTCGCAGCTGTTCCGCCAGGAGGTGGAGCTCGCGAAGGCCGAGATCAAGCAAGAGGCGAGCAAGGCGGGCAAGGCCGCCGGCATGCTCGGGGGCGCCGGCTTCGCCGCGTACCTGGCGGTCGTCCTGCTGAGCTTCGCGCTGGTGTTCGCGCTCAGCAACGTCATGGACCCGGGCTGGGCCGCGCTCATCGTCGCGGTTCTCTGGGCGATCATCGGTGCGGTCCTCTACGCGAACGGCCGCAAGAAGCTCAAGGACGTGGACCCCGTTCCGCGGCGCACCGTCGACACGATCAAGGAGGACGCGCAATGGCTGAAGAACCCGACCGGCTGAGGCAGGACATCGAGAACACCCGCGCCGCGCTCACCCGCGACGTGGATCTGCTGGCCGAGAAGACCAGCCCCCGCAAGGCCGCGCAGCGGCGCTGGACCGCGGTCAAGGAGAAGGTCATGGGCAGTTCGGAATCAGCCCGGCACGCGGCCGGTGACACCGCGAGCACGGTGCAGGACAAGGCGTCGTCGGCTGCGAGCACGGTGCAGGACAAGGCATCGTCCGCAGTGGACACGTTGCAGGACAAGGCTTCGGACGTCGCGGACACGGTGCGCGGCGCCCCGCAGGCCGTCACGCAGCAGACCCAGGGCAACCCGCTGGCCGCCGGCATCATCGCGTTCGGCGTCGGGATGCTGGCCGCCACGCTGATCCCGGTGACCGACGCGGAACGCCGCGCCGGGCAGCAGATCCGGGAGAACTCCGGCGAGCTCACCGACCGGGTCAAAGACGTCGCCACCGAGATGAAGGACGACGTCTCCGGCAGCGTGCAGCAGGCTGTCACGCAGGTCAAGGAGACCGCGCAGGACGCGGCCCAGACCACGAAGCAGCAGGCGCAGGACTCCGCCCAAGAGGCCAAGGAGCAGACCAGGCAGGCCGCTCAGAACGCCTCCTGAGTCGATACCTCGGGGC
>DATBGW010000250.1:0-6590 GCA_036557765.1 Actinoplanes sp.
TGGTCGGCGCCGCCGTCGGTGAGCGGCAGGTCGACGAGCCGCTGCTCGGAGTCCAGCGAGTGGGTGGTGGCACCGGGCCGGATCAGGCACGCCGACCCGATCGCGTCGGCGTCCGCCACGGTCGCGCTCAGCGCGCCGCCATAGTGGACCTCGGTGTCCGCCGGGGTGCACTGCGGCCGGTCCTCGGCGAACAGGTACGGCGGCCAGAACACCTCGATGCGCAGCTCCTCGGTCTTGCGCGCGGGGTTGGAACCGGACGTGATCACCTTGCCGTCCGGCATGAGCAGGGCCACGGAATGGTAGAGCCTGGGCACCCGGGAGGCGGCCGCCATGGTCCACGTCCCGGGGCCGCCGCCGCCTGGATCCGGGTGATAGATCTCGGCGTCCAGGGTGGCGTCCGCGCCGCTCTCCTCCATCATGGAGCCGCCGTTCACCAGCACGGTCCGGTCCGGCAGCAGCGTCGCGCACAGGTGCATGCGCCGCATCCCCATCGGCGCCGCGGCCCGCACCTCCGGTTCGGCCGCGTCCAGGTCGGTGATCGCGGTGCCGGCCGTGGCGCCGGTCTGGTCGTGCATGTCGTACGGCCCGCCGCCGATGAGCAGCACGCGCTGCTCCTGGGCCGGCGGCAGCAGCACGCTGGCGGCCTGGTTGCGGCTGCCCGCCTCGGGCAGGACACCCTTGACCTCGACGACCGTGTTGGTGGTCAGGTCCCACAGGCTCGGCCGCACGCCGTTGTTGGCGCCGTACTGGCCGCCGCTGTAATAGAGCCGCCCGTCCGCCAGCAGGAACAGGTGCGCGTACATCGGCCAGTTCGCCGGCGACGGCGGCATGGGCGTCCAGCCCGCGCCGTCGGTGTAGATGTCCGGTACCACGTTGAGCTGGCTGTGCTCGTCCACACCGGACACCGCAAGCACCCGGCCGTCCGGCAGCCCGAGCAGCGTCGGATACCAGCGGCCGCCGCTCATGTCCGGCTCGACGATCCAGGCCCCCGCCGTCCCGGTCGGGCTTGCCGGATCGGCGGCCCCGCCGTGCGGATCGAACGTGACCGCCTGCCGCAGGCCGAAGAACGGGTCGTACTGCTCGGTGCCGCCGCTTGCAAGCAGGCGCCCGTCCGGAAGGAACGCGTGCCCGCAGCAGAACAGGTCGGCCGGCGAGCCGGGCCGGCTGTACACCGGCTGCGGATAGTGCCAGACCGCGGTCGGGTACTGCTGGCCGCCGTGCCGGTCCGGATCGTTGCCGGACCCGGCGAAGAACAGCACGCTGCCGGTCGGCAGCAGCGCGGCGTGCACGGGATTGACCTGGGCGTCGTTCTCCAGCAGGCGCCAGACCCCCATGTCCGCGGCCATCTCCAGGTCGGTCATGGCGTCCAGGACGCGATACCAGCCGTCGTTGGCACCGGCCGGATTGTCGACGGTCAGCACGACAAGGTGCGGCATTCCGGCCGCGCCCAGGCTCGCGACGGCGAGGCCGGCGTCCTGGTTCTCCCAGAAATGCCAGTCCGGGATCGGCTGCCACGGTCCCCAGCCGTCCGCCGGGCGGCCGCCGTCCAGCCGCCAGCCGACGCTGTAGTAGCCACCGTTCTGCTGTGGCGGGTTGTCCACCGCCAGCACCACGAGCTCGGGCGTACCGTCGCCGTCCAGGTCGGCGACCGCGATGCCGGCGCCCTGGTTCTCCCAGAAACGCCAGTCCGGGACGGCCACCCACTCCCGCCAGGTGGCGACCGTGCCGTCGGCGTTCAGCCGGCCGCTGCGGTAATAGCCCTGGTTGCGGCCGTCCGGCGCGTCCACCATGAGAACCACGAGGTCGAGCTGCCCGTCGCCGTCGACATCCGCCACGGCGATGTCCGCGCCCGCGTTGACCCAGGGGAACCAGTCCGGCACGGTCATCCACGGCGACCAGCCGCTGACCTGGCCGGCGTCGTCGAGATCCCAGCCGACGCGGTAGTAGCCGATGTTGGCGCCGTTCGGCACCCCGTCGACCATGAAGACGACCAGGTCGGGGCGGCCGCTGCCGCTGATGTCGGCCACTGCGACGCCGGCGCCTTCGTTGAGCCACTTACCCCAGTCGGGCACCGCGGTCCACAGCGTCCAGTCGCCGACGGTGGCCTGGTCGTCGGTCCCCCAGCCGACGCGGAAGTAGCCGGCGTTCGCGCCCGGTGGGTCGTCGACCATGAGGACCACGAGATCGGGCCGACCGTCGCCGTTGACGTCCGCCACGGCGATGCCGGCGCCGGCGTTCTCAACCGGGAACCAGTCCGGAATGGCAGTGAAGTCGGTGTCCATCGTTTCCACCCTCACACGGCGGGCTTCCACCGTGGAAGGTCCCGCGAGGGTCCGGAAGACGACCGTCAGACCGTCTCGACATCGCAGACGATGACCGATACGTTGTCCGGCGCCCCGGCCCCGAGCGTCCGGTTGATCAGCTCCGCGGCGCACGACTCCCGATCGGTCCGGGTGCGCAGCGTCTCCCCGATCGCCTCGTCGGTCACGTAGTCGGTGAGCCCGTCGCTGCACAGCAGAAACCGGTCACCGGCATGGACCGGCACCATGCGTCCCGTGGGCTGGAAGTCGCCGCCCTGCACCGCCTGCGTCACCAGCGCACGCTGCGGGTGCCGGCGGGCGTCGTCCGGCGTGAGCACGCCCTGGTCCACCAGCGCCTGCACGTACGTGTCGTCGCGGGTGATCTGCGCCATCTGGCCGTCCCGGACCAGGTAACAGCGGGAATCGCCGACGTTGAGCGCCGCCACCGACTCCCCGGAGAGCAACAGTGCGGTAACAGTCGTGCCCATGCCGTCGCGGGCGCCGTCGTCAGCGATCGCCTCCTCGATCCGCTCGTTCGCCGTCCGCAGCGCCGCGAGCAGGTCCTGCAGCGGCTCGCCGGTGTCCGGCATGTCATCGACCACCGCCAACGCCCGAACGAGGATGTCGCTGGCCAGCTCGCCCGCCGGCAGGCCGCCCATGCCGTCCGCGACCACGAACAGCCGGGTCCCGACGAAGATCGCGTCCTCGTTGTTAGACCGCACGAGACCCTGGTCGGTCGCGGCGACGGCGCGGACAGCAAGCGTCATGGACCCAAGCGTGCCGGAAACTCCAAGCGCTGTCTCTAGTACCTGTTACGTAGTGTTGTGTGCGTGATGCCGGTGCCGATGGTGGGACGGGCGGCCGCCCTCGAGGAGCTGCGGCGCGCCTGGGCGCAGGTGTGCCTCAGCGGCACCGGCGTGCCCGCCGTGATCACCGGCGCGCCCGGCACCGGTAAGACCACGCTGGTCGCGGCCGCGGCGCAGGCCGCACGACCGGCTCCGGTGCTGGCCGGCTCGGCCCGGCTGCACTCCCCCGCGCCGTACGACTGGCTGGCCGCTGTGCTGGCCGCGCGGCCTCGCCGCTCTCTACCGGTCCCGCGGGACGCGCTGGCCTGGCTGGCCCAGGAGCCGGATGTCCCCCGGCAGCGGTACGCCCCGGACGCGCTGTTGCGCCTCGCGGTGACCACGGTCCGTGCGCTGGTGGGCGCCGGCCCGGCCGTGCTCGTCGTGGAGGACCTGCACGCGCTGGATCCGGCCAGCCTGAACCTCGTCGGCGAGCTGGCGACCGCGGGCCTGCCGGCTTTGCTGCTGGTGACCAGCCGGCCACCCGAGGACGAGCTCACCGCCCGTACGCTGGCGCGGCTCTCCGGCGTGCCCGGCGCCGTACGCCGACATCTCGGCGCGCTGGCCGCCGGCGAGGTGGCCCAGATCCTCGAGCACGTGTACGCCGGTAGCCCGGTCCCGCCCGACCTGGCCGAGGCGGTGTGGCGGCGCACCGGCGGCAACCCGTACCGGCTCACCGAACTGCTCGCCGTCGAGGGCGCGGACGGGCCGGAGGCGCTGGCCGGCACGTACCGGGAACTGACCGCGCGGGAGCGCGAGGTGCTCGGCTGCCTGGCCGAGGGGATGTCGAACAAGCAGATCGCCCGGGCGCTCGGCATCTCCGTGCGGACCGTGACCGTGCATGTGTCCAACCTCCTGCGCAAGACCGGCGCCGCTTCCCGGACCGAGGCCGCGCTGCTCGCCGTCAAGGGGTGAACGCGCGAGGCGGCGCGACACCGGCCGCCCCGGCCGGGCAGAATCGGCAGGCGTGACGACTCCGATTACGCAGCGCATCGCCGAGGAGCTCGGCGTACGGGACGGCCAGGTCGCGGCCGCGGTTGACCTGCTCGACGGCGGCGCCACCGTGCCGTTCGTCGCCCGCTACCGCAAGGAGGCGACCGGCGCGCTGGACGACACGCAGCTGCGCACGCTCTCCGAACGGCTCGGCTACCTGCGCGAGCTCGAGGACCGGCGAGCGGCCGTGCTGGAGTCGATCCGGTCACAGGGCAAACTGGACGACGCCCTCGAGGCGCAGATCATCGCCGCCGACTCCAAGGCGCGGCTGGAGGACATCTACCTGCCGTACAAGCCGAAGCGCCGGACCCGCGCGCAGATCGCCCGGGAGGCCGGCCTCGAGCCGCTGGCCGAGTTGCTGCTAGCCGATCCGGCGCGGGATCCGCGTACCGAGGCGGCGGCCTTTGTGGACGCGGACCGCGGCGTCGCCGACCCGGCGGCCGCGCTCGACGGCGCCCGCGCCATCCTGGTCGAACGCTTCGCCGAGGACGCCGATCTGATCGGCGAGCTGCGCGAACGGATGTGGGCGCGTGGCCGGCTCGTGAGCCGCGTCCGCGCCGGCCGGGAACAGGCGGGCGCCAAATTCGCCGACTACTTCGACGCCGCCGACCCGTTCCCCCGGCTGCGGTCGCACCGGATCCTCGCGATCTTCCGCGGCGAGAAGGAGGAGATCCTCGACCTGACGCTGGAGCCCTCCGACGATCCCGACGACGCGTCGTACGAGGCCGCGGTGGCGGCCCGGTTCGGCATCGCCGACGCCGGGCGACCCGGTGACCGGTGGCTGGCCGACACCGCCCGCTGGGCCTGGCGCACCCGAATCCTGGTTCATCTGAGCGCGGACCTGCGGCTTCGACTCTGGCAGGCGGCCGAGGACGAGGCGGTACGGGTGTTCGCCGCGAACCTGCGCGACCTGCTGCTCGCCGCCCCGGCCGGCAGCCGTACCACGATGGGGCTCGATCCCGGCTTCCGCACCGGCGTCAAGGTCGCAGTGGTGGACGCCACCGGCAAGTGCGTGGCCACCGACACGATCTACCCGCACGTCCCGCAGAACAAGGTGGAAGAGGCGCTGGCGACGCTGGCCCGGCTCGGTGCGCAGCACAACGTCGACCTCATCGCGATCGGCAACGGCACCGCGTCCCGGGAGACCGACCGGCTCGCCGCCGAGCTGATCAAGCGGAACCCGCAGCTGCACCTGACCAAGGTGATGGTCTCCGAGGCGGGCGCGTCGGTGTACTCGGCGTCGGCGTACGCCGCCCAGGAACTGACCGGGATGGACGTCTCGCTGCGCGGCGCGGTGTCGATCGCCCGGCGCCTGCAGGACCCGTTGGCCGAGCTCGTGAAGATCGACCCGCGGTCCATCGGCGTCGGCCAGTACCAGCACGACCTGTCCGAGCTGAAGCTGTCCCGTTCGCTCGACGCGGTGGTCGAGGACTGCGTGAACGCCGTCGGTGTCGAGGTGAACACGGCGTCCGCGCCGCTGCTGTCGCGCGTGTCCGGCATCGGCGCCGGCCTGGCCGAGAGCATCGTGCTGCACCGGGACACGCACGGCCCGTTCCGCACGCGCGGCGCACTTCTGCAGGTGCCGCGGCTCGGCCCGAAAGCGTTCGAGCAGTGCGCGGGCTTCCTGCGGATCCGCGACGGCGACGATCCGCTGGACGCCTCCGCCGTGCATCCCGAGTCGTACCCGGTGGTCCGCCGGATCGTCTCGGCCGCGGACGCCGACATCCGTACGATCATCGGGAACGCGCCGCTGCTGCGCGGTCTGCGGCCGGAACGCTTCGTGACGGACTCGGTCGGCCTGCCCACCGTCACCGACATCCTCGGTGAGCTGGAGAAGCCGGGGCGCGACCCGCGGCCGGCGTTCACCACTGCGACGTTCGCGGAGGGCGTCGAGAAGATCGCCGATCTCAAGCCGGGCATGATCCTGGAAGGCGTGGTCACGAACGTGGCGGCGTTCGGCGCGTTCGTCGACGTCGGAGTGCACCAGGACGGCCTCGTGCACGTGTCGGCGCTGTCCCACACGTTCGTGAAGGACCCGCGCGACGTGGTCAAGCCCGGCGACGTGGTGAAAGTCCGGGTCGTCGAGGTGGACGAGCCCCGCAAGCGGATCTCCCTCACCATGCGCCTCGAGGACAAGCCGCGTTCCCAGGACGGACCGAAGCCACAATCCCGCCAGGGCTCGTCCCGCCAGGGCGGCCAGTCCCGCCAGGGCGGCCAGTCCCGCCAGGGCGGCCAGTCCCGCCAGGGCGGCCAGTCCCGCCAGGGCGGTTCGAGCTCTGGGGGTGGAGCGATGGCCGACGCGCTGCGCCGCGCCGGGCTGGCCAAGGACTGACCCCCCTATTCCCCGCGATCTTGGAGTTGTGGTTGCCTTTATGCCCGTTCCACGGGCATTTGCGCCAACCACAACTCCAAGATCGCGGGGTGACGCAGCGGGCCTGGGCGGCCGTCTGGGGAA